>NZ_JBSFHC010000013.1:231566-234272 GCF_053596835.1 Streptomyces sp. NPDC001606
ACCGTGGTGGCCGCGGTGGTTTCGAGCGTCGTGACGAGCGTCGTCCGTTCGACCGTGACCGCGACGAGCGCCGTTCCTTCGACCGTGACCGTGGTGAGCGCGGTGACCGTGGTGGCCGCGGCGGCTTCGAGCGCCGTGACGACCGTCCGGGCTTCCGCCGGGACGAGCGCGGTGGGCACCGGGGCAGCGACCGTCCGTTCAACCGCGACCGCCGCGACGACCGTCCGGGCTTCCGCTCCGGCGGCCACGAGCGCCCGTACGGCCGTCGTGACGACCACCGTGGCACCGGTTCCTTCGGCCGCCGCGACGACAAGCCGCGCTGGAAGCGCAACGGCTGACGCCGAGTGACCTGACGAAGGGCCCGTACGACTCCGGTCGTACGGGCCCTTCTTCCGTCAGCAGTGACGCATGTCACGTCCCCGCCGAGGGAATTGCTGGGGGCATGACAGAAGATGCGCGAGTGGACACGCCGTCGGACGAGGAACGGCTGGCCCAGCTCGGTTACACCCAGGTCCTCGCCCGCCGAATGTCGGCGTTCTCGAACTACGCCGTCTCCTTCACGATCATCTCCGTCCTCTCCGGCTGCCTGACCCTCTATCTCTTCGGCATGACCACCGGTGGCCCGGCGGTCATCACCTGGGGCTGGGTGGCGGTGGGACTGATGACCCTGTCCGTGGGCCTGTCGATGGCCGAGATCTGCTCGGCCTACCCGACCTCGGCCGGCCTCTACTTCTGGGCCCACCGCCTGGCGCCCCCGCGGTCGGCCGCGGCCTGGGCCTGGTTCACCGGCTGGTTCAACGTGCTGGGCCAGGTGGCGGTGACCGCGGGCGTCGACTTCGGCGCGGCTTCCTTCCTCGGCGCCTGGCTCGACCTCCAGTTCGGCTTCGCGGTGACCCCCGGCCGCACGGTCCTGCTCTTCGCCGCGATCCTGCTGCTGCACGGCCTGCTGAACACCTTCGGCGTGCGGATCGTCGCGTTCCTCAACGACGTGAGCGTGTGGTGGCACGTGCTGGGCGTCACCGTCATCGTCGGCGCGCTCGCCTTCGTCCCCGACCACCACCGGTCCGCGTCCTTCGTGTTCACGCACTTCGTCAACGAGACGGGCTGGGGCAGCGGCCCGTACGTCGTCCTCCTCGGCCTCCTCATGGCGCAGTACACCTTCACCGGGTACGACGCCTCCGCCCATATGACGGAGGAGACCCACGCCGCGGCCACGGCCGGCCCGCGCGGCATCGTCCGCTCCATCTGGACCTCGTGGATCGCGGGCTTCGTCCTGCTCCTCGGCTTCACCTTCGCCATCCAGTCCTACGACCGTGAAGTCGCGTCCCCCACCGGCGCGCCCCCGGCCCAGATCCTCCTGGACGCGCTCGGCGCCACGACCGGCAAACTGCTGCTCCTGGTGGTGATCGGCGCCCAGCTCTTCTGCGGGATGGCCTCCGTCACCGCCAACAGCCGCATGATCTACGCCTTCTCCCGCGACGGCGCGCTGCCCTTCTCCCGCCTCTGGCAGACGGTCAGCCCGCGCACCCGTACCCCGGTCGCGGCCGTCTGGCTGGCAGCGCTCGCCGCCCTCGTGCTCGGCCTGCCCTACCTGATCAATACGACGGCCTACGCGGCGGTGACCTCGATCGCCGTGATCGGCCTCTACATCGCGTACGTCATCCCGACCTACCTCCGGGTCCGCAAGGGCACCGCCTTTGCCCGCGGCCCCTGGCACCTGGGCCGCTGGTCGGTCCCCGTCGGGGTGGTCTCCGTGCTCTGGGTCCTGGCGATCACGGTCCTCTTCATGCTTCCGCAGGTCTCCCCGGTCACCTGGAAGACCTTCAACTACGCCCCCGTCGCCGTCCTGGTCGTCCTGGGCTTCGCGGCGGTCTGGTGGGGGGCATCGGCCCGGCACTGGTTCCTCCGGCCCGCCCCCGCGGCCGCCCCCGACCTGGCCGGGAAGTGACGGAAGCGGACCCGAGGTCCCGTCCGACGCGGCCGGGTCGCCGATACTCGATCGGAGACCCGGCCCGGTCCCGCTATGCTCGGACAGGCAACAACGCTGGGCCCTTAGCTCAATTGGCAGAGCAGTGGACTTTTAATCCATTGGTTGTGGGTTCGAGTCCCACAGGGCCTACCGTCCGCAGGCGAGCCATACGGCCTCTGACCTGCTGCGCAGCGCCCGCTTCGGCTTCGGCCGGCGCGGGCGCTGCGGCGTTTCCGACGCCATGTCAGCCCGTCGCCGGTCGGGGCCCGGTCGAGCGCCGGCCGCCCCGGCCCGGCCGAGCGGGCCGACCGGGCCCCTGACCGGCCGCAGCCGCCGTTTGACATCCCCCATTCGGACCCGTAAAGTTCTTCGGGTTTTCCGGTGTGAGGCGCTGCCCCTGGTCGGCCCCGGAGAGCCATCCCTCAAGTACAGCCAAGAATCGGCGACACGTCGTCGTGTGCTTCGGCGTGTGTATTTGCGGAATGAGGAATCCGCGTCCGAAAGGACACGGCCCCCGATTAGCTCTGGGGCCGGGAATCCGCTAGAGTCTCACTCGTCGGAACGGCCCGCAACGGCCGGAAAGACAACCCCCGCCGACCGGGAATCGGGTCAGAAAAGATCTGATAGAGTCGGAAACGCAAGACCGAAGGGAAGCGCCCGGAGGAAAGCCCGAGAGGGTGAGTACAAAGGAAGCGACCGTTCCTTGAGAACTCAACAGCGTGCCAAAAATCAACGCC
>NZ_JBSFHC010000014.1:0-227594 GCF_053596835.1 Streptomyces sp. NPDC001606
CAGGCCTTGTAGGAGCCGCCGTGGGCCGCCTCACCGGTGTCGTTGGTGATGACCCCGCTGGTGGCGGTCCAGCCGGTGCTGCCCGACTCGAAGCCCGGGTTGGCCAGCAGCTGGGTGGAGGTGCAGCCGCCGCCACCGCCGGAGCCGACGGTCCAGGTGAAGGAGGTCGAACCGGTCGCGCCGGTGGAGTCCTTCGCGGTGACCGTGACCTGGTAGGTGCCCGCGGTGGAGGCGGTGCCGGAGATCAGACCGGTGGAGCTGTTGATGGACAGCCCGGTCGGCAGGCCGGTGGCACTGTAGGTCAGGGCCGCGCCCGCGCTGTCGGTGGCCTTGATCTGGAGGCTGACCGAGCCGCCGGTCGTGGTGGACTGGCTGCCGGGGTTGGTGACCGTCACCGTGTTGCCGCCGGTGGAGCCGGAGGTGAAGGCGGCGGTGCCGTTCGGGGTGCCCCAGCCGGTCGGACCGTCATAGCCGGTGCCCGCGGTGCAGAAGTACGACGGGGAGCAGCTGCCGTTGTTGCCGCTGGTGACGTCGTACAGGTTGCCGGTGTGCTGGTACGGGTACTTCGCCGGGTAGTCGGTCGAGCCCGGGGTCCCCGCCAGGGCGTAGACGCCGGCGACGATCGGGGCGGAGGCGCTGGTGCCGCCGTAGACCGCCCAGCCGGAGCCACCGTAGGTGTCGTAGACCGCCACACCGGTGGCCGGGTCGGCGACCGCGGAGACGTCGGCCTCCATGCGCTTGGAGCAGCCGGTGTCGGTCTGCCAGCTCGGCTTGGCGTCGTAGGCGGAGCAGCCGGAGCCGGTGCCCTCGGTGGAGCTGGTCTTCCAGACGGACTCGCTCCAGCCACGGGAGTTGGACGAGGTGGTGAGGGCGGTGCCGCCCACGGCGGTCACGTACTGCGAGGTCGCCGGGTACTCGGCGCCGTAGGCAGAGTCACCAGAGGAGACGGTGATGGCCACGCCCGGGTGCTTGAAGTACTGGGTGTCCGACGTCGTCTGGGAGGCGTCCTCGGAGCCGCCCCAGCTGTTGGAGACGACCTTTGCGCCCAGCGCGACGGCCTCGTTCTCGGCGATGCCGAGGTCGGCGTCGGTGGCGGAGTTGGCCTCGACCAGGATGATGTTGCAGTTCGGGCAGACGGCGCTGACCATGTCGATGTCCAGCGCTTCCTCGCCGGCCCAGCCGCTGTCGTTGGTCGGCAGCGAGGTGGTGGAACCGGTCTGGCTGACCTGCTTGAAGCAGCCGTTGGCCTTGGTGCAGGCGGACAGGCCGTAGGTGGAACGGTAAGTGGCGAGGTCCGACTCGGCGTTCGGGTCGTTGTACGCGTCCACGATGGCGACCGTCATGCCCGAGCCGCCCGTGGTGGGCAGGTTGTAGGCGCTGTGCAGGTTGGCCGGGGAGAGGCCGGAGGGCGTGGCGGCCGCGACGGCGTTGGCCAGGCGCTGCTTGATGTCGGTGCGGCGCTGCGCGAAGCAGGACGCGTGACCCGGCTCGGCGGTGGCACACAGGTGCTGGGTGGGCACCTTCTGGCCGGCCCTGCCGGTCGAGTGGTAGGTCTGCCGCTCGGGTGCGGTCAACGCCTTGCTGTTCTGCGTGACCTTGGAGGTGTGCGGGTGGGCCGCGGTGGGCTGGGCGCCGGCGGTCGGCGCCGCGACGAGCCCGGCGACGGTGAGGGCGAGCGCGGGGAAGGAGACGGCGAGGAGCCTTCGCAGACTCCGTCTCCGCTTGCTCAGGCGTGACTCACGCATGGGGTGCTGCCTCCGGTTGACGTGGGGATTCGCACTGGATGGGCAGGCCCGTGACGCGCGTAGCGGCGGTGGAACCGCGCAGTCAAGAGCGTCGTACGCGACCCCGGATGGCGATGAACATGACATGGCGGGGCGCGAGAGGACCATAGTTCCGTGCCGCGCCAACCGGCAGTGCCGGAGGGATTTCTTTGCGGCTCCATAGGAGGGGGTTGGCTACTCCATTGGAGTGACTTCACCCTCCGCGGCACGGGTCGTGCGCGCAACTCGCCCTGCTTTCACGGCGATTCATCGTCGTATGACGCGAATCGGTCTGCTGCGGCACTAAGATCTGCGCACCGAGGACAGGGGGGCAGTGTGATCACCGAGGTAGTCGACACCGTCAGGCTCGTGGGCACGAACCGGCAACGGCACAAGCGTCTGCTCGCGTGCGAGGAGGAACTCGACCGGCGCGCCGCCGAGCAGAACGCCGCCCTGCTGGAGGCGCGGCAGGCGCTCCACGACGAGGCCCTCGCGCCGTTCCGGGCCCTCTATCGGCGTCTCCAACACGCCGATCCGGCCGAACTCGCCCCGGTCGAGGAGCCGGCCCTCGGCGACCCGGCGGGCAGCGCATCTTCCCAGCCGCGCGGGTTCACCGTGCCACCCGCCGTCCGGGTGCTGGCAGGCACCGCGATGCTGGTCGTCGTCCCGGTGGTCGTCGGTCACGCCGCCAAGGCAGGCCCCTATCGCGCGGTGCAGGCATTCGGCTCCGCCTCCACCGGCAAGGCGATCAGGTCACTGCGCGGGGCAGCGGCCCGCAACGCCACGGAAGCGTGGTTCGGCCTCGGATCCGTCGCCTCGGGCGGAGGTGGGAGGGAGGCCGGGAAAAGGGTGCTGGCCGGGATCCAGGCGACGTCGGCCGACCTCACGCGGGGAGCCATCGCGGCATGGCAGGTCCATACGCTCGGGGACAGCCAGCAGAAGAAGGCGCGAGACCTGGAGCGGCGCGAGGCGAGGACGCAGGAGCGGCAGGACGAGGCGCCCGCGCTGCTGGAGCGCAGCAAGGACATGCAGCGCCTCCTGGAGGAACTCAGGTCCGAGCTGGTGAGTCGGCTGCCGTCCGTCACCGCGCTGGTGGATGCGTGCGACGACTTCACCCGATACGACTCCCGGGGGCGTGCGGAGGTGGCGGCGATGGTCGCCCTCGACGGCCTCGCCGTCCGGGTCATGACGTGCCCGGTCACCGACGCGGACGGACGGCTGACCGAGGACTCGGAGCGGGCCGTCGCCGAGGCAGAGGCACTGCTCCGGGCGCAGCAGGCCTGAGCTGCGCGCCCGGACTGCCGTACCGCTTCAGGAGTCGAGCGTTCAGATCCCCCTGGGGAACGGGAATGCGGGGCCGCCCGCGCCGGTGTTCGGCCGGGACGCGGGCGGGTCGGGGTGCGGGTCAGCCCGCGAGGACGGCCTCCGCCGCCGCCACTCCGCAGACGCGGGCCGCGCCGTATGTCGCGATGTGCAGGGCGCCGCGGGGCGGGGCCTGGGGCAGGCCCATCTCGACCACGATGGTGTCGGGGCGGGCGGTGAGCAGGGTGTCGAGGGCGGCGCCCATCCAGGGGTGCCGGTGCTCGTCGCGGACCACGGCGACGATCCGGCGGCCGGCGGCCGCGGCGAGCGCGGCGCTGCCCGCGCCGTCGCCCGTGAAGGAGCCGGCGGTGGTGCCCGGCAGCAGCCGGCGCAGTTCGGCGGCCGGGCCCCACGGGGTCTCGTCGCCGACGGCGATGTTGGGCTCCGGGTCGAACCGGGCGACGTACACCGGTTCGGTCAGCGGGGCGGGGACGCCGGACCCGGCCCGGGTGACGGTCAGGGCGCGGCGGGCGGCGATGAGGCCGACCGCGGGGTCGGGGGCGGCCTCGGCGGCGGCGCCGCGCGCCCCGGCGGTCCAGCGCGCCAGGTCGCGGACCCGGGCGGCGGCGTCGGCCAGCCGTTCCTCGGGGAGTTCGCCGGAGCGTACGGCGGCCACGAGCGCGTCGCGCAGCTTCAGCACGGTGCCCTCGTCGCAGAGTCCGCCGCCGACGCAGATGGCGTCGGCGCCGGCGGCGAGGGCGAGGACGACGCCGTTCTCCAGCCCGTAGGTGCCGGAGATGGCGCGCATCTCCATGCCGTCGGTGACGATCAGGCCCTGGTAGCCGAGTTCGCCGCGCAGCAGCTCGGTGAGGATGCGGGCGGAGAGGGTGCCGGGCCGGTCCGGGTCGAGGGCCGGGACGAGGATGTGCGCGCTCATGATCGCCCGGGTGCCGGCCGCGATGGCCGCGCGGAACGGGGGCAGTTCGCGGGCGAGGAGGGTGTCGGCGTCGGCGTCGATGCGGGGCACGGCGTGGTGGGAGTCGACGTTGGTGTCGCCGTGGCCGGGGAAGTGCTTGGTGCAGGCGGCGACGCCGGTGGACTGGAGGCCCTCGACCCAGGCGGCGGTGTGCCGGGCGGCCAGGTCCGGGGAGGCGCCGAAGGAGCGTACGCCGATGACGGGGTTGTCGGGGTTGGCGTTGACGTCGGCGGAGGGCGCCCAGTCGAAGTTGACGCCGCAGGCGGCCAGGCGGCGGCCGAGTTCGCGGGAGACGGCGCGGGTGAGGGCGGGGTCGTCGACGGCGCCGAGGGCGTGGTTGCCGGGGAAGGCGGAGCCGGTGCGGACGTCGAGGCGGGTGACGTCGCCGCTCTCCTCGTCGATGGCGACCAGCAGGTCGTTCCGTTCGGCGCGCAACTGGGCGGTGAGCGCGGTGACTTGGGCCTCGCTGTGGACGTTGCGGCCGAACAGGGCGACGGAGGCGAGGCCCTCGCCGATGCGGCGGCGCACCCAGTCGGGCGCGGTGGTGCCGTCGAACCCGGGCTGGAGCACCGCGAGGGCGTCCCGGGCGAGGGTGTCGCCCGCGGCGGAGCCGCTGCCGGACGCGGTGGCGAGTGTGGTCATCGGCGGTGTCATCCCTTCACGGCGCCGTCGGTCAGACCGCTGACAGCCTTGCGTTGCAGGAAGATGAAGAGGATCAGGATGGGCAGCGCGAACAGGGACGAGGCGGCCATGGTGGCACCCCAGTCGTCGCCGAAGGCGGTCTGGAACTGGGACAGCCACAGCGGCAGGGTCTGCTTCTCGATGTCCTTGTTGAGGATCAGGACCAGCGGGAACTCGTTCCAGGCGGTGATGAAGCCGAACAGCGAGGTGGCCATCAGGCCGGGCGCGAGCAGCGGGAAGATCACCTTGGCGAAGGCCTGGACGCGGGTGCAGCCGTCGACCATCGCGGACTCCTCCAGCTCCTTGGGCACGGCGGCGACATAGCCGCGGAGCGTCAGGATGGTCAGCGGGAGCACCATCATCGTGTAGAAGACGGTGAGCGGGATCAGGCTGTCCAGCATGTCGTCGTCGCGGACGATCATGTAGATGGCGATGATCATGACTTCCCAGGGGGCCATCTGCGCCAGCATGAAGGTCACGATGAGCCCGCGCCGCCCCCGGAACCGCATGCGGGCCAGGGCGAAGGCCGCGAACAGGGCGATGACGAGCGAGAACAGCACCGAACAGAGCGTCACGGTGACGGAGTTGGCGACCAGGGTCCAGAAGTGGTCGGCGTGCACGGCCTTCTTGAAGTGGCCGAGGGTGACGTCGGTCGGGAACCACACCGGGTTCTCGGCGATGATGTCGCCGGTCGGTTTGAAGGCCGTGGCGAACATCCAGTACACGGGGAACACGAAGCCGGCGAAGAGGACGACGGCGGTCGCGTTGGGCCAGATCCGGCCGAAGAGCGAGCGCTTCACAGCTCGTCCTCCTCTTGCTTGAGCACCATACGCAGGTAGTACGAGGTGAGGACGAGCAGCACCAGGATGGTCAGGAAGGAGATCGCCGCGCCGACCCCGAAGTGCTGGTTGCCGACGCCCTCGACGTAGGCGTAGATCGGCAGGGTCTCGGTGAGGCGGTCCGGGCCGCCCTCGTTCATCGCGAAGAGCTGCGGGAACGCCTTGAAGATCCAGATGACCTCGAGGAAGGTCGTGGAGTACAGGAACGGCCTGAGGAAGGGCAGGGTCACGGAGGTGAAGCTCTGCCAGCCGCCGGCGCCGTCGAGGGCGGCCGCCTCGTACAGCTCCTTGGGGATGGTGGTGGTCGCCGCGTACAGGTTGATCGCGACGAACGGGACCGAGCCCCAGACGAGGAGCAGGGTGATCACGGAGAAGGTGGAGAACTGGGTGCCGAGCCAGTTGTAGTCGGCCATGGAGTGCCAGCCCAGCTTGTCCAGCACCCAGTTGACGACGCCGAAGCGCTGGGCGAACAGCCACTGGTAGACGGTGGTGGCCGCGATGACGGGCATCGCCCAGGCGAGGACCAGGGCCGCCATGAGGGTGAGGCGCATCCTCTTGCCGAGGCGGGTGAGGAGCAGCCCGATCAGGGTGCCGGCCAGCATGATCAGGGCGACGTTGACGGCGGTGAAGAGCACCGAGCGCTCGACGACCTTCCAGAAGTCCCCTCCGGTCAGGACCTCCGTGTAGTTGTCGACGCCGTTCCACTCGGTGAGGTGCTGGATGAGCTGCCGCGGGTTGAGGTTCTGGAACGACAGCATGCCGTTCTTGACCAGGGGCCAGCCGAGCAGCACCAGGGTGGCCAGCAGGGCGGGCAGCAGGAGGAGGTAGGGGGCGGTGGCACCGCGACGGGACAGGGGCCCGGTCGCGCGGTCCGCACCCCGCGGCGGCCCGGGTATCCGGGGCTTGCGGACAGCGGGCTCCCCGGCCGTGTCCGTGCCTTGGGTCTGCACTGACATGAGTTGCCATCTCTTCCGTGGCCGTACGAACGACACATCGGCACCGGGGGCGTGCACACGGCACGCCCCCGGCATGGGTCTAGTTCTTCTGGGCCAGGCGCTTGTCGATCTCGCCCTGGACGTCCTTGGCGGCGGCCGCCGGGGACTTACCGTTCAGGACGGCCGTCATGTACGACTTGATCGGGTTCGGGGTGTTCTCCACCGCGGCCCACTCGGGGATCAGCGGGGTGGTGCCGCCGACCGCGGCGCCGGGCGCGGCCGCCTCGGCGGCGCCGTTGCCCTTGAGGTTGCTCTCCAGGGACTGCTTGTTCGGGATGACGCCGTTGAGCTTGGCCAGTTCGCCCTCGTACTGGTCGGACAGGGCGATCTTCAGGAACTCCTTGGCCAGCGACTGCTTCTGGCTGTTCTGGGCGACGGCCAGGTTGGAGCCGCCGAGGAAGACGCCCTCGGGCTTGTCGGCGGTGGCGCCGGGGATGGTGAAGTAGCCGAGGTCCTTCTCGATGGCCTTGTTGGCCTGGATCGCGGTGCCGGCCTCCCAGCCCATGCCGATGAACGCGCCGGTCTTGCCCTTGGCGAAGATGGTCGCCTGCTGCGGGGTGGCCTCGTCCTTGTCCTTGGGGGCCTTGGAGTAGGAGGCGTACTTCTTGTACAGCTCCATGGCGGCGGAGACCTTGGGGTCGGCCAGGTTGGAGACGTATGTGTCGCCCTGCTTCTTCACCAGGTCACCGCCCTGGCCGATGATCAGGCCGTCCAGGAAGTACCAGTTCTGGCCGGGCAGGTAGAGCGGCTCGGCGTCGGTCTTCTTGCCGATGGTGTCGAGGTCCTTGAAGAACTCGTCCCGGGTCTTCGGGGTGTTCTTGATGCCGGCCTGCGCCCAGATCTTCTTGTTGTAGATGACCACGCGGTTGGCGAAGTACCAGGGGGCGCCGTACTGCTTGCCGTCGTAGACGGAGGACTGGGAGACCGAGGGCGACCAGTCGGCGCCGATCGCCTTCTTCACGTCGCCCAGGTCGGCGAGGCCGCCGGTGGCCGCGTAGGCGGGGGTCTGGGTGTTGCCGACCTCGAGGACGTCCGGCGGGTTGGACTCGGAGAGGGCGGTGGTGATCTTCTGCTGGATCCCGTCCCACTTCTGGATCTCGAACTTCAGCTTGGCGCCGGTCTTCTTCTCGAAGGCGGCCTGGACGTCCTTGGACCACTGCGGCGGCGCCGAGCCGTCCATGGTCCAGACCGTCAGGGTCTGCCCCTTCCAGCTGTCCGGTCCCGCGTCCTTGCCGCTGTCGCCGCTCTTGCCCCCGCCACACGCCGCAACGGAGACCATCATGCCCGCGATCACGATCGCGGCCGCAAGCTTGCGCTTCACGCCACCCTCCTCAGGGATGCCACTAACCCCCCACGCCCTCGGCGGTGACCTGCGTACGACGCTGTTGCACGTAGGGCTCGGGACCTGGCCACTAATGGTGTAGACCAGTACGGTGGAGCTTGGCCTAGACCTTTCGGGGTGTCAAGGGTCGTTCCGCAAGCCGGGGATGGCCGTTACGAGATAGACACCGGAAGGCGTCCATCCCCTTTTGCCGGGCTTCTCCCGTTGGACTAGACCAATACGCGGGAGATCGCTATAACGGGAGACCACCCACACAGCCGGGAAGGCAGGGCATGACCACCGACGTCAGCGGCGCCCAGCAGCTCAGCGGGTCGTCCGGCCGCACCGCGCGCGTGCCGAAGTACTACCGGATCAAACAGCAGGTGCTGGCCATGGCCGACGTACTGGAGCCCGGCTCGGCCATGCCGGCGGAGCGGCTGCTGGCGGTGCGCTTCAACACCTCCCGGACCACCGTGCGGCAGGCGCTCCAGGAGCTGGTCGGCGAGGGCCGGCTGGACCGGATCCAGGGCAAGGGCACCTTCGTCGCCCAGCCCAAGCTGTACCGCACGCTCCAGCTGACCTCGCACACCGAGGACATGCGCGCCCAGGGCCTCACCCCCGCCTCGCAGACGCTGGACATCGGCGAGATCCCGGCGGACCAGCGGCTGGCGGGCCTGCTCGGCATCGCGATCGGCGAGCGGGTGCTGCGCATCGAGCGGCTGCGGCTGGCCAGCGGCGCCCCCATGGCGATCGAGACGACGCATCTGTCCGTACGGCGCTTCCCCGGCCTGCGCGAGTCGCTGGCCGGCCGCCCCTCGCTGTACACGGCGCTCGCCGAGGTGTACGGCGTCCGGCTGGCGGAGGCCGACGAGACGATCGAGACCTCGCTGTCCACCCCGCGCGAGGCGCAGTTGCTCGGCACCGACGTGGGGCTGCCGATGCTGCTGCTGTCCCGGCACTCGCGGGACGCGGCGGGCTCCCCGGTGGAGTGGGTGCGCTCGGTGTACCGGGGTTCCCGGTACAAGTTCGTGGCCGCCCTGCGCCGGCCGGCGCAGGGCTGACCACCCACGTCTCAGCCCCGGCGGTGCCAGGGCGAGTTCGGCCGGGAGTCCCGGACGAGGTCGTCCTGGTGGCCGGAGCCGTCGGCGATGGAGATGGTGCGGTACTTTCCGCCGTCGTGCTGGACCCAGCACAGGGTCCTGCCGCCGGACCGCTCACGGCCGGGAACGAACCGGAACGCGTCCACCGCCGTGACGCCGTTCAGCGACCTCCAGCGGCCCAGGTCGCGGTCGCTGCGGTCGAGGCTGTCCGGGTGGCCCGGCGCCTCGGCGACCGAGACCAGCCGGTACCGCTGGCCCTGCGCGGTGGTGTGGAACAGCCAGTACTGTGACTTGCCACTGACGTGCTGCATGTCCGGGACGGGCAGCACCGCGTCGACCCGGGTGACGTCGCCGAGGGTGTTCCAGTTGCCGGCCAGGGGCCTGTCGCCGCCGCTGATGCGGCTGGTGTTGCGGCTGTTGTGGGCGATGTGGATGGACCGGTAGACCTGGCTGCCGTCCTTCCTCGTGTGGAAGAGCCAGTAGCGGCTCTCGCCGTTCAGGTCCTGCTCGTCCGGCACCGGCCAGATGGCGTCGACCCGCTCCACGCCCTGGAGCGCGGGCCAGGTGTCCAGGCCGACGGCGTCGCCGAGGCCGATGCCCAGGCCGTCGTCGGGGCCGGTGGTCAGCGGCTCCACCTCCGACTCGCCGATGCTGACGACGCGGACCGTGCGGCCGGAGAAGACCCAGTGCTGGCCGGGCACGCCGGGCCGCGGCAGGATCTCGTCGACGGGGCCGGGCTGCACCGCCGGCTGCCGCTGTCCGCCCGAGGTGGTCTGCTGGGCGGTGCTCTGACCGGTGCCGCCGGCCACCGCCGCGCCGTCCAGCCGACCCTCGCCGAGCTTGCGCAGGGTGGACAGCGAGGGGGTGAAGGCGTAGACCGAGCCCTCGGTGTTCACGAAGGGCTGGAAGTTCAGCGTGGTGGTCTTGCGCCCCAGTGCGTTGTCCGTCTCGAAGGTGACGTCACCGTCCCCGATCCTGCTCAGCTTGCCGGCGACCATCGGGTCCGGGCCGGGCATCGGGTCGCGGTTGGGCGGGAAGTCGGGGGTGTTGACCCAGTTGCGCTGCATGAACTCGAACTGCCGGACCAGGTCGGCCTGGTAGCAGACGAAGACCAGGCCGCGGGACTCGTCGGGGCCGCCCTGCGGGGAGGTGGGATCGAACGGGGCGCCGTAGGGGATGCCCCGGCGGATGATGCGCCGCGGGTCGAGCTGCTCCTCCTTGATCGGCACCTCGTCGATGAGCCCGTCGCGCGGATTGGTCTTGCGCAGATGGGAGAAGAGCGGGGTGATCACCCCGTCGGGGTCGTTCTTGTAGCTGATGACGTTGTCCGGCTCGATGTTCGGGTCTTCCCTCAGCTCCGGGTGGTTGGCGACCGAGGCACCGCACCGCCACCGCCCGACCAGGCGGGAGGCGAGCCACTCGCTCTTGGTGTCGGCCGGCACCGCCTTCGCGTCCTTCAGCCGCCGCAGCTCGGCGCCGACCTGCGCCCACCAGCCGGGCACGTCCTGGCCGAGCCGCCGTACCACCTGGAAGGAGCCGTTGCGCATCCACTCGGGTACGCCCTCCGGCAGCGGCCCGCCGCTCGCGCCGAGGACGAACAGGTCGGCGGGGATGAGCCGGGCGCCCTCCTCCGGGTGCTCGTCGAAGTCGGCCACGGACGGTTCGCTGACGCCGTCCTTGAAGCCGAAGTGCTCCCGGCCGCGGCGCGGGCGGGGCAGCGTGTTCCCGGGCTGGGCGTGGGAGATGCTGATCCCGGCCTGGGAGGCGGCGTCCAGCTGGCGGTTCAGCTCCTGGCTCAGGTCGCTCTCCCGGTCGGCGGCGACGGTGAGCACCGCGTGCGTGACCTGGTTGTGGTCGGCGCCGAACAGCCAGCGGTCGGGGGCGTTGTCGTCGACGTCGCCGAGGACGTCCGCGCGGAAGGCGGCGCCCTGGACATAGGCGCCGATGGTGCCGCGGCCCCTGTTCTCGGGCAGCAGGTCCTGCTTGCCGGTGAGGACCGTCAGCCCCGGGTAGGTGAGGCTGAGGCCCAGCCAGGTGGCGGTGAGGTTCGCGGGGTCGTCGCCCATGGAGTTCTGGCGGGCCGCGCTGAACCTGGCGTTGAAGGCGGCGACCTCCTGGGTGGTGGCCAGGTTCGGGACCAGGTTCGCCAGCCAGCTCCGGGCGGCGGCGGGATCGCCGAACCGGAGGAACAGCAGGGTCATGTGGTCCTTCTTGAAGCCGGCGAGGATGTCGCCCTGGATCTCGGTGCTGTCGCGTAGCGACACGAGGGTCTCCCTTGGGATGTGCGGGGACGGGACGGGGATGACCGGACGGGTCCCGGGCGGCCCGTGGGCGGGGCCGCCCGGAGACCCGGCGGCAGGGGACGGCCTTGGGGGGTCAGGCTCCGGGGCGCAGCTGCACCCACTTGGCGATGCTGGGCACGCCCCGGTCGTCGAGGAGGAAGAGCAGGTAGTACCCGGGCGGGGCGTCCTTGGCGGACTGCGGAGACCGCAGCCGCAGGGTGTTGCCGGCCCGCTTGGTGATCTCCAGCTCGATGCGGCGCTGGCTGGTGTCCACCGAGTGGGTGGAGGTGATGGGCGCCATCAGCACGGCCTTGTCGATCCGGTCCGGCGTGAAGGAGTCGACGTCGAAGGTGTCGTCGTAGCCCACCGCGCCGCGCGGCACATGGGCCAGGTCGGGCCGGGTGCCGCCCTGGTGCAGATAGGGCGGCTCGTAGATCTCGATGGTGCCGTTCTGCCCGGACTTGATGTCGGGGTTGTTGGCGATCTCCTGGAGCTCGTCGCCGGTGATCATGATGCGGCCGTCGGGCAGGATCACCGCGTTGGAGTGGTAGCCGCGCGGCAGCCGCTGCTGCGGGCCGAGCCGCCAGGAGCCGTCGGCGCCGCGGATCTCGGTGTCCCGCCACGTGTCGTCGGCGTTGGGGTTGTACTGGCCGTTGCCGTAGTCGCGGATGTCGAAGCCGCCGTTGACGGTGAAGAGCCGTCCGTCGGGGAAGATCAGGGTGTCGTCCTGGGTGCGGCCCATGTGGCGTGCACTCTGCTCGGTCCACTGGCCGCCGGAGAACTTGTACGTCTTGGGGTTGTTGCGGTCGCCGCCGAGGATCAGCACCGAGTCGGGGCCCTGGCCGGGGGTGGGGTTGGGCAGGGCCACCGCGGAGCCGTAGTTGCGCATGCCGCCGTCGGGGCGGCTGCGCAGCGGCTGGCTGGTCTCGTTCACCGGGTCGAAGGAGAACTGCTCGTCGTAGTTGCGCCCGAAGCCGTAGATCCTGCCGTCCCGCAGCGAGAACAGATGCGGGTAGTCCGTCGAGTAGTCGGCGTTGATCGGCCACTTGTCGAGCGAGCGGTGGTCCGGGGCATCGCTCTTGTCGTAGGACACCGTGGAGTTCTTGGCGGGGAAGCGCTCGATGGACTTGGACAGCTTGCCCCAGCCGAGGTCGCCGTGGCCGGAGGTGATGAACTGCCGGCCGTCGGCGCCGGTCACCACGGAGGGGTACCAGCGGCCCTCGGCCATGTCCTGCTGGCTGTGCCAGGTCTCGGTCCAGGGGTCGAAGACGAGCGCGAGATGGGCGCCGGTGCCGTGGTTGCCGCCGAGGTTGCCGCCGAAGATGCCGACCATGCCGTTGGGCAGATAGGCGTGGCCCGCGCAGAAGATCGGCGCGGGCCGGGGCTCGTCCAGACCGTCGTCCATGGTGACCACGGGCGGCGGTACGGCCTTGAAGGTGCCGGTGCCCTTGTCGTCGGTGGGCGGGGTCCAGACGTAGGCGCGGCCCGCATTGTCCCGGCCGATGACCTCGGTGGGCGCGGTCTCCTTGTTCGGGCTGTCCTCGACGGACTCGAAGGAGAAGAGCAGCACCTTGCCGGTGGGCAGCAGGGCGACGTGGTCGCCGAAGTCGGGGCTGGAGATGTACTGGGCGAACTTGCCCGACTGGCTGGCCGCGAAGGCCGCGTTGTGCGCGGCCTGCGAGTCGGTGTGCTCCTTCAGGCTGCGGTTGCGCAGCGGCTGGGGGTAGCCGCGGTCGACGGCGGCCAGGCCGATGCGGTCCCGGGCCAGCTGCTCGGCGCGGGCCCGGCCGAAGGCCCTCACCTCGTCCGGGCGCACCTCCTTGGCGAGCTGGGCGCGGCTGATGGGCACCCCGCCGGGGTAGGGGTCGAAGCCGCGGTTCCCGTGCGGTGTGGAGCCGAGTGCGGCGGGCGCGGTGACGGACAGGACGAGCGCGGCGCAGCCGGCCGCGAACGTCCATCTTCTGCTGCGGGGGATCCCTCTGCGGGACATGGGACTCCTCGGGGGAACACGGGGCGCCGGGCGGCACGGAGCAGCGAGGGGCGACCACGTAGAGTGACGGAATAGCCGCAGTTAATCACACACCGTAGCGAACAGCATTCATCATCTCGAAAGATTGACCGTTTTACCCCGATAGGCCGTAACGCTGCGTGTCCGGCGTGGCGGGCGTCGGAACACGCGGATCCAATGGTCGGGCCCTGTCCCTTCCTTCGAGGAGTCCCCGCATGACCGCACCACGCGCCTCACTCGCCGCCGCGGCGGCGCTCGCCCTGCTCGGCTGTGCCGCCGCCCCGGCCCTGGCCGCGGACCCGCCGCAGCCGCCGCGGGAGATCACCGGCCCGGTCCTGCGTGGCGGCGCCGACGGCACCCGGCACGAGCTGTTCTGCCCCGCCATGCAGCACGTCTACGGCGGCGGCTACTCGCTCAGCGCGTCCAAGCCGGACACCACGCTGTCCGACGAGCCCGCCGACGTGCTGGAGAACCGGCCGAACGACACCGCCACCGGCTGGATCGTCGCCGTGCACAAGACGACCTGGTGGCACCCGCGGCGCGCCGGCGCGAAGCACGAGGCGGGCCCGGCCGACCTGACGCTCCACATCACCTGCTCGGACGATGTGATGACCCACGGCGCCTGACGGCCGCGCCCCGCGCGCAGCTCCCCCGTGTTCACGCCGAGCGGCCACGCCCGGGCCGCTCGGCCGCAGTCCGTCCGGCGCCGGCGCGCCTCACGCCTGGGTGAGGGTGATGTCCTGGTCCTGGACCGCGTGGAAGGCCGGCAGCACCACGATGCCCGAGGGGCGCAGCTCCATCAGGGTGGCCTGGACATGGGCGGCGCCCGCCTTGAGCGCCTCGGAGGTGACCTTGCCGCTGTTCTCCCAGCGGTGCTCGGCGCCGTCGCACTGGGCGGTGCTGCCGCCGACGCCGTGCTTGACGCGCGAGTCGCCCTGGCTGACCGAGGAGCTGACGAACACCACGGAGGTGCCGGGCAGACAGCGGTAGCTGCCGGACAGGGTGACCGTGCCGTCGGCGGCGATCCGGCCGGTGGGGTCGACGGTGATCGTCTCGCCGGTGTCGGCGGCGGCCGGGCCGACGGCGGCGCACAGCAGGGCGGCCGCGCCGAGGGCCGAGGCGAGAGCGGGGCGAACGGACATGGGATACCTCCCGGTTCCAGGGGATCGAGTGCTCCACTGGTACCGGGCGTCCGGTCCGCCGGGCGTGACCGTCACCCCTTCGGTGGCGCGTCACGCGGCCGCGGCCGGCTCACGGCAGCACGGCGAACCCGTCCAGCTCCACGAACGCCTGCTCGTCCCACAGTCGTACGACCTGTACGACGGCCATCGCCGGGTAGTCGCGGCCGGCCAGCTCCCGCCAGCGGCGGCCCAGTTCCGGGGCGTGGGCGCGGTAGTCGGCCACGTCGGTGGCGTAGACGGTGACCCGGGCCAGGTCGGCGGGGGTGCCGCCGGCCGCGCGCAGGGCGGCCAGCAGATTGCCGAGCGCCCGCTCGAACTGCTCGGGCAGCGTGCCGCCGGTGATCTTGCCGTCCGCGTCGAGCGCGGTCTGCCCGGCCAGGAACACCACCCGGGTGCCGGTGGCGACGACGGCGTGCGAGAACCCCGTGGGCGGGGACAGCTCGGGCGGGTTGACGCGCTCGGCGCTCATCGGGCCTCCTCCTCGGCGCGGGCGTACAGCTCCTTGGCGATGATGCCGCGCTGGACCTCGCTGGCACCCTCGTAGATGCGCGGTGCGCGGACCTCCCGGTAGAGGTGCTCCAGGAGGTGGCCCCGGCGCAGGGCGCGGGCGCCGTGCAGCTGGACGGCGGCGTCGACCACGTACTGCGCGGTCTCGGTGGCGAGCAGCTTGGCCATCGCCGCGCGCCGCGGCACATCGGCCGCGCCCGCGTCGTACGCCGTCGCCGCCGCGTACACCAGCAGCCGGGCCGCCTCGGTGCGCAGCGCCATCTCGGCGACCTGGTGGGAGACGGCCTGAAGGTCCATCAGCCGGCCCTGGAACGCCTCCCGCCGCCGGGTGTGGTCGACGGTCGCGTCGAGCGCCGCCTGGGCCATGCCCACCGCGAAGGCGCCGACGCTGGGGCGGAAGAGGTTGAGGGTGCCCATGGCAACGGCGAAGCCGCGGTCGGGCGTGCCGAGCAGGTCGTCGGCGGTCACCGGTACGGCGTCGAAGTCGAGGGCGCCGATGGGGTGCGGCGAGAGCATCTCCAGCGCGCTGCCGGTGAGTCCGGGCCGGTCGGCGGGGACCAGGAAGGCGGTGACCCCGCGGGCCCCGGCGCCGGGCGTGGTGCGGGCGAAGACGGTGTACACGTCGGCCTCGGGGGCGTTGGAGATCCAGCACTTGGCGCCGGTGAGCCGCCAGCCGGTGCCGTCCGGCTCGGCCGTGAGGGCGAGCGCCGCCGCGTCCGAACCGGCCCCCGGCTCGCTCAGCGCGAAGGCGGCGACCGCGCTGCCGTCGGCGACCCGGGGCAGCCAGCGCTCGCGCTGGGCCTCGGTGCCGTGGGCGTGCACCGGGTGGGCGCCCAGGCCCTGGAGGGCGAGGGCGGTCTCGGCCTCGGTACAGGCCCGGGCCAGCGACTCGCGCATCAGACAGAGGTCGAGCGCGCCGGAGGTGAACAGCCGGGCGAGCAGCCCGAGCCGCCCCAGCTCGGCGAGGAGCGGCCGGTTGACGCGGCCCGGTTCGCCCTTGTCGGCGAGCGGGCGCAGGCGTTCAGCGGCGAGCGAGCGCAGCTCGGCGCACCAGGCGAGCTGTTCCGGGTCGAGCGAGAATGCGGGCACTGCCGGTCCTCCCTCCGGACGGGCCGTCCGTCACGACACCCCTCGACGTTATCGCGCACAGTTGACTGCCGTCACCAAGACGATACGCTCGAACGGCGAGCCCGCCAGAAAGCCCGTCCAGAGCCCGCGTACGGACGCTTGCCACGGCAAGGGGGCGAACCGCCATGCATCTCTCGGCCCATGTCGACACCTTCCCGCGCGACCATCTGCCCCCGCCGGACGAATGGCCCGAGCTGCGGTTCGACCTGCCCGAGCTGCACTACCCCGACCGGCTGAACTGCGCGGCGGAACTGCTCGACCACACCGACCCGGCCCGCCCGGTCTTCCACACCCCCGCCGGGCCGGTCTGGACCTACGGCGAGCTGCGCACCCGGGTCGACCGGATCGCGCATCTGCTCACCGGCGAGCTGGGGGTCGTGCCGGGCAACCGGGTGCTGCTGCGCGGCCCCACCACGCCCTGGCTCGCCGCCTGCTGGCTGGCGGTGCTGAAGGCGGGCGCGGTCGCGGTCACCGTGCTGGCCCAGCAGCGCCCGCACGAGCTGGCCACGATCTGCGAGATCGCCCGGGTGCGGCACGCGCTGTGCGACATCCGCTCGGTCGACGACCTGGCGAAGGCGGAGATCCCCGGGCTGCGCATCACGACGTACGGCGGTGACGCCCCCGACGACCTGCTCCGCCGCCCCGCGCCGGACACCCCCTACCCAGCGGTCGACACGGCGTCCGACGACGTCGCCCTGATCGCGTTCACCTCGGGCACCACGGGCCGCCCGAAAGGGTGCATGCACTTCCACCGGGACGTGCTGGCCATAGCGGACACCTTCGCCGCCCATGTGCTGCGCCCCCGGCCGGACGACGTCTTCACCGGCTCTCCCCCGCTGGGCTTCACCTTCGGCCTCGGCGGACTGGTGGTCTTCCCGATGCGGGCCGGCGCCAGCTCCCTGCTGCTGGAGCAGGCCGGACCCCGGCAGCTGCTGCCCGCGATCGCCGCACACCGGGTCACGGTCCTGTTCACCGCCCCGACCGCCTACCGCACGATGCTGGCCGAGCTGGACGGGTACGACGTCTCCTCGCTGCGTCGCTGTGTGTCGGCCGGGGAGAACCTGCCGGTGGGCACCTGGCGGGCCTGGCACGAGCGCACCGGTGTGCGGATCATCAACGGCATCGGCGCGACCGAGCTGCTGCACATCTTCGTCTCGGCCGCCGACGAACGGATCAGACCGGGCACCACCGGGGTGCCGGTGCCGGGCTGGCAGGCGCGGGTGCAGGACGCGCACGGCGCACCGGTGCCGGACGGCGAGCCCGGTCTGCTGGCCGTGCGCGGCCCGGTCGGCTGCCGCTATCTCGCCGACCCGCGCCAGCGGGAGTATGTGCGGGACGGCTGGAACATCACCGGCGACACCTATGTCCGCGAGCCGGACGGCTACTTGCGCTATGTGGCCCGCGCGGACGACATGATCATCTCGGCCGGGTACAACATCGCCGGTCCGGAGGTGGAGGACGCGCTGCTGCGCCATCCAGACGTGGTGGAGGCGGCGGTCGTGGGCCGGCCCGACGAGGCGCGCGGGCAGGTGGCGGTGGCGTACACGGTGCTGCGGGACGGCGCCCCGCGCGACCCGGAGGCCCTGCGCGCCTTCCTCGTCGCCGAGCTGGCCCCCTACAAGTGCCCGCGCGAGTTCGTGTTCCTGGCCGCGCTGCCCCGCACGGCCACCGGAAAGCTCCAGCGGTTCCGGTTGCGCAGCGAAGGCGACCGGCAGTGACACCGGCGACCTAAAATGATCAACGTGTCCGAGCAGCACGCCCCCCGGTCCCTCATCGTCACGCTCTACGGCGCCTACGGCCGCTTCATGCCCGGTCCGATGCCCGTGGCCGAGCTGATCCGGCTGCTGGCCGCGGTCGGGGTGGACGCGCCCTCCGTCCGGTCCTCGGTGTCCCGGCTCAAACGGCGCGGCCTGCTGCTGCCGGCCCGCACCGCGGCCGGCGCCGCCGGGTACGAGCTCTCCGCGGAGGCACGCCAGTTGCTGGAGGACGGCGACCGCCGCATCTACACCGAGGCCGCGCCCCGGGAGGAGGGCTGGGTGCTCGCGGTGTTCTCGGTGCCCGAGTCGGAGCGGCAGAAGCGGCATGTGCTGCGCTCCCGGCTGGCCGGTCTGGGCTTCGGTACGGCCGCCCCCGGGGTGTGGATCGCCCCGGCGCGGCTGTACGAGGAGGCGCGGCACACCCTGTGCAGGCTCCGGCTGGACCCGTACGTCGACTTCTTCCGCGGGGAGCACCTGGGCTTCGCGGCCACGGCCGAGGCGGTGGCCCGCTGGTGGGACCTGGCCGCGATCGCCAAGGAGCACGAGCGCTTCCTGGACGCGCACGCGCCCGTCCTGAGCGCCTGGGAGCGGCGCGCGGACACCCCGCCCGAGGAGGCCTACCGCGACTACCTGCTCGCCCTGGACTCCTGGCGCCACCTGCCGTACACCGACCCGGGCCTGCCCACCCGGCTGCTGCCCGCCGGCTGGCCGGGCGTCCGCTCCGCGGAGGTGTTCCACGGCCTGCACACCAGGCTGCGGGACGCGGGCGCCCGCTTCGCGGGCCTCTGACACGGCCCCCCGGAGGCCGACCTCAGCCGCCGAGGGTCAGCCGGGGCTTCGGGGCGTCCGTGCGGCCGGTCTGGGGGCGGCGGCTGCCCGCCCGGTAGGGCGCGGGCCACACCGCACCGGGGCCTTCGTACCCCTGCTCGGCGGCCGCGTGCAGGGTCCAGTGCGGGTCGTACAGATGCGGCCGGGCGAGCGCGCACAGGTCGGTGCGGCCGGCCAGGATCAGCGAATCCACATCGCCCCCGACACGGTGCTCAGCCGCCGAGGGTCAGCCGGGGCTTCGGGGCGTCCGTGCGGCCGGTCTGGGGGCGGCGGCTGCCCGCCCGGTAGGGCGCGGGCCACACCGCACCGGGGCCGTCGTACCCCTGCTCGGCGGCCGCGTGCAGGGTCCAGTGCGGGTCGTACAGATGCGGCCGGGCGAGCGCGCACAGGTCGGTGCGGCCGGCCAGGATCAGCGAGTTCACGTCGTCCCAGGAGGAGATCGCGCCGACCGCGATGACCGGCACCCGCACCTCGTGCCGGATGCGGTCGGCGAACGGCGTCTGGTACGACCGCCCGAACTCCGGTGCCTCCTCGGCCACCACCTGCCCGGTGGAGACGTCGATCGCGTCGGCGCCGTGCGCGGCGAAGGCGCGGGCGATCTCCACGGCGTCCTCGGCGGTCGTGCCGCCCTCGGCCCAGTCGGTGGCGGAGGTCCGGACCGTCATGGGCCGCTCGGCCGGCCACACCGCGCGGACGGCGTCGAAGACCTCCAGCGGGAACCTGAGCCGCTTCTCCAGTGAACCGCCGTAGGCGTCGGTGCGCCGGTTGGTGAGCGGGGAGAGGAAGCCGGAGAGCAGATAGCCGTGCGCGCAGTGCAGTTCCAGCAGGTCGAAGCCGGCCCGGGCGGCCCGCCGCGCCGCCGCGGTGAACTGCTCGCGGATGTCGGTGAGCTGGGCCCGGTGCAGCTCCCGCGGGGTCTGGCTGGCCGGCTTGTACGGCAGCGGGGAGGCGGCCACCAGCGGCCAGTTGCCCTCGGGCAGCGGTTCGTCGATGCCCTCCCACATCAGCCGGGTCGAGCCCTTGCGGCCGGAGTGCCCGAGCTGCACCCCGATCGCGGTGCCCGGCGCCCGGGTGTGCACGAAGTCGGTGATGCGCCGCCAGGCCTTCGCCTGCCGGCCGGTGTAGAGGCCGGCGCAGCCGGGGGTGATCCGGCCCTCCGGGCTCACGCACACCATCTCGGTCATCACCAGCCCGGCTCCGCCGAGCGCCCGCGCGCCGAGATGGACGAGATGGAAGTCGCCGGGGACGCCGTCGGTGGCCGAGTACATGTCCATCGGGGACACCACGACCCGGTTGCGCAGCGCCAGCCCGCGCAGCCGGAACGGGGTGAACATCGGCGGCGTACCGGGCGGGCAGCCGAACTCGCGCTCCACGGCGTCGGTGAACCGGCGGTCGCGCAGCCGGAGGTTGTCATGGGTGACCCGGCGGCTGCGGGTGAGCAGGTTGAAGGCGAACTGGCGGGGCGGCTGGCCGAGATGGAACCGAAGGTTCTCGAACCACTCCAGGCTGGCGCGGGCGGCCCGCTGGGTGGAGGCGACGACGGGCTTGCGCTCGGCCTCGTAGGCGGCCAGCGCGCCGGGCACGTCCGGCTGCTCCTGAAGGCACGCGGCGAGGGCCAGGGCGTCCTCGACGGCGAGCTTGGTGCCGGAGCCGATGGAGAAGTGCGCGGTGTGGGCGGCATCGCCGAGCAGCACCACATTGCCGTGCGACCAGTGCTCGTTGACCACCGTGCGGAAGGTCGTCCACGCCGACTTGTTGGAGTGCAGGGGGCGGCCGTCCAGTGCGTCGGCGAAGATCTTGGCGCAGCGCTCGATGGACTCCTGCGGGGTGACGGCGTCGAATCCGGCCGCCCGCCAGACCTCCTCGCGCATCTCCACGATCACGGTGGAGGCGCCGGGCGCGTACGGGTAGCCGTGCAGCTGCATCACGCCGTGCTCGGTCTCGGCGATCTCGAAGCGGAACGCGTCGAAGGCGAACTCGGCGGCGAGCCAGATGTACCGGCAGCGGTGTGACGTCACCCGGGGGCCGAAGGCGTGGGCATAGGCCTCGCGGGTGGCGCTGTGCACCCCGTCGGCGGCGATGACGAGGTCGTACTCCCGGGACAGGGTGTCCACGGGCGGGGCCTCGGTACGGAAGCGGAGCCGCACGCCGAGGGAGCGGCACCGCTCGTGGAGGATCTTCAGCAGGGTCCGTCTGCGGACGGCGGCGAACCCGTGCCCGCCGGAGCGCTGGAGGGTGCCGCGGTGGACGATGTCGATGTCGTCCCAGCGGACGAAGCGCTGCCGCAGCGCCTCGTAGACCACGGGGTCGGCGTGCTCGATGCCGCCGAGGGTCTCGTCGGAGAGGACCACGCCGAAGCCGAAGGTCTCATCGGGGGCGTTGCGCTCCCAGACGGTCACGTCCCGGTCGGGGTCGAGACGTTTCAGGAGGGCCGCCGCATAGAGGCCGCCGGGACCGCCGCCGATGATCGCCACGCGGAGCATGGGCGCTCACCTCCCCCGCCACTTCGGCGGCCGCTTCTCCGTGAAGGCCGCGTGGAACTCGGCGTAGTCCTCGCCGTTCATCAGCAGGGCCTGGGTCGCCGCGTCCAGTTCCACCGCGGCCGCCAGCGGCATGTCCAGTTCCGCGGTGAGCAGCGCCTTCGTCTGGGCGTGGGCCAGTGCGGGTCCGTCGGCCAGCCGGCGGGCCAGTGCCTGGGCCGCCGCGTCCACGCCGCCCTCCTCCACCAGCTCGCTGATGAGGCCGATCCGCTCCGCCTCCGGGGCCCGGACCGGTTCGCCGAGCATCAGCAGCCGGGTGGCGTGGCCGAGGCCGACGACGCGGGGCAGTAGATAGGCCGCGCCCATGTCGCCGCCGGACAGGCCGACGCGGGTGAAGAGGAAGGCGAAGCGGGCCGTGGGGTCCGCGACGCGGAAGTCGGCGGCCAGGGCGAGGACCGCTCCGGCGCCGGCCGCCACCCCGTGCACCGCGGCGATCACCGGGAACGGGCACTCGCGGATCGCCCGCACCACCTGGCCGGTCATCCGGTTGAAGTCGAGGAGCTGGGCGGTGTCCAGGGACAGGGTGGCGCCGATGATCTCGTCGACGTCGCCGCCGGAGCAGAAGCCGCGCCCCTCGCCGGCCAGGACCAGGGCGCGGACGGCCCGCTCCCGGGACAGCTCGGCGAGCAGATCGCGCAGGTCGGCGTAGGCGCCGAAGGTGAGGGCGTTGAGCTTTTCGGGGCGTGCGAGGGTGACGGTGGCGACCCCGTCGGCGAGCTGGACCCGCAGATGCTCCCAGTCGGCGGTGCGGACGGCGGAGCCGGTGAAGGGACTCATGGTGGGCGGCCTCCTAGGGCGGTGGTGCCGTAGGTTGCACTGTCCCATGAAGTTATCACTCGTTTTTGACTGTCGTCACGAGTGCGCGACACACCTCAGTCGATTGGCCGAGTCCGGTCACGTCCGTCACCGATCATCGACAGCGCCGTAACAGTGGGCCCGCGCGGGCGAGGCAGGCCACCGGCCTGGGTAGGCCGCCGGTACCGGGGCCGAGGGGTCCCGGCGAAGCCCGACGACGGTCTGTAGTGGCCGGGCCCGTACCATTCCTACAGTCGAAAGCAGGACAGCCTGCTCCATGAACGGACTCGCCTTGCACGAACGCCCCACCGAATCGGCCTCCTGGCGCATCGCGCTGCCGCACACCGCCGCCGCGGTGCCCGTGGCCCGCGCCCTGGTGCGTACGGCGCTCGCCGAGGTGGAGCACACCGCGGACAGCGACACGGCGGAACTGCTCACGGCCGAGCTGGTGGCCAACGCGGTGGAGCACACCGCGGGGCGCGGCCCGATAGAGCTGGTGGTGGAGCTGGCGCCGGGCGGCTGCCAGGTCGAGGTGCACGACCCGGACCCGGCACCCCCCGGGCATCTCATCCGCCCGGTCATCGAGATGCCGGACGTCTGGCAGGAGGGCGGGCGCGGGCTGCTGCTGATCCGCGCCCTCAGCTCCTCCTGCGGTCACCGCCCCACCCCGTCGGGCAAGGCGGTGTGGTTCACACTGCCTGCTGTTCCCGCACAGCGTCGTCGGCAGTGACCTCCGCGGCCGGGGCCTGGGCCAGGGTGGAGTGCCGGCGGCCGTACGCGGCGTAGAGCACCGCGCCCACCGCGAGGAACACCGCGAACTGGACCCAGGTCTGCCAGCCCGTCTCGTACATCAGGTAGAGGCAGAAGGCGACGCCGAGCAGCGGTACCACCGGGTACAGCGGCACCCGGAAGCTGCGGGTGAGGCCCGGTTCGCGGCGGCGCAGGGCGATCACCGCGATGTTGACGACGGCCATGATCGCGAGGGTGCCGATGGTGCACAGGTTCATCACGGCGTCCAGGGAGGCGAAGGCCGCGGGGAGCGCGAAGACGAGGGCGACGATCAGCGTGCCGGCCACCGGGGTGGAGGTCTTCGGGTTCACCTTCTCGAAGACGCGCGGGATCAGGCCGTCCCGGGACATCGACATCAGGATGCGGGTCTGGCCGTACATCACCGCGAGCACCACGGAGGCGATCGCGACGACCGCGCCGAAGGCGATGACCCCGCCGCCGATGGTGGATCCGGTGACCTCGTTGACGACGTAGGACAGGGCCGCGGGGCGGCCGGCCACCTGCTTGCCGCCGATGGCGCCGATCGCGGCGAGCGCGACCGCGCAGTACAGCAGGGTCACGATGCCCATGCAGACCATGATCGCGACCGGGATGTCCCGGCGCGGATTCTTGGCCTCCTCGCCGGCCGTGGTGATCGCGTCGAAGCCGATGTACGAGAAGAACGCGGCGGTGGTGCCCGCGCCGATGCCGCCGAGGCCGGCCGGGGAGAACGGGGTGAGGTTGCCGTGCTTGAAGGCGCTGTAGCCGATGACGCAGAAGGCGAGCAGGATCGCGAGCTTCACCGCGGCCATGGCGGCGGTGGCCCGGGCGCTCTCCCGCACCCCGCGCACCAGCAGCACCGAGGCCATGGCGATGACGATCACCGCGGGGAGGTTGATGACGCCGCCGTCACCGGGCCCCGCGGACAGCGCGGCCGGGAGCTGGAGGCCGGTGAGGCTGTGCAGCAGCTCGTTGACGTACTGGCTCCAGCCGACGGCGACCGCCGAGATGGAGATGCCGTACTCCAGCAGCAGGCACCAGCCGACCAGGAAGGCGGTGGACTCGCCGAGGCCGGCGTAGGCGAAGGAGTACGAGGAACCGGAGACCGGGATCGCACCGCCCAGCTCGGCGAAGGAGAAGGCGGTGAAGACGCAGGTGATCGCGGCCAGGACGAAGGAGACGACCACGGCCGGGCCGGCCTGCGCGACGGAGTCGGAGAGGCCGACGAAGATGCCGGTGCCGACGATGGCGCCGACACCGAAGCAGATGAGCTGGAAGAGGCCCATCGTGCGCTGGAGGCCGTGGCCCTCGCGGTCGGCGCCGGATTCGGCGACGAGCAGGTGCGGGGACTTGATGCGTGGAGCGGGCATACGGGTGGTGCTCGTTTCTGATGGTGCGGGCGACTGTCGTACAGCCGCGGCGGTGGCCCGGGGAAGGGGTGGCTCCCTGGGCCGCCGGTCAGGATAAGGCCCCTCAGGCGAGGGTGGCGACCAGCAGCGCCTTGATGGTGTGCAGGCGGTTCTCGGCCTCGTCGAAGACGACCGAGTGGGCGGACTCGAAGACCTCGTCGGTGACCTCCAGCGAGGTCAGACCGTGGTTCTCGTACACCTCGCGGCCGATGGCGGTGCCGAGGTCGTGGAAGGCCGGCAGGCAGTGCAGGAACTTCACGTCCGGGTTGCCGGTGGCGCGCAGGACGTCCATGGTCACGGCGTAGGGGGCGAGGGCGGTGATCCGCTCGGCCCAGACCTCCTTGGGCTCGCCCATGGAGACCCAGACGTCGGTGACGACGAAGTCGGCGCCCGCGACCCCCTCCGCGATCTCCTCGGTGAGGGTGATCCGGGCACCGCTGGAGGCGGCCAGCTCCTGGGCGCGGTCCACGATGTCCTGCGCCGGCCAGTAGGCCTTGGGCGCGACGATCCGCACGTCCATGCCGAGCAGCGCGCCCGTGATCAGGTAGGAGTTGCCCGTGTTGAAGCGGGCGTCGCCCAGGTAGGCGTAGCCGATCCGGTTCAGCGGCTTGGCGCTGTGCTCGACCATGGTGAGCACGTCGGCGAGCATCTGGGTGGGGTGCCAGTCGTCGGTGAGGCCGTTGTAGACGGGCACGCCGGCATGCGCGGCCAGTTCCTCGACCTTGGCCTGGCTGTCGCCCCGGTACTGGATGGCGTCGAACATCCGGCCGAGGACCCGGGCGGTGTCCTTGACCGACTCCTTGTGGCCGATCTGCGAGCCGGACGGGTCCAGGTAGGTGGTGTGGGCGCCCTGGTCGGCGGCGGCGACCTCGAACGCGCAGCGGGTGCGCGTCGAGGTCTTCTCGAAGATCATCGCGATGTTCCGGCCGCGCAGGTACTGGGTCTCGGTCCCGGCCTTCTTGGCGGCCTTCAGCTCGGCGGCCAGCTCGATCAGGCCGCGGAACTCCTCCTCGGTGAGGTCCAGCTCCTTGAGGAAGTGGCGGCCGGCGAGGGCGGTCGGGGCTGTCGCCATGGGGGCGCTCCAGGGATGCGGGTGGCACGGACTTTTGGAATTCTATACGACGGTCGACATTTCTATACAGTCGTGCCCTCGTTGCGCACCTCACGTCCGCCAGGTGGACGGCGCCCGCCGGTCAGACGGCGTCCCGCTGCACCGGGCAGCTCATACAGCGCGGCCCGCCCCGGCCCCGCCCCAGCTCGCTGCCCGGGATCTCGATCACCTCGATGCCCTGCTTGCGCAGATGCGTGTTGGTGGTGGAGTTGCGCTCGTAGGCGACGACCACCCCGGGCTCGACGGCGAGCACGTTGCAGCCGTCGTCCCACTGCTCGCGCTCGGCCGCGTGCACGTCCTGGGTGGCGGTGAGCACCCGGATCTCGCCGAGGCCGAGGGCGGCGGCGATGGCCCGGTGCATGTGCTCCGGCGGGTGGTCGGTGACCTTCAGCTCGCGTTCGCCGACGCCCGGCTCGATGGTGTACGAGCGGAGCATGCCGAGCCCGGCGTACTGCGTGAAGGTGTCGCCGTCGACCATGGTCATCACCGTGTCGAGGTGCATGAACGCCCGCCGCTTGGGCATGTCGAGCGCGACGATCGTATGCGCCGAGCCGGCCGCGAACAGCTTGTGCGCGAGCATCTCCACGGCCTGCGGGGTGGTGCGCTCGCTCATCCCGATGAGGACGGCGCCGTTGCCGATCACCAGCACGTCGCCGCCCTCGATGGTGGAGGGGAAGTCGGCCTGCCCCCGGGACCAGACGCGGAAGCCCTCGTCCCGGAAGAGCGGGTGATGGCGGTAGATCGCCTCGAAGTGCACGGTCTCGCGCTGCCGGGCGGGCCAGCGCATGGCGTTGATGGAGACGCCGTCGTAGATCCACGCCGAGGTGTCGCGGGTGAAGAGGTGGTTGGGCAGCGGGGGGAGCAGGAAGTCGTCCAGCTCCATGACGTGGAAGCGGACCGAGGCGGGCTCCTCGTACAGCTCCAGGAACTCCCGCTTGGTCATACCGCCCACCAGGACCTGGGCCAGCGCGGCCGGGGGGGTGCGGTCGAAGGCGGCGCGCAGATGGTCGGTGGCGAGGGGGCCGTACTCCTTCTCGTCGAAGACCCGGTCCAGGACGAGGGTGCGGGCCTCGGGGACCTGGAGGGTCTCGGCGAGCAGGTCACCGAAGAGGTGCACGGCGACCCCGCGGTCGCGCAGCACGTCGGCGAAGCCGTCGTGCTCGGCGCGAGCCCGGCGCACCCAGAGCACATCGTCGAAGAGGAGGGCGTCCTTGTTGCTGGGGGTGAGCCTTTTGAGCTCGAGATCGGGCCGGTGCAGGATGACGCGGCGCAGCCGCCCGGCCTCGGAGTCGACATGGAATGCCATGCCTCCATCCTGACCACCGGGGCCCGGATTCACCCGCAACCGAGCAGATTCCCCGAACACCAGTTTTCGTCTCCTTGACGACAAGTAGGCGCTCCGTTTATCGTCTCAGTGACGAAAATCGAGGAACCAGGGGGACCCCATGGCCGACATCACCCGCCGCTTCGGCTGGCGCCATCTGCGGGGCGCGCCGACCGCGCACATCCGGCACCACCGCTCCGGACGGCTGGTCCACGACGGGCCCGGGCTCAGCTTCTGGTTCCGCGCGCTGACCGCGGCCCTCTCCGAGATCCCGGTGGACGACCGCGAACTGGCGATGACCTTCCACGCCCGTACGGCCGACTTCCAGGACGTGACCGTGCAGGCCACGGTCACCTACCGCATCGCCGACCCGGCGCTCGCCGCCACCCGGCTCGACTTCTCCGTCGACCCCGACACCGGCGCCTGGCGCGGCGCCCCGCTGGAACAGCTCGGCACCCTGCTCACCGAGACGGCCCAGGAACACGCCCTGGACGTGCTGGCCGGCACCCCGCTGTCGGCGGCGCTGACCGGCGGGGTCGCCGCGGTGCGCGAGCGCCTCGCGGCCGGACTCGCGGCGGAGCCCCGGCTCCCGGCCACCGGTATCGAGGTGGTCGCCGTCCGCGTGGTCGCCGTACGCCCGGAGGCCGAGGTGGAACGCGCGCTGCGCACACCGGCCCGGGAGCAGATCCAGCAGGAGGCCGACCGGGCGACCTACGAGCGCCGGGCGGTGGCCGTGGAGCGGGAGCGCGCGATCGCCGAGAACGAACTCGCCAGCAAGATCGAACTCGCCCGGCGCGAGGAGCAGTTGGTCGAGCAGCGCGGCACCAACGCGCGGCGCGAGGCCGAGGAACTGGCGGCGGCGGACGCCGTGCGCGCGGACGCGGAGGCCGCCCGCACGGTACGGCTCGCGGAGGCGGAGGCGGTCCGCACCGAGCGGATGACGACGGCCGAGGCCGCCCGGATGGAGCGGATGGCCGCGGCGGAGGCGGACAAGGCGGTACGGCTCGCCCGCGCGGAGGCCGAGCAGGCCCGCGAGGTCGGCGAGGCCCGGGCGCAGGCACGGGCGGCCTGGCTGCGGGTGCACGCCGACGCCGAGGTGGCCACGCTGCACGCGCTCGCCGCGATGCGGGTGGCCGAGAACCTGCCGAACATCGACAGCGTGACCATCTCGCCGGACGTGCTGACCGGGCTCCTCGCGCGGCTCGGCGGCGCACCGGAGGCCGGGGCATGAGCCTCACGCCGCGCGCCGTGCTGGTCCACCGGACCACGGAGTACGAGGAGTTGGTGGCCCGGCACGGCACGCACGGCCAGGCCGCCTTCTTCCTCGCCTCCCGGGGCCGGGACATCGAGGAGGTCGCCGAGCGGCACCGGCGGGCCCACCGGGCGCTGGCCGAGGTGGTCGCGGCGGTGCCGCTGACCTGGCGGCAGGCGCGGGTGGAGCGGGCCGACCTGGACCGGTTCCTGTTCGCCCCGGAGGACGTGGTGGTGGTGGTCGGGCAGGACGGGCTGGTCGCGAACGTCGCCAAGTACCTGGCCGGCCAGCCGGTGATCGGCATCGACGCCGATCCCGGCCGCAACCCCGGAGTCCTGGTGCGCCACCGCCCGGCGGACGCCGCGCAGCTTCTGCCGGGGGTGTATCAGACCGGCGCCGACGAACTCACCATGGTGGAGGCCGTCGCCGACGACACCCAGCGGCTGGTGGCCCTCAACGAGATCTACCTGGGCGCCGCCGGTCATCAGACCGCCCGGTACCGCCTGGGCCTCGACGGCGACGGGGGTGTCGCCGAGGCCCAGGCCTCCTCCGGGGTGCTGGTCGGCACCGGGACCGGGGCGACGGGCTGGCTCCGCTCGGTGTGGCAGGAGCGCGGCAGCCGGCTCCCGCTGCCCTCCCCCACCGAGGACCGCCTGGTGTGGTTCGTCCGCGAGGCCTGGCCGTCCCCGGCCACCGGTACGACCCTGGTGGCGGGCGACCTCACGGCCTCGGCGGCGCTGACGCTCACCGTGGAGTCCGACCGCCTGATCGCCTTCGGCGACGGCATCGAATCCGACGCCCTCCACCTCACCTGGGGCCAGACGGTCCGCCTGGGCGTGTCCGCACACCGCCTGCGGCTGGCGGGGTAGCGCCGGCCGCGCGGCGGGCTCCTACAGGCGGGGGTCGACCGGTTCCGATTCCAGGGCCAGTACGCCGAACACCGCCTCGTGCACCCGCCACAGCGGCTCCCCGGCGGCGAGCCGGTCCAGGGCTTCCAGGCCGAGGGCGTACTCGCGCAGGGCGAGGGACCGCTTGTGGTTCAGGAACCGCTGCCGCAGCCGGTCGAGCTGCTCGGGCCGGGTGTACTCGGGGCCGTAGATGATCCGCAGGTACTCGCGGCCCCGGCACTTGATGCCGGGCTGCACCAGTCGGCCCTCCGGGCTGCGCACCAGCGCGCCGACCGGCTTGACGACCATGCCCTCGCCGCCGCGCCCGGTCATCTCCAGCCACCAGTCGACACCGGCACGGACCGAGTCGGGGTCGCCGGTGTCGACGTACAGCCGCCGGGTGGTCCGCAGCAGCCCGGTGCCGTCGTGCTCCACCATCCGGTCGATCAGGGCGAGTTGCTCGTCGTGCGGCAGCGCGGCGAGGCTGCGGCCCTGGGCGGCCAGGATCTGGAACGGGGCCAGCCGGACGCCGTCCAGGCCGTCGGTGGTCCAGCAGTAGCGGCGGTAGGCGGCGGTGAACGCCGCCGCGTCGGCGGCGCGTTCCCGCTGGCGGTCCAGCAGGCCGGTGACGTCGACGCCCCGGGCGGCGGCGGTCTCCAGCGCGGTCAGCGCGCTCGGGAACACCGCGCCGGAGGCGGCGCCCACGGCCGCGTACTGGCTGCGCAGCAGCCCCGCGGCCTTCAGCGACCAGGGCATCAGCTCGGCGTCCAGCAGCAGCCAGTCCGTGGCCAGTTCGTCCCACAGGCCCGCGGCCCCGATCGCCGAGCGAAGCCGGCCGAGGATCTCCTCGGTGACGTTCTCGTCGTCGAAGAACGGCCGCCCGGTACGGGTGTAGAGGGACCCGGTCGGGCCTCCCCCACTCTCGGCTTCGCTCGAGCGGGAGGTGCCCCCAGCGCCGAACCGCTCGCGCGCCGTCGCCGCGTCCCGGCACACCAGGGCCACGGCCCGCGAGCCCATGTGCTTCTCCTCGCACACGACCCGCTCGACCCCGTCCCGCGCGTAACTCGCGAACGCCTCGACCGGATGCTCCAGGAAGTGCCCATCAGCGGCTCCGCCGCGGGCATCCACCGTGGAGGTCGCCGTCGGCGCCATGGTCGGCGGCAGGTACGGCAGCAGGCGCGGGTCGACCGCGAAGCGGCTCATGACCTCCAGCGCCGCCGCCGCGTTCTCCTCGCGGAGCGCCACCAGCCCCGCGTGCCGGGTCTCCACCGCCCGGCGGCCGTGCACGTCCGCCAGGTCCAGCGGGCGGCCGTCCAGACCGCCCGGTGCCTCGGTGCGCAGCGGCCTCGCCGGCTCGTACCAGACCCGCTCGGCCGGTACGTCGACCAGCTCGCGCTCCGGCCAGCGCAGCGCGGTCAGTCTGCCGCCGAAGACGGCACCGGTGTCCAGGCAGATGGTGTTGTTCAGCCAGCTCGCCTGCGGGACGGGGGTGTGGCCGTAGACCACCGCCGCCCGGCCCCGGTACTCCTCCGCCCACGGGTAGCGCACCGGCAGCCCGAACTCGTCGGTCTCGCCGGTGGTGTCGCCGTACAGGGCGTGCGAGCGGACCCGGCCGGAGGTGCGGCCGTGGTACTTCTCGGGCAGCCCGGCGTGGCAGACGACCAGCTTGCCGCCGTCGAGGACGTAGTGGCTGACGAGTCCGTCGAGGAACTCCCGCACCTCCTGCCGGAACTCCTCGCTCTCCCCCTCCATCTGCGCGATGGTCTCGGCCAGTCCGTGGGTGTGCTGGACCTTGCGGCCCTTGAGGTAACGGCCGTACTTGTTCTCGTGGTTGCCGGGCACGCACAGGGCGTTGCCCGACTTCACCATCGACATCACCCGGCGCAGCACCCCGGGGCTGTCCGGGCCGCGGTCGACGAGGTCGCCGACGAAGACGGCGGTACGGCCCTCGGGGTGGACTCCGTCGACGTAGCCCAGCTTGCCGAGCAGGGACTCCAGTTCGGCGGAGCAGCCGTGGATGTCGCCGACGATGTCGAAGGGGCCGGTGAGGTGCGTCAGGTCGTTCAACCGCTTCTCGGTGACGACGGTGGCCTGCTCGGCCTCCGCCGGGCCGCGCAGCACATGCACCTTGCGGAAGCCCTCGCGCTCCAGATGGCGGAGCGAGCGGCGCAGTTCGCGGATGTGCCGCTGGATGACCCGGCGTGGCATGTCCGCGCGGTCGGCGCGGGCCGCGTTGCGCTCGGCGCACACCTCTTCCGGCATGTCCAGCACGATGGCGATGGGCAGGACGTCGTACGTCCGGGCGAGTTCGATCAGCTGGCGCCGGCTGTCCTGCTGCACGCTGGTGGCGTCCACCACGGTCCGGCGGCCGGCCGCCAGCCGCTTGCCGGCGATGTAGTGCAGGACGTCGAAGGCGTCCCGGGTCGCGCTCTGGTCGTTCTCGTCGTCACAGACCAGTCCGCGGCAGAAGTCCGAGGAGATGACCTCGGTGGGCTTGAAGTGCCGGCGGGCGAAGGTCGACTTGCCGGAGCCGGAGGCGCCGACGAGGACGACGAGGGAGAGGTCGGTGACGGGAAGGACCCGCCGCTTGCTGTCGGTCGCCTCGGTCATGCTGCCTTCGCCTCCTTCACGGCGTCGAGGGTGAACACTGCCATCTGGGTGGGCGGTCCCACCTCGGGGTCGTCGGGGCCGACGGGACGGAACTCCACGGCGTAGCCGTGCCGTTCGGCAACGGCGGCCGCCCAGGCGCGGAACTCCTCGCGGGTCCACTCGAAGCGGTGGTCGCCGTGGCGCACATGTCCGGCCGGGAGGGTCTCCCAGCGGACGTTGTACTCGACGTTCGGGGTGGTCACGAGGACCGTGCGCGGGCGGGCGTGCCCGAACACCGAGTACTCCAGCGCGGGCAGCCGGGGCAGGTCGAGGTGTTCGACGACCTCGCTGAGCACGGCGGCGTCGTAGCCCTTGAGCCGGTTGTCCGTGTAGGCGAGCGAGCCCTGGACGAGCCGGACCCGCGAGGCCTGCCGCTCGCCCATGCGGTCCAGCCCGAGCCGCCGCCCCGCGATGGCCAGCGCACGCATCGACACGTCGACGCCGACGATCTCGGTGAACCGCGCGTCCTTCAGCAGCGCCTGCACCAACTGGCCCTGGCCGCAGCCGAGATCGAGCACCCGGGCGGCACCGCAGGCGCCCAGCGCCTCGATGATCGCGTCCCGGCGCTGCACGGCGAGCGGGGTCGGCCGCTCCTCCGTCTCGGTCTCCTCGCCGACCGCGTTGTCGATGTCCTCGACCTCGCTGTCGTCGGCCTCCGCGAGCCGCACCAGCTCCAGCCGCTCCATCGCCTGCCGGGCCAGCGACCAGCGGCGGGACAGATAGCGGCCGACGATCAGCTTCTGCTCCGGGTGCCCGGGCAGCCAGCCCTCGCCGGCCCGCAGCAGCTTGTCCACCTCGTCGGCGGAGACCCAGTAGTGCTTGGCGTCGTCGAGCACCGGCAGCAGGACGTACAGATGGCGCAGCGCCTCGGCGAGGGTCAGCGTCCCGGCCTGAAGGGCCAGGCGGACGTAGCGCGAGTCGCCCCATTGCGGGAACTCGCTGTCCAGGGCGACCGGTTCGGCGGTCACCGCCCAGCCGAGCGGCTCGAACAGCCGGCGGACCAGTTCCGGTCCGCCGCGGGCGGGCAGCGCGGGAATCTCGATGCGCAGCGGCAGCGGGGTGACGGCCCGCTCGGGGCGGGCGGTGCAGACCCCACGCATCGCGCTGGAGAAGACACCGCTCAGCGCGACCGCGAGCAGCGAGGACGCGGCGTAGGGCCGGTCGTTGACGTACTGCGCGAGCGCCGCGTCGGGGGCGCCGCCGCGGCCCTTGCCCTTGCCCCGCCGGACCAGCGCGACCGGATCGATCTCCAGGAGCAGCGCGGCCGTGCAGCGCGTGTCGTCCGCCTCGGGGTAGAAGACGTGCGCGGTGCCATGGGAGGTGGAGAACCGCTGCGCCTTGTCAGGGTGCTTGTGCAGCAGGAATCCGAGGTCGGTGGCCGGGCGGGCGGAGTCGCCGTGCGTGGAGATCGTCAGGAACACGCCATCGAGTCTGTCGCTCCCCCTCCGCGGCGACCACTGGTTTTCCGCACCCCGCTAGCCGGCGTCCTCCTTCTTCCAGGGGCCGATGCCGAGCCGGCCGGTGGTACCGAGGTCCAGTTCGGGGGTCACCGTCACGGGCGCGGCGCCGGGCCTGGCCCACACCCGTACATAGGGCGCGTTGACGGGGTCGCCGGCCTCGGTGGTGTTGCGCCAGACGAGGACGGCGTAGGCGCGCTCGCCGGGGGCGAGGGTGAGGGGTCGCGGGGTGCCGTCGGCGCCGGTGCTGGTGGCGACGCTTTCGCCGGGGACGACCCGGACGCCGGTGACGGGTGCGTGGTCGGCGCCGAGGACGCGGAGCGCGGGGCGGCCGTCGAGGGCGTACGGGCGTGTGCCGCAGTTCTCCAGGTGCAGGCCGACGACGCGCAGCCCCATGGCGGCGTCGCCCTGGTCGGGGTAGAGGCGTGTCCCGGAGGCCGGGCAGGGGCCGCCCTGGGAGGGCGCTTCGGCGGTGGGGACGCTGCGCACCTGCTCGACCGACACGCCGGTCACGGCGGAGGCGTCCGCGGGCAGTTCGCCGAGTACGACGCTGCCGCGGGCGGTACGGCCCGGTCCGACGGCCGGCACGGTCTGCCGCGCGATGCCGGTGCCGTCGCCGGGCGCGGGCCGGAAGCGGAAGGTGACGGTGTAGGTCATCGCCGTCCGCTCGGGGTTGGTGACCGTGAAGTCGGCGAAGAAGCGGCCGCTCCGGCAGCCGTGGCCGCCGCCGGACACGCCGGTGATCGTCACCCCGTCCCGGGTCAGGGTGGCGGCGGGCAGCGGCTGCGGGGTGCCGGTGGCGGAAGGGCAGCGGGGTTGGGCGCCGGTCCCGCCCGGGCCGGCCGTCTTCGAGCCGCAGCCCGTCAGCGCGAGCAGGGTCACCGCCGCGGCGGCACGGAGGAGCGGGGTTCGGCGCATCCGGTGATCGTCGGCCGGGGCGGACCGGCCGGCGTAGGGCGGAGGCCACAGTTCCTGTCACAGCCCTGTCACAGGGCGGCTCGGGTGGCGTCCGGGGTGCTCAGGACTCCTGGTCGATGACCGTCCGGGCCTTGTCGAGGGCGCGGGCGTCCGCGGCGAGCACCCGGTCGAGGTCGGCCTTGTGCCTGCCGATGGCGGCCTTCTGGGCGCGGATGTCGATGGTGTGCACGGTGCGGATGTAGTCGGTGTCGAGCTTGCAGCGGGCGTCGGCGGTCGCGGTCTTCGTCTCCTTCTCCGAAGGCCCGTCGGTCCGGTGCCAAGCGAAGTCGTCGGTGGCCTGGTCGGGATCGGAGTAGTGGAAGCCCTTCTTCTTCATACAGGCCGACCAGGCGCGGTCGGCCTTCTTCCAGGCCGGGTCCTTCCGCGCCTCTTTGTGGGACTCGTACCAGAGTTCCATGGCCAGCGCGAAGGAGCCGGTGAGCTTCAGCTTGCCGACCTTCGTCGCCTTGGGCGGCGCGCCGTACAGCGTGCGGGTCGCCCGGCCCAGGCAGCCGCCCTCGGGGATGGCGTGACCGTGGGCGAGGTGGCTGTCGCCGGAGCCGAAGGCGCCGGTGAGCGCGAGGTACTGGTCGTCGGGCCACTCCTGCGGCTGGCTGTCCTTCTCCGGGTCGCGGAGGTGGTAGCCGCGCTGGGCCGCCAGATCGGGGTCGTCGACGCCGTACGGGCTGTCGTCACCGACCGAGCTGCTGAGCGGGGCGTTTCCCTTGCGGACCGGGTAGGTCGACTCGACGGTGCTGGTGTCGAGCGCCGAGAAGCCGGCGTACCCGAGACCGATCATGCACCGCTTGGCCAGCAGCCACTGCGCCTTGACGATGGCCTTCCCGTCGTCCGAGGCCGGGTCCGGCAGATAGCTGTGCAGCGGGAACGCCGCCATGGTGTTGAGTCGCCGGGCCTGCTCGGCATGGTCGTCGTCATGACCGGTGAACTGGCATGCCGTCAGGGCCAGCAGGCCGGTGAGGGCGAGGGGGAGCACTTTGCGCACCCGGTCATACGATCAGCTCGCGATCACCGGCGCTGTGATGGAGCCCACAGTTCCGTCACAGGTTCCACGGATACGGCACACCGTGCGGCGCTCGCACCGGCCGCTGTGATCTCCGCCATGGCCGCCGGAACCCGGACCTGATGGAGTGAGCGCCTGTCAACTGACCACTGACGCAAGGGGAACGAACCATGACGACCAGTCGAGGGATGCGCGTGGGCGGCAGAGCCGTCGCCACGGCGGCGGCCGGTGCCGTCCTCGCCACGGGGATCCTCGCGGCCGCACCGGCCCAGGCGGCGCCCGCGGCACGGCCGCACACGTCTGCGACCGCGCCGTCGCGCGTGTCCGCCGCGGCGCCGCAGGTGTCGGCGCAGGGCGCGTACGCGATGAACGCGGCCACCGGCAAGGTGCTGTTCACCAAGGCCGCCACCGCACCGCTGCGCACCGGCTCCACGACGAAGATCATGACGGCGCTCGTGGTGCTGTCGCAGCCCAAGCTGAACCTCGACCGGAAGGTGAAGATCAAGAAGGAGTACACGGACTACGTGATCGACCCGGTCACCCATGTCCAGCGCTACTCCAGCGCGCGTCTGGTCCTCGGTGACTCGATGAAGGTGCGCGACCTGCTGTACGGGCTGATGCTGCCGTCGGGGTGCGACGCTGCCTACGCGCTGGCGGACACCTACGGCACCGGCTCGACGACGGCCGCCCGCACCAAGTCCTTCATCGCCAAGATGAACGCCAAGGCCCGTGAACTGGGCCTGACCAACACCTACTTCGACTCCTTCGACGGGGTGTCGAACGGCAACAACCACGCCTCGCCGCGCGACCTGGCGAAGCTGGCCGCGACCGCGCTGAAGAACGCGACGTTCAAGAAGGTCGTCGGCACCAAGAAGTACGCCGACATGACGTCGTACCGGCCCGGTGGCGGCACCACCGCCATGGCCCCCTGGAAGAACACGAACACCCTGCTCGACACCTACAAGGGCGCCATCGGCGTGAAGACCGGCTCCGGTACGGAGGCCGGGTTCTGCCTGGTGTTCGCGGCCACCCGGGGCGGCAAGACCGTCGTGGGCACGATCCTCGCGGACACCTCGGTGGACCAGCGGTTCAAGGACGCGACGAAGATCCTCGACTACGGCTTCGCCCAGCGCGGCTGAATGCCCCGTCCCCCTGGCCCGGGCCAAGCCGGCCCGGGCCAGAGGGCTGCCGCGGGGGCGTTACGACAGCTGCGACTGGACCTGGGCGGAGATCAGCTCCAGGTGGTCCAGGTCGTCGAGGTCCAGGATCTGGAGGTAGATCCTCCGGGAGCCGATCTCGGCGTACCGGCCGATCTTGTCGACCACCTCGGCCGGGGAACCGGCGAGTCCGTTGACCTTCAGCTCCTCCACCTCACGGCCGATGGCGGCGGCACGCCGGGCCACCTCCTGGTCGTCCCGGCCGACGCAGACCACGAGGGCGTTGGAGTACGTCAGCTCGTCCGCGGCCCGCCCGGCCTCCTGGGCGGCGGCGCGCACCCGGCCGAACTGCCGCTCGCTGTCCTCGACCGAGGCGAACGGCATGTTGAACTCGTCCGCGTACCGGCCGGCCAGCCGCGGCGTGCGGGTCGCGCCGTGACCGCCGATGAGCACCGGGATCCGCCGCTGGGCCGGCTTGGGCAGCGCGGGCGATTCGGTGAGGTCGTAGTACCTCCCGTGGAAGTCGAAGGTCTTGCCCACCTCGGTGGCCCACAGCCCGGTGACGATCGCCAGCTGCTCCTCCAGCCGCCCGAACTTCTCCTTCGGGAACGGGATGCCGTACGCCTTGTGCTCCTCCTCGAACCAGCCCGCGCCGAGGCCCAGCTCGACCCGGCCGCCGGACATCTGGTCCACCTGGGCGACCTGGATGGCGAGCACACCGGGCAGCCGGAAGGTGCCCGCGGTCATCAGGGTGCCGAGGCGGATGCGCCGGGTCTCGCGGGCGAGTCCGGCGAGCGTGATCCAGGCGTCCGTGGGGCCGGGCAGTCCGTCGGAGCTGCCCATGCGGAGGTAGTGGTCGCTGCGGAAGAAGGCGTCGAAGCCGAGGTCCTCGGTGGCCTTGGCCACGGTGAGCAAGGTGTCGTAGGTGGCCCCCTGCTGGGGCTCGGTGAAGATTCGAAGGTCCATACATCCATCCTGCACGCCCCGGGCGCCGTCAACCTCGCCGGTGCCTCGTGGCACGGCGGTCCCCGGTCGGGTGAAATTCGCCGCCCCGCGCGCGGGCCGGGTGCCGGGCCGGTGACCGGCCCCGGTGATGATCGTTGGGCCGTCGGAGCCGGACCGTCCGGCACCCGCGCCGGACGGTGGCCGCCGTCGCGCGTCAACACGCCGGCCCTGCCGGGGCCGGGGGCCGAGGAGGCCGTCATGTCCGAAGAGTCGGTTCCGCCGCAGGGTGGCCCGGCCGGTCAGCCGAGTGGCTCCGCCGGCCGGCCCAAGGGGCTGCTGGAGCAGATGGAGGAGCTGATGGCCGCGCTGAACGCGGATCTGTCGGCCCTGGCGGATCTTCAGACGGGGGGACCGCGGCGGACCCCGGCCGGCGAGGCGGAGCTGGGCACCACCTGACCCCGCGGCCGCCGCCGCCGGCGGCACCGCACCGGACACGCCGTCGACGCCCTTGCCGCATCCCGTGCCCTCGCTTGCTTCTCTCAGCCGTACTCCCGCTCGGGTAACGCCTCCTCGCGCGCGGCCAGCTTGCGCAGCATCTCCAGGACGCGGTCACGGGACTCGTCGGCCGCGTCGATGGCCTCCATGCACTGCCAGTACGTGGTCTCGTCGGCCGCGGTGCTGGCCAGGCCGACCAGGGTGATGCCGACCTCGGCGAGCAGCCCGCCCAGGCACAGCAGGGTCTCGCGGGCGTCGGTCAACCCGGTCAGCTGGGCGGCGCGCAGATCGCCGGGGTCGAGTTCGGGCGGGTCCAGGACGCCGCAGCCCCGGCCCGCCAGCTCGGTCAGGCCGAGCGCCTCGCCGCGCAGCTCAGGCGGACCGGAGACGGCGAGCCGGCTGCCGATCGCCTGGGCCAGGGCCTGTGCCTGCCATACCTCCGCCATCAGCTCCGGCGCGTCGGTGCCGCCCGTCAGGGCGCGCCGGCTCGTGAGGATCAGACCTATCGCTTCCACGCCGTACCCCCGTCCGTCCACCGCGCTGCCTCGCACGGCCGAGTGAACTCTTCTGTTCACTACCCAGAGTGAGGGTCTGTGGGGCGAAAAGCCAGAGGAAGACGGAAATCTGTGGACAACAATTCGGAATCGCCCCAGGAGTCAACTCCGGAGAGTGATACCGGAGTTGGAGGGTCCGGTCTCGTCCGCTCCCGGTCCGCTTCATGGTTCGCCGCGGGGGAAGCGCTGTTCGTTGCGGTCGATCTTGGCGTCGAGGGCGGTGAGCGGGTCGATGCCGAGCACCTGGCAGAACTGGAGGAGGTAGGCGAGGACATCGGCGACCTCGTCCCGGACGCGGTGCGCGGTGTCGGGGTCCTCCATCACCCGGGCCGACTCCTCCGGGGTCAGCCACTGGAAGATCTCGACCAGTTCGGAGGCCTCCACGCTGAGCGCGGCGGCGAGGTTCTTGGGGGTGTGGTAGGGCTGCCAGTTCCGGGCGGCGGCGAACTCGGCCAGCCGGCGCTGGAGTCGGGCCAGGTCAGGGTGTTCCGTCACGGTTCAGGTGTACCACCGTGACGCCGGGGGTCCCGGTGGCCCACGAGGCGTCGCTCACCGCGGCGAGACAGCGGATGTGTCCGCGCTCGCCCATCCTGGCCGCCGTCGTCAGCAGTTCCCGGCGCTGTACGGGGTCGAGGGCGCGGTCGAAGCCGTCGGTGACGACCGTGAGGGTGCGCAGCGCGTCGGGCACCTCGCCGGGCGCGTCCAGGTCGAGGACGCCGGGGCCGGTGAGCAGGATCAGGGTGAGCGCCAGATAGCGCAGTTCGCCGTCGCCGAGGCGGGCCAGCTCGGTGCGGAAACCGTCGCCCCGGTCGAGCACCGCCCGGACCGTGCCGTCGGCGAGCGGCTCGGCCACCAGGTCGGTCACCGGGCCGGCGCAGCCCGCGCGCAGCGCCTCGACCAGCTGGCCGTGGCGCCGTCCGCACTCCGCGCGGGTGCGCCACAGCACGTCGGCGAGGTTGTCGCAGCCGGGCAGGAGCCGGCCGGAGCCGGTGGGGACGGGGGTGCGCATGCAGTCGGGGCGGGGGTCGCAGGAGAAGACCGAGCGCAGGGCGACGACCATCTGCTCGGCCGCGGCCAGCACATGCCGCTGCCCCTCCGTCTTGCCGGCCACGCGCAGCGGCAGCAGGGCGGTGCCGAGACGGTCGTCGGGGAGCGGCGCGCGGGTCACCGGGGCGGAGCCGGCGGTGTGCCAGGCGGCCTGGACGGTACGGCGTCCCGGGTCGCGCAGGGCGGTCTCCAGCAGGACGGTGCCGCCCGCGCTCAGCCGCTCCCCCACGATCCGCAGCTCCGGTTCGGCCTGTACGGCGAGGTCCAGCCGGACCGGTCCCTGGGCGCCGTCGGCGGTACAGCCGATACGGAAGCCGCGCCGGCCCTCGGCGTCGGGGCGGGCCCGCTCGGGCACACAGGCGACCGGGTCCGCGAAGACCGCCCGGAGCGGGGCGCCGGAGCCGAGCCGCGCGAGCGCCTCGCAGGCCGCGAGCGCGGTGGACTTGCCCGCCCCGCTGGGTCCCGCGAACACGGTGACCGGCCCCAGCGGAAACCCGGCCCGGCGATGCCCGGCGAAGGCCGACAGCCGCAACTCGGTGATTCTGGCGCGGACATCGACGGTGCGACGGGACTGCGCGGGAACGGTCCCGGCGGACACGGAAGGCACAGAGGGCACGGCCATGTCCGGACCGTAAGTCTCCCCCCACCCGCCGAACCGTTTTCCCACCGTCACGTTCCACCGATCGAGGGAAGCGGCGGCTCCCACGACGACCAAGCGCTCCACTCCGACGGGAGTGGAGCGCCGTCCGTGCCGGTCAGCCGCCGGAGGCTTCCATCAGGCCGCTGACTTCCGTGCCGGGCGGGGTGAGGAGGAAGACGTTGCGGTCGACGCGGTGCATCCCGCTGCCCAGGCCGAAGACGACGCCGGTGCTGAAGTCGAGGACGCGCTTGGCGACCTCGCTCTCCGCGCCGGACAGGTCGAGCAGCACCGGCGCGCCGGCCATCACGGTCTCGGCGACCTCCCGGGCGTCCGCGAAGACGTTGACCCGCAGCACCACGAAGCGGCGCCGCGTCTCCGTCTCGGCGTCGGGCAGCGAGCGGTGGTTCACCGCGGACGGCCAGGCGTCCCGGCCCCGCAGCGGCACGACCTGGGCGAGCCCTTCCCACTGTTCATCGGTGACGTCGTAACGGTTCACCGGCTCCCCCCGACCTGACTCGCACTCAATGCCTGCACCAGCCAATTCTTACGCCAAGTCACCCGTTCGGCCCAACAACGACACGGTGTGCGACCGCTCCGGCACGGCTGCACCGCACCGACCTGCGCCACTTATCCGAATACGCCCGCTTCTTGCCGCCCTCATACCGTTCTCTTCACCTGTGGACACGTGTCGTTCAGACGCCGTCGATAGCGTCCGCGCGTGCACTTGGCAGAAACACCACAGGTGACACCCGGCCGGCGGACACAGTCGGCGGTGTCCGCCGTCCCGGGGGTCCGCACCCAGAGCCCCGACGCCCCCGCGCAGTGGCACCGCGTCCTGACCCTCCTCGCCGACGTCAGCCTCTTCATCGGCACCCGCACGGTGTGGACCCAGGCCGCCTCGCACCGGGTGGTCCTCGCGGGCGTCATCTCCCTGTGCTACGCCGCCATCCTGGTGACCGGCGTGCTCACGCTGACGGTCCGCCGGACGCGCTCCCTGGCCCGCCTGGACCTCGTGGTGCTGGTGACCGCGATCGTGCTCACCCTGTGCACCTGGGCGCTCAACCACGCGGGCGGCGACGAGGCCGTCCTCACCACCCAGGCCGCCAGGGAACTGGCCGGCGGACACCAGGTGTACGACCAGCCGTGGCCCTGGCTGTTCCACGGCAAGGGCGTCGCCCTGACCCCGACGACGACGGGCGGTTACGACTTCACCTACGGCTATCCCCCGCTGGCCCCGCTGCTCACCGCGCCCTTCCTGTGGCTGGGCCACGGCGGCGCGCCGGCGACCCTCGCGGTGACGGTCGTGCTGATCGCGGGCGCGGTCCTGCTGTGGCGGCTGCTGCCGGTGCCGTGGCGCTCGGCGGCGACGATGCTCTGCCTGGGGTTCGGCTTCCTGCCGATGTACGCCCGCCAGGGCTATCCGGCGATCGTCGGCATGGTGCTGCTGATGCCGGTGGTGGTGTGCTGGCCACGGCTCGGGGCGCGCGGCCGGCTCGGCGCGTACGGCGTCGTACGGGCCGTATGCCTGGGGGCCGCCTGCGCGGCCCAGCAACTGCCGTGGTTCGTCACGCCGTTCCTGCTGGCCGGGATCTACGCGGTGCGCCGGGGCGAGCTGGGCGGGCGGGCCGCCGCGCGGGTGGTGCTGCGGTTCGCGGGGATCGCGGTCCTCGCCTGGCTGGTGATCAACGCGTACTTCGTGGTCAGTGAGCCGGGTCCGTGGATCAGGGGCATCGCGCTGCCGCTGACGCAGGGGGCGCTGGTGCACGGTCAGGGCCTGGTGGGCATCTCGCTGTACTTCACGCACGGCAGCGACCGGCTCGACTGGTACGGCCACGCGAGCGTGCTGCTCGCCGCGGCCCTGCTGGCGCTGTTCGTGCTGTTCGTCCGGCGGCTCGGCCCGGCCGCGACCGTGCTGCCCTGGTGCGCGTTCTTTCTGGCGACCCGCTCCCAGGACGGCTATTACCTGCTGATGACGCCGCTGTGGCTGGCGGCGGCGGTCACCGTGCCGCTGTCGGAGTTCACGCGCGCGTGGCAGCCGCGGCCCCGCTGGGCGGCCGGGCCGCGACGCCGGCCGGCCCTGGCCGCGGCGGTCGTGCTGCTGGTCGCGCCCGCGCTGGTGAGCGCGACGCTCGGGGCCACGGGCAGGCCGCCGCTGCGGATGGACATCACCGGGGTCCGGCACGCCTCCGCGCGCACGCTGTCGGCGCTGACCGTACGGGTCACCAACACGGGCGACGACGCGCTCACGCCGTACTACATGCTCACCGTCGGCCAGGGCATGAACCGGTTCTGGTCCCTGGCGCACGGGCCGGCCACGATCCCCGCCCACACCACGGCGACCGTCGAGCTGCGGGCGCCGTCCGGGAGTTTCCCGGTCCCCGCGAAGCGGAGCGCACACCTGCGCCTGCGCGCGTTCACGGCGACCCCGCAGACGCTGTCCAGCCGGGATGTGCGCCGGGCCGAGCTGGGCGACGCGGGCTGACCCAGGGCCGCCTCAGCTTCAGTCGGCGGTGCGGGTGAAGCGGAGGGCGGCGGTGACGGTGGTCGGCCCGGACATCATGCCCAGCGGGTTCTTGCCGACGCCGAACCGCTCGCGGTCCACGGTAAACTCGGCCTCCAGGGTGAGCGCGCCGGCGCTCGCGTCGGACAGGCGCGCGGTGAACGACACGGGGTTGGCGACGCCCCGCACGGTCAGCCGGCCGGAGACGCGGACGCGGTCGCCGTCCTGGCGTTCGGCGCTGTCGACGGCGAGGGTGATCTCCGGGTGGTGGCCGGCGTCGAAGAAGTCGGCCGAGCGCAGGTGCTCGTCCCGCTTGGCGCTCTTGGTGTCCAGCGAGGCCACCTCCAGGGTCAGGGTGCCGGTGGCGGAGCCGTCGGGCCGCACCACGCCGCTGCCGGCGACCGTGGCGAAGGTGCCCTGCACGGTGGCCAGACCCCAGTAGGTCTTGTGCCGCAGGCCCACGGTGGACGCGGTGGGGTCGAGTTGCCAGGTGCCTGTTTCCACGGCGACCGTCACGGTCGTCCTCCTCGATCGGTTGGCCACTTGGGGACGGCCCCACGCTAGCCGCTCATCCAAATTTGAACAACCCGATCATCCAGATTTGAACAATCGGCTCGCCCAACCATGAACTCTCACTCATCCAAAATTGGACAAGGCGGTAGACTCGGCGTATGCCCGCCTCCGACACCGACGCCCCCGACCAGCAGCCCGCCTGCCCCGCCGCCGGAACGGGCCAGGGACTGCTCCCGGATGAGCTGCGGGCCTGGATGGTCGTCCTGGCCGCGACGGGCGCGGTGGAGCAGCGACTGCGCTCGGCCGTACGGGAGACCCTGGACGTCTCCCACGACGAGTTCCTGATCCTGTGCCTGCTGGCCGAACACCCCCGCGAGGGGCTGCGCATGACCCAGGTGGCCGACTTCCTCGGCCGCCCCAAGACCCGGCTCACCTACCAGGTCGCCTGCCTCCAGCACGCCGGGCTGGTCAGCCGCGGCTCGGTCCGCGGCGACAAGCGGGGCGTGGTGATCGCCCTCACCGACAAGGCGCGCGAGCTGCTGCGCGAGACCTCCGTCCTGCTCGCCCGCTCCGTCCGGGAGGCCCTCGCCGACTCGATGGGCCCCGAACAGCGCGCGGCCATGTGCGCCTTGGTGCCGGGCTTCGAGGAGGCGTAGGGCCCCTCCTCCCCCGCGGCCCGCGATTGTCAGTGGGGCTCGGCATGATGGAGGCCGGAGCGGGAGGGGGACGCGGTGGAGGACATGACGGCGGCCGAACTCCAGGGCACCTTCGAGCTGTCGAGCGGGGCCTGGGAGCGGATCAGCGCAGCACCGGGGATGATCGAGCCGATCGACCCGCAGTACACGGACGGGGTCACCAAGTGGCCGGCGCACGGCTTCGCCCGCTGGCTGGCCCGCCGGCACCCGGAGCTGTCCGGGGCCGTTCCCGCCCTGCTGCGTCCCGCCCCCGACACCAAGCCCGACTACCTCGGCGGCCGGTACGCGGCCTCCGACGAGGTGGGACACGACCGGGAGCACTTCGCGGGGCTGTGGCAAACCGGCGCGGGGGTGGTGGCGGTCGTCTATCCGCGCGGCCATGTCCGCACCCCGCGCGACCTCCTCGAGTTCCACGCCGACGCCGTCACCGTCGTGGTCGTACAGACGCAGTACGACCTGTACGGCCCCGCCCTGGAGGCGGTCGACCGCGACCGCCCCGAGCTGCCGTACGAACCCCGGTGGTCGGAGATCGCGGCCCACATCGGCACACAGGTGCCGTGGTGGCCGGTCGAGTTGCGCAGGCCGGAGCATCTCCTCGCCTGGCGGCCGGGCGACCGGCCCACGCCCGTCGACGTGGTCACCTCGCCCTCCTGGGAGCCGCTCTACGAGCTGGCGCGGGCGGAGCCGGAGGGCTCGGCGGTGCGCGGAGCCTGCTTCACCATCGGCCACGAGATCAGGACCCGGTCCGCCGAGTCGGCCGAGCACGAGGTGACGGGCATCCTCGAGAAGCGGGCCAGGCACCCCAGGACGGCCGCCGAGCGCGCCGCGATGGTCCTCCCGGCCGTCCCCTCGGCCGAGGACCCCGGGCGGTCCGAGACGGTCCCGGCCGACGTGGTCGCGCGGGGCCTCGCGGAGCTGTGCGCCCGCACCGACGACGAGGCGGTGGAGTGCCTGGAGCAGATCAGCATGTGGAGCGGCGAGCACTTCCCCTTCGGCGGGGTCTTCAGCATCGTCCGCTCGCGCGTCACCCGCGAGGCCGCCGAGTGGATCAACCGGCTGCGCCGGGTCAGCCCCACCGCGATCCACCGCCTCTGGACACGCGACGGCGCCACCCCGGTGGGCGCGTTCGTGGATCCCGTCACCGGCAGTCCGGTGGTGGCCTTCAAGGGGCGCTTCAGCTCCCGGGACAGACGTGAGATCAGCTACCTCGGCAGCGCACCCAAACGGCTGCCCGCGGGATCCGTCCTGAAGGAGGTCGTGCTGGACGACCCGATCTGGGTCCGCACCACGGACGGCGTCCTGTATCCCGCGCCGAGCATGGACGCGCCCGGACTCTCCTGGGGCTACCGCGGATCGGGCCCCCGCACCCTCGCCACCTGCGTGGGCCGGCTGCTGGACGACGGGTCGGCCCACGCGGTCACCTACGGCACGGACCGCGACGACGAGCCGGGCCTGACCGCGTACTTCACGCGCGGGCACAAGCCGGGCACCCGCATCCCGCGCAGACGGCTCGAAGCCGCACGCGCCTCGGCCACGCCGGACCCCACCCTCTGAAAGGTCATCCCCAACCATGCCGGGACGCCACCCGACCCTGCCGTGGGACAGCGCCTTCCCCTTCGCCTACGGCCAGGAGGCCGCGGCCTACGAGGCCGTGGTCGACCTCTGTCTGCGCGAACCCGCCATAGCGCGGCGCCTGGGCAAGCGGCCGCAGGCCACCGCGGAGAACGTGCGCGCGAACATGCTGACGGAGGCGAACGTGCGCCGGGCCGTCCGGCCCTGCCTGGAGCACCAGCAGCGGTTCCGCGCCGCACTGCGGCGCTACGAGGACGCCCGGGACCGGCGGGACTATCTGCACGACCCGCCGGCCCCCGAGACCTTCGTCCTCCTCGGCCTGACGGCCTGCCTCCTGCTGGCGCTCCTCCTGGCCCCCTGGACCATGGTCGCGGGTGCCGCGGCAGTGCTGGCCGCGGCCGGATACGCCGTCCGGCGCGATCCGCGGTGGCGCATGCGGGTGCGGCACAACGCCGGAGAAGCCCTGCTGAGCGCCGTCGTCCCGGTGTACGAGAGGCTGGCCGACTCCCGGGGACAGACATGGCGGCGCGAGTTGCAGGCCAAGGGCGTCGGTCCGTTGATGGCCCGGGTGGTCGAGGCGCTCCTCGGCGAGGACAGCGACTCCCTGCTGCTGCCCGACGGCTACGAGGGGCTGCGCTCCCCGCGCAACCGGCAGTACGTCATCGAGAACGAGGCCGCCCGACGGCTCACCCGCAAGGTGGCCCAGCGCGAGGGCGGCACCATCGCCGTGAGCGGGCCGCGCGGCGCGGGCAAGTCGACGCTGCTGGAGAACTGCGCGGAGGAGGCCGACTTCGCGGTCGTGGTCCAGGCACCGGCGACCTACTCCCCGTACGAGTTCCTGGTCTCGCTGTACATCGAGGTCTGCGAGCAGTACCTGCGGGACGGCGACTACGACGTGCCCGAGTTCGCCCGGCTGTCGACCGTCGGCCGGGTCGCCCGCCGACTCGCCCCGCCGCTGCGGCGTCTGACGCGGTATCTCGGCTTCGCCCTGCCGGCGGCCGCGCTGGTGGCCCTCGGCCTGGCGGCCGCCGTCCGGTCCGTACGGGTGCGCTACACGGACACCGTCCGGCATCACGCACAGGATCTGTGGGCCCATCTCTGCCATGCCGTGCGGGAGGTCTGGCAGGGGCACCAGGTCCTGGCGGCCCTGGCGGTCGTCGGGGCCGGCGTGCTGATCTGGCGCTCGCGCCGATGGCGGGGCTGGGGCGGGCTGCTCACGTCACTGCGCGCCACGGGCGCCGACCTGACCGGCCGGCTCCTCGTCGGCGCGGCGCCCGTCTCCCTCTTGTTCGACGGCGACATCCTGCGGCACGTCGAGGAGGCGGGGGCAGTCCCCTCGTGGACCGTGACCGCCCTCATGTTTGTCGCGATGCTCCTGGCCGTCGGATTCGCCTTCGACCCCTTGTGGACCATCGGCCCGTTCACCTTCGAGGGCCGCCCGTTCCTCGTCGCCCTCTTCGTCCTCGATCTGGTCCCGTTCTACTGGACCCCGGCGGGGCACGCCCTGGTGACCGACCCCGGCAACCCGCTGCGCGTGGGCTGTCTGCTGCTCGGTCTGCTGCTGCTCAGGGCCGGCCGACTGACACTGCGCCGGCCGGAACCGCCGCTCGTCACCCGGTGCCGCAACGAGCTGTACCGGCTCCAGACGGTGCAGTCCTCCTCGCTCGCCCTGACCAGCGGTCCGCCCGCCCTGGTGTCCTCCCACACCTCCTCGCTGTCCACGGTGCCGCCCGCGCTGCCCGCGCTGGTGTCCGACTTCCGGGAGCTGCTCACCGACATCGCGCGGGAGCGGTACGCCCGCAAGGGCCGTGTCGTCATCGCCGTGGACGAGATCGACCGGCTCGGCTCGGACACCCAGGCCCTGGCGTTCCTCGGCGAGATCAAGGCGATCCTGGGCGTCCCCCATGTGCACTACCTGATCTCGGTGGCCGAGGACGTCGGCGCCTCCTTCGTCCGCCGTGGGCTGCCGCACCGCGGGGTGACGGACAGTTCCCTGGACGACATCGTCCATGTGCCGCCCTGCACGCTCGCCGAGTCGAAGAACATCCTCGAACGCCGCGCGGCAGGGCTGTCGGAGCCGTACAGCCTGCTGGCGCACGCGCTGTCGGGCGGGATCCCCCGCGACCTCATCCGCTACGGCCTGCGGATCATGGAGATCGAGGAGAAGACGCGGTTCTTCGAGCTGACCGACATCTCGCGGCAGATGATCCTGGAGGAGCTGGCGGAGACGCTGGCCGGGTTCCGCACGCTGCTCGGCAAGCAGCAGTGGACCCGTGAGACCAGTGAGGTGCTGCTGACCTTCCGTTCCCTGATGGACCATTTCCGGCAGCTGTGTCCGTGTCCGTCCACCGAACTCCACCAGGCGCTGCGGCACGTGGCGTTCTACGACCTCGAGGAGCGGCTGGGCAGCGCCGCCCAGGACGTTCCGGAGGAGGTCCGCCGGCTGGTCGACGAGGCGTCGGCCTACGTGCTCTTCTCGCTCACGCTGCTGGACGTGTTCGGCACCCCCGACTTCGCCCGCCGCAGGGCCCGGGCGGCCCGCCACGCCGACGGCGACCCGGATCTGCTGGCGCAGGCCAGACACGAGCTGGAGATCTCGCCCTACAGCGCGCGCTCCCTGATCACGGCGATCAGGGCGGCCTGGGGGGTGCCGCACCACTCGGGGCGGACCGTCTCCGCGCTGCCCCGGCCCAGACGGTCGCCCTGTGCGCTGCACCCGGTCGGCGGCGCCGCGCCCGGTGGGCCCGACACGGAGGAGAGGGGCGGGTCACAGAGGCAGAGGGAGCAACGTCACAACCCGGAGCCCCCTGCGAGCTGAGCACTTGCCCTAGCATCCGACCCATGACGGTCCTGCCTGACGACGGGCTCTCCCTGGCCGCCGAGTTCCCTGACGCGACGCACGAGCAGTGGCAACGCCTGGTCGAGGGTGTGCTGCGCAAGTCGGGCAAGGAAGTCTCGGGTACGGCCGCTGAGGACGCCCTGTCCACGACGCTGGAGGACGGGCTGCGCACCCGGCCCCTCTACACCGCGCGCGATGCCGCGCCCGACCCCGGTCTGCCGGGCTTCGCCCCCTTCGTGCGGGGCGGCCGCCCCGAGGGCAGCACGGCCGGCGGCTGGGACGTACGGCAGCGGCACAACGTACTCGCGGACGGCGCCGTCCTGGCCGACCTGGAGAACGGCGGCACCTCGCTGTGGCTGGTGCTCGGCGAGGGCGGCATCCCGGTCGACGGGCTGGAGCGGGCGCTGGAGGGGGTCTATCTCGACCTGGCGCCCGTCGTACTGGACGCCGGCCGGGACACCGAGGCCGCCGCGGCGGCGCTGCTGGCTCTGTACGAGAAGCGGGGCGTCGGCGCCAAGGACGCGCGCGGCAACCTGGGCGGTGACCCGCTCGGCTACGAGGCCCGTACCGGCACCGCGCTGGACTTCGCGCCGTACGCCACCCTGGCCGCGCGCTGCGCCGAGACGTATCCGGGCGTGCGCGCGCTCACGGTGGACGCGCTGCCGTACCACGAGGCGGGCGGCTCGGCCGCGCAGGAGCTGGGCGCCTCGCTCGCCACCGGTGTGGCCTATCTGCGCGAGCTGACCGAGGCGGGGCTGAGCGTCGAACAGGCCGCCGGACAGCTGGAGTTCCGGTACGCGGCCACCGCCGACCAGTTCCTGACCGTCGCCAAGCTGCGCGCGGCGCGCCGGCTGTGGGCCCGGGTCGCCGAGGTGTGCGGGGCGCCGGAGGCCGGCGCGCAGGTGCAGCACGCGGTGACCTCGCCGGTGATGATGACCCGCCGCGACCCCTGGGTGAACATGCTCCGCACGACGGTCGCGACGCTGGCCGCCGGGGTCGGCGGAGCCGACGCGGTCACCGTGCTGCCGTTCGACCACGCGCTCGGTCTGCCGGACGCGTTCGCCCGCCGGATCGCCCGCAACACCTCCACGATCCTCATCGAGGAGTCCCACCTGGCCCGGGTCATCGACCCGGCGGGCGGCTCCTGGTACGTGGAGCGGCTGACCGCCGACCTCGCCGAGGCCGCCTGGCGGTTCTTCCGGTCGATCGAGCGCGACGGCGGCCAGGCGGCCGTGCTGCGCTCCGGCCGGCTGCGCACCGACCTCGCGACGACCTGGGCGGAGCGCTCCAAGCGGCTCGCCAAGCGACGCGAACCCATCACCGGCGTCAGCGAGTTCCCGCTGCTGGCCGAGAAGCCGGTGGAGCGCGAACCGGCGCCCGAGCCGCCGTCCGGCGGACTGCCGCGGGTGCGCCGCGACGAGGCGTACGAGGAGCTGCGCGCCCGTTCCGACGCCCATTTCGCGGCCACCGGAGCGCGCCCGCGCGTCTTCCTCGCCACCCTGGGCTCGGCCGCCGAGTACACCGCGCGCGCCACCTTCGCCGCCAACCTCTTCCAGGCGGGCGGCATCGAACCGGTCACCGAGGGCCGCTTCGAGGACAGCGGCGCCACCGAGGCCGTGCTGTGCTCCAGCGACGCCGTCTACGCCGAACAGGCCGCGCAGGCCGCCGAGTCGCTGCGGGCGACCGGGGCCCGGCATGTGTTCCTGGCCGGCCGGCCGGGTGATCACGCCGGCATCGACTCGTACGTCTTCGCGGGCTGCGACGCCGTCGACGTGCTGTCCGCGACCCTCGACCGCATGGGAGTGTCCTGATGGGAATCCCCGACTTCTCCGGCATCGAGCTGGGGGCCCCGGTCGCCGACGGCAGTGCCGAGCAGTGGCGTGCGGCGGCCGGCGGCGCAGAGCAGCTGTGGGAGACCCCGGAGGGCATCGGGGTCAAGCCGCTGTACACCGGCAGTGACCTGGAGGGCCTGGACTTCCTGGGCACCTACCCGGGCATCGCGCCGTATCTGCGCGGCCCGTACCCGACGATGTACGTCAACCAGCCCTGGACCATCCGCCAGTACGCGGGCTTCTCCACCGCCGAGGAGTCCAACGCGTTCTACCGGCGCAACCTGGCGGCCGGCCAGAAGGGCCTGTCGGTCGCGTTCGACCTGCCCACGCACCGCGGTTACGACAGTGACCACCCGCGGGTGACCGGTGACGTCGGCATGGCGGGCGTGGCCATCGACTCCATCTACGACATGCGGCAGCTGTTCGACGGCATCCCGCTGGACAAGATGACCGTGTCGATGACGATGAACGGTGCCGTACTGCCGGTGCTGGCGCTGTACATCGTGGCGGCGGAGGAGCAGGGCGTACCGCCCGAGAAGCTGGCCGGGACCATCCAGAACGACATCCTCAAGGAGTTCATGGTCCGCAACACCTACATCTATCCGCCGAAGCCGTCGATGCGGATCATCTCCGACATCTTCGCGTACACCTCGCAGCGGATGCCCCGGTACAACTCCATCTCCATCTCCGGCTACCACATCCAGGAGGCGGGTGCGACGGCCGACCTGGAGCTGGCGTACACGCTCGCGGACGGGGTGGAATACATCCGGGCGGGCCGGGAAGCGGGCCTGGACGTCGACGCGTTCGCGCCGCGCCTGTCCTTCTTCTGGGCGATCGGCATGAACTTCTTCATGGAGATCGCCAAGCTGCGGGCGGCGCGCCTGCTGTGGGCCAAGCTGGTCTCCCAGTTCGAGCCGAAGAACACCAAGTCGCTGTCGCTGCGCACCCATTCGCAGACCTCGGGCTGGTCGCTGACCGCGCAGGACGTGTTCAACAACGTCACGCGTACGGCCGTGGAGGCGATGGCGGCGACCCAGGGCCACACCCAGTCGCTGCACACCAACGCGCTGGACGAGGCCCTCGCCCTGCCGACGGACTTCTCGGCGCGCATCGCCCGCAACACCCAGCTGCTCATCCAGCAGGAGTCGGGCACCACTCGGGTCATCGACCCGTGGGGCGGCAGCGCCTATGTGGAGCGGCTGACGTACGACCTCGCCCGCAAGGCCTGGGCGCACATCCAGGAGGTCGAGCAGGCGGGCGGCATGGCGCAGGCCATCGACGCCGGCATCCCGAAGCTGCGCGTGGAGGAGGCGGCGGCCCGCACCCAGGCCCGCATCGACTCCGGCCGCCAGCCGGTGATCGGGGTGAACAAGTACCGGGTCGACAGCGACGAGCAGATCGAGGTGCTCAAGGTCGACAACTCCTCCGTGCGCGCCCAGCAGATCGAGAAGCTGCGGCGGCTGCGCGCGGAGCGGGACGAGCAGGCCTGCCGGGACGCGCTGGACGCGCTGACCCGGGCCGCCGACGGCACCGAGAACCTGCTGGAGCTGGCGGTGCGCGCGGCCCGCGCGAAGGCGACCGTCGGCGAGATCTCGGACGCCCTGGAAAAGGTGTACGGGCGGCACGCGAGCCAGATCCGTACGATCTCCGGCGTGTACCGCAACGAAGCAGGCCAGTCCCCGTCCGTGGACCGCACCCGGGCCCTGGTGGAGAGGTTCGAGGAGGCGGAGGGCCGCCGGCCGCGCATCCTGGTCGCCAAGATGGGCCAGGACGGCCATGACCGCGGCCAGAAGGTGATCGCGACCGCCTTCGCCGACCTCGGCTTCGACGTCGACGTCGGCCCGCTGTTCCAGACGCCGGAGGAGGTCGCCCGGCAGGCGGTGGAGGCCGACGTGCACGTGGTCGGGGTGTCCTCGCTGGCCGCCGGTCACCTCACCCTCGTCCCGGCGCTGCGCGAGCGGCTGAAGGAGGAGGGCCGGGAGGACATCATGATCGTGGTCGGCGGTGTCATCCCGCCGCAGGACGTGCCGACGCTGCGGGAGATGGGCGCGGCGGAGGTGTTCCTGCCCGGCACGGTGATCCCGGACGCGGCCCACGACCTGGTCCGGCGGCTGGCGGCCGACCTCGGCCACGAGCTGTAACCCCGGCATGGCAGCGATCGATCTCGACACCTATGTGAAGGGTGTGCTCGACGGGAAGCGGGCCCTGGTGGCCCGCGCCATCACGCTCGTCGAGTCCACCCGCCCACAACACCGGGCGCTGGCGCAGGAGTTGCTCACCGAGCTGCTCCCGCACAGCGGCCGGGCACGGCGGATCGGGGTGAGCGGGGTGCCGGGCGTCGGCAAGTCGACGTTCATCGACGCGTTCGGCACCATGCTGACCTCGCTGGGCCACCGGGTCGCCGTCCTCGCGGTGGACCCGTCCTCCACCCGCACCGGCGGCTCGATCCTGGGCGACAAGACCCGGATGGAGCGGCTGGCGGTCGACCCGGACGCCTTCGTACGGCCCTCCCCCAGCGCGGGCACGCTGGGCGGGGTCGCGAAGGCCACCCGGGAGTCGATGGTGGTGATGGAGGCGGCGGGCTACGACGTGATCCTGGTGGAGACCGTCGGCGTCGGCCAGTCGGAGACCACGGTCGCCGAGATGGTGGACTCCTTCCTGCTGCTCACCCTGGCCCGCACCGGCGACCAGCTCCAGGGCATCAAGAAGGGCGTCCTGGAACTGGCCGACGTGATCGCCGTCAACAAGGCGGACGGCCCGCACGAGCGGGACGCGCGGGCGGCCGCCCGGGAACTGGCGGGCGCGCTGCGGCTGATGCACGGCAGGGACGCCTTCTGGACCCCGCCGGTGCTGCACTGCAGCGCCCGGGAGTCCACCGGCCTGGACACGGTCTGGGAGCGCCTCGAACAGCACCGCACCCTGCTGGACTCCACCGGCCGGCTGGCCGCCAAGCGGCGGGACCAGCAGGTCGGCTGGGCCTGGGCGATGGTGCACGACGAACTCCTCGGCCGACTGCACACCGACCCGGCGGTCCGCGCGGCCGTACCGGACCTGGAACAACAGGTCCGGGAGGGCCGGCTGACGCCGACCCGGGCCGCGGAGCACATCCTGGCGGCGTTCGAGGGCCGTACGACGGAATCCTGATCCGCCACCGCGTAGCCGAACCCTGGCCGGAACTCGCCGGGCCTCCGACGGCCGGTCCTAGAGTCGGATGTCCTGGTGATCTCTGTGAGGGGGCCTGAGTACTGTGGCGGACAAGCGGGTTGTCGTCGTGACCGGCGGGGGCACGGGTATCGGGGAGGCCACGGCCCGGCTGCTGTGCGAGCAGGGGCACCATGTGGTCGTGTCCGGCCGGCGGGCCGAGCCGCTGCGCCGACTTGCCGCGGAGACCGGGGCGTTGGCGTATCCGTCGGACGTCGGGGAGGCCGAGGCGGCCGAGGGGCTCGTCCGGGCGGCGCTGGACGCGCACGGGCGGCTCGACGGGGTGGTGCTGAACGCGGGCATCGGCCGGGGTGGCGCGGTGGGGGATCTCACGCTCGCCGACTGGGACGAGGTGATGCGCACCAACGTCACCGGTCCGCTGTTGCTGCTGCGCGCCGCGATCCCGTATCTGCTGGAGTCCCGGGGTGCGGTGGCCGCCGTCGCCTCGGTGTCCGCGCTGCGCAACGGCACGAGCAACGCGCCGTACGCCACCTCGAAGGCGGCCCTGCTCCAGCTCTGCCGTTCCGTGGCCGTCGACTACGGGCGGCGGGGGGTGCGGGCCAACGTCGTGTGCCCGGGCTGGGTGCGGACCGAGATGGCCGACCGCCGGATGGCGCGCTTCGCCGTGGAGGCGGACCTGCCGGGCGGTGACGTGGCGGCCGCCTACGCGGAGGCGACCCGGCTACTGCCGGCGGGGCGGCCGGGCGAGCCGCGCGAGGTGGCGGAGGCGATCTGCTGGCTGTTGTCCCCGGCGGCCTCGTACGTCAACGGAGCGGTCCTCACCGTCGACGGCGGCGCGACAGCCGTGGACCCGGGCACCCTGGCGTTCGACTTCGGCATCACCCCGCGGGGCGGCGAGGACACCTCCGCCCGCTGACGGACCGCGCGGCGTCAGCGGAGCGCGACGACGACGCAGCTGTCGCCGTACTGCCAGACCGTGCCGGCCCGGGTGAATCCCGCCTGCCGCAGCAGGCGGAGATGGTCGGCGAGGGACAGCCGGACGGTGTCGCCGGCACTGCCGGCCGGCTGCCGCTCGCGGCGTTCGGCGAGGAGGTCGGCAAGTTCGGGCTCCGCCTCGGCTGCGGCCCACCAGGCGGCCCAGTCCTCCTGGTCGAAGGCCTGCCGCCGCTCGGCCCGGCGGCGGGCCACGGACTCCGCCAGCTCGGCGAGCACGGCGTCGTCCGGCGGCAGGTGGTCGCCGTTGACGAGGACACCGCCCGGCCGCAGCAGCGCGGCGATTTCCCGGTAGACGCGGGCCAGCGTGCCGGGGCTCAGATAGTGCAGGGCGGTGGAGGAGACGACCGCGTCCGGGGGGCGGTCCAGGGCCAGCGCGTCGGTCCAGCCGGGCGCGCCGATCACGGTGTCGACATAGCGGGCCGCGTCGGCGTGGTGGGTGCGGGCCAGCTCCAGCAGCAGGGGGTCCCGGTCCACCGCCACGATGTCCGCGTCGGGCAGTCTGCGGGCCAGCCGCGCGGCCAGCGAGCCGGGGCCGCAGCCGAGGTCGGCCACCAGGGGCCGGCCCGGGCGGCCGGCGGTGCTGTGCTCGACCACGTCGGCGATCACCGTGAAGCGGTCCTCGCGGTCGACGGCGTACCGCTGCTGCTGGAGTTCCCAGCGTTCCACCCAGGTCTCGGCCGTCGCCAGACTCAGTCCCATCCCGTCGTGCCACCTCGCCGTCTCGCGCCGCGGGTCCGTGTCTCGCACCCTACAGCTGGAAACGGTTTCCATTACATTTTAGTGGTGCTTCGGGGGACCTATGTCACCCGAGAGTGGAAAGGACCGTCAGCAGCCGGTCGATCTCCTCGACGGTGTTGTACACATGCAGGCTCACCCGGACCGACTCGGTCTTCTCCCCCTCGCCGCCCTGGCAGTGGTGGTCGCTGCGGACCATGAAGCCGTGGCTGAACAGGATGAACCCCAGGTCGCCGGAGCCGATCTCGCGGTGCCGGAAGGTGACGATGCCCCGGCGCTGCTGCACGGTCGATCCGGCGGCGAGGCTGGTCCGGCAGCCGAGGATCTCGTAGCCGGGCAGGTGGCGCAGCCCGTCGGTGAGCCGGGCGGCCAGGGCGACCGTCCACCGTTCGATGCGTTCGGTACCCGCGCTGCGCAGCCAGTCCAGCGCGGCGGCCAGCGAGAGGATCCCGACGGTGTTGGGGCTGCCGGACCAGCCGCCCGGCACGAACGCGGGGCCGCGGGCCTGCCTGGCCCAGACCGCCCCCGAGCCGGGCAGCGCCAGGGCCTTGTGCCCGGAGAAGGCGACGAAGTCGACGTCCAGCCGCACCAGGGACACCGGCAGGTGACCGACGCTCTGGGAGGCGTCCAGGCAGATGACCGCGTCCGGGCCGACCGCCTCCCGGATGCGGTGGACGTTCATGTCTCCGCCGTAGACGTGGTGGACATGGGTGGCGGCGACGAACCGGGTGCGCGGGCCGGCGAGCCGGGCGAGGGCCCGGTGGTCGTAGTCCCCGGACGCCTGCTGGTACGGCATCGGCAGCACACTGATGTGTGTGCCCTCGCGGGCCAGCTGCCGCTGGGTCTCCAGCCAGGGCTCGATGTTGGCCCGGTGGTCGGCGAGGGGTACGACGATCTCGTCGCCGTCGGTGAGGAGTCCGGGCAGCCAGTCGCGGGCGATGGTGCGCAGCCCCTCGGTGGTGCCGCTGGTGAAGTGCACCGCCGACCGCTCCGGTTCCGGGTCGCCCAGGAACTGCCGGACGGTGTCCCGGGTCTGTTCGACCAGGGAGGTGGTGCGGTTGGCCCAGGGGTAGGTGCCCCGGCCGGCGTTGGCGTTGGCCGTGGTGAGGTAGGTCTGGACGGCGTCGAGCACCGCCCGGGGCTTCTGGGAGGTGGCCGCGCTGTCGAGGTACACCAGGTCCGGGTGCCCGGTGATGATGGGGAACTGGTCCCGCAGCTCGCGCTGCCACTCCCGCAGCTCGTCGGGGACAGCACCGCTGCTCAGCGTGGTCATCTCGGTCACTCCCGCACCAGCGGGGCGCCGGCGTCCCGCCAGGCGATGATGCCGCCGGCCAGGCTGCGCACATCGGGGTGGCCCAGCCTGGTCAGCAGCGCGGCGTACCGGGCCGACTTCTCGCCGACCGGACAGGCCAGCAGCACCGGACGGGTACGGCTGAACGGCAGCCCGCCGCGCAGGAGTTCCTCGAAGAGTTCGTCCACGATGTTGACCGAGCCGTCGATGTGCAGGGCGGCGAAGGCGTAGGGGCTGCGCAGGTCGACCACGAGCGGGTCGTCGGTGGCGATCCACTGCCGGGCCTCGGCGACCCCGACGGCGGGTGCCGCCCGCACCTCGGCGTCGGTGAGGTCGGCCGGGGAGTCGGCGCGGCGCGGGCGCCCGAACAGGTCGGGGCGGCGCTGCCGTACGTAACTCAGATAGCTCTCGACGCGGTCGCAGACGATGAAGACGGCGGTCTGCCGGTCCGTCGCCTCGCCGTCGACGGCCTTGAGCCTGCGGACGGCGCCGAAGTAGGCGGCGCCCCCGGTGGGCCCGGCGAGGATGCCGCAGCGGCGGTTCAGGGTGAGCATTCCCTCGATCGCGTCGTCGGAGTTCACCGACTCGATCGCGTCATAGGTGCCGGGGTCGAAGAGGCCCACCTGGTGTGCCTCGTCGATGGTGCGGATGCCGGGGATGAAGTCGGACTTGGCGGCGACCAGCCCGAGGACCCGTACGGCCGGGTCCTGTTCGCGCAGCGCCCGGGCGACACCGGTGGAGGAGCCCGCCGTACCGACGCAGGCGATGAACCAGTCCGGGGCGCGGCCGTCCAGGTCCTTGACGATCTCCGGTCCGGTGCCGGTGAGATGGGCCTCGGTGTTGCGCGGGTTGAAGTACTGGTCCGTGTGCAGAGAGGCGCTGCCGGGCTCGGACAGGGTCCGGTGGAAGAGGGTCAGCGGGTCGTCGGTGGCCGTCGGGTCCAGACACTCGCTCTGGCCCGGCAGCTCCTCGATCTCCGCGCCGAGCAGCAGGAGCAGCTCCTTGATCTCCGGGATGCGCATCCGGTTGGTGACGCTCTTGAAGGTCAGCCCGTGCATGCCGGCGAGTACGGCCAGGGCCTTGGCGGTGTTGCCGCTGGACAGCTCGACCAGCTGGCTGCCCTGCGCGGCCGCGTCGGCCAGGAGCGGGCCGGCCATGCTCCAGGCGGCGCGGTCCTTGACCGAGCCGAACGGGTTGAGCAGCTCCAGCTTGGCGTACAGATCGATGTGGCGCAGACCGTGCACGGCCGGGTCGATCCGCACCAGCGGTGTGTTGCCGATGGCCTCGGTGATGCTGTCGTACCTCACTGCGCTCCCCCCAGGTCGTGCCCCGCCCCGCCCATGGACGCGGTCGGCCAGTACTCGTCGTCCAGGCACCAGCGCCATGCCCCGCCCTCCCGCCAGACGGCGGCCTTGCGCGCGACCGGCTGCCGCTGGGCGTGCGTGGCGTGGAAGTCCATGCAGTAACCGGCGGTGTTGGCGAAGGCCAGCAGATCGCCCGGTGAGGGGCGGTGCGGCAGAAAGACCGTCCGGCGCGTGATCAGGTCGGTCTCCAGGCACAGGGCGCCGAAGAGATGGACGGCCACCGGCCCGTCCGCGTCCCCCCGCGCCGGGTCCCGGGGGACGAGGACGGGGTCCATGAGCACACCGTGTTCCTCCAGCCCCACGTCCGTGGCGGTCGCCGCGAGCCGTACGAGGAGTTCGCCGCCGTCGTCCTGGGTCCGCACCTCCAGCACCCTGGCCAGGGTCAGCCCGCACTGGTCCAGCAGGGCGCGGCCGGGCTCGACATACAGGTCGTACAGGTGCTCCAGCAGCAGCCCGGCGAGCGGCCGGCCGCCGAAGGAGGCGGCGGGATGCGCGAGCAGTTCGTCGAGGTAGCGCGGGCCGGCGACCGGGCGGTGGGCGGGGTAGAGGCCGAGCGAGCCGCGCAGTGTGCCACCTTCGTTGCGCAGCCCGTAGCCGTGCCCGCCCCAGGTCAGCGGCGGCCGGGTGCCGAGGACGGCGGCCGTCAGCTCGGTCGTGTACCGCTCCCACTGCTCGCCGTCGGCGAGATAGCCGGCGCCGAAGCCGCCTCCGATGTCCACGGCCGACGGGCGCAGTCCGCGGCCGCGGCACTCCTCCAGGATCCGCAGACAGCCCTCCAGCGCCGTCGCCTTCTCGGCGACGCCGGTCGTGTCCAGGTGATAGGCGAGACCCGTCAACTCCACGGCGTCGGTGTGCCGTTCGACCGCCGCCAGCAGCCCCTCCCACTCCTTCACGGGCGTGCCGAAGCGGCTGCGCCGGCTCAGCACCCGCACCCCGGAGGCCTCGAACCCCGACAGCCGGAGCAGCACCCGGGTACGCGGCAGTCCGAACCTGCGCACCAGCGCCGCGAGTTGCTCCAGCTCGGCCGGGCCGTCGACACCGACGGTGACCGCGGTGCGCGCGGCCAGCCACAGGAACTCGGGGTTCTTCGGGCCGGTGGCCATGATCCGGTCAGGGGTGAAGCCGGCGCCGAGCGCGTGCTGCAACTCCCCCAGCGAGGCCACGTCCACCCCGGCGTCGGTGGCGGCCAGCCGCCGCAGCAGGGCGCTGGACCGGTTGGCCTTGTGCGCGAGAAACACCTGCCCGGACAGCCGATGACGCCCGTACACCGCCCTGAACTCTTTCAAGTTGAGGTCGAGTTGCTCGGGCACCACCAGATTCAGAGGTGATCCGAGGGCGTCGGTGAGGGTGTGCAGCAACTCGCGGGAGTCGAGGAGCGAACGCAGCCCCTCCTCCAGCCGCGGTGCGAGATACAAGGGCTGCCCGCCCATACCCGGCCCTCCCCCAGCACATCGGGCCCGGCAATTCCGGGCACTCCTCCCACTCCCCGCAGCGCGCCGTAGAGCACCCTTCCCACCCGTCGGCCGCTTTACCCCCCACTTGGGGATGTTCGGGGCGCAGCGCGGGGCGCGACCGTAGAGGGGATGCGCCGTGGCAGCGCGTCACGGGCCGGCTCGACCAGCCCGCCCGCACGGTCCCCTCCATGGGCCGCGCCCGGGCGCCGATGTGGTCCGGCCGCCGTGAGCCGTATGCGGGCGGGCCGGGATCGCGTCGTAACCTGCGGACATGAGCGATGTCGCCCCCCACACCCCGCGCGAGGCGTTCGACCTGCTGCTGGCCGGCAACCACCGCTTCGCCGCCGGGACGCCCGAGCACCCCAACCAGGACTCCGCCCGCCGCGCCGGCCTGACCTCCTCCCAGCGCCCCTTCGCCGTACTGTTCGGATGCTCCGACTCCCGGCTGGCCGCCGAGATCATCTTCGACCGCGGGCTGGGAGACCTGTTCGTCGTGCGCACCGCCGGACACGTGGCGGGGCCGGAGGTCCTGGGCAGCATCGAGTACGGCGTGCGTGTGCTGGGCTGTCCGCTGGTCGTGGTCCTCGGCCACGACGCCTGCGGTGCGGTGGCGGCGACCCGTGAGGCGGTGGCGGAGGGTACGACCGCCCCCGGCTTCCTGCGGGACGTGACGGAACGGGTGACGCCGAGTGTGCTGGCCGCTCAGGCCGCCGGGGTGAGCACGGACGACGAGTTCATCGACACGCACGTCCGGCACACGGTGGACCTCCTCGTGGAGCGCTCCCGGGAACTGGCCGACCAGGTCGCCGCCGGCCGCACAGCGGTCGTGGGCCTCTCCTACCGCCTGGCCGACGGCAACGCCCGGCTGGTCACCGCCCGCGGCCTGGATCCCAGATGACGAGTGCGGATCAGCCGGAACCGGCCCCACCTGGGTGAGGCCGGCCGTCGGTGAGCTGCGCAGGCCGGTTCAGCGCTGGAGGGTGAGGAGACCCGGTCGCCAGGGCAGCTGGTCGTAGGGACCGCTCGCGGAAGGCGACTTGCCCTGGTAGAGGAGCTGGAGGTTGCAGGGGTCGACGGTCATGGTCTGGTCGGGGTTGTCGCGGACCAGGTCACCGTGGCTGATGTCGTTGGTCCAGGTGGCCCCGCTGTTGGCCTTGCCGGCGAAGGGATTGCTCTCGGTGGCGGCCTGCGGGGTCCACGAGCCGTTCAGGCTGGTGGCGGTGAAGGAGCGGAAGTAGCGCTGCTCGTTCGCGCCCCGCGCCTCGACGATCATCAGGTACTGGTTCTGACCCTTGACCTTGTAGACCTGCGGCGCCTCGAACAGGTTCTTCACCGAGTCGCTCATGACCGTCGTGTACGACGAGCCGAAGTTGCCCGGGAAGTTCCCGATCGGCATGCTCGCCCGGTAGATGCTGCCGTTGTCACCGGCGAAGAACAGGTACATGTTCTGGTCGTCGGCGATCAGGGTCTGGTCGATCGGGGCGGCGCCGCCGGGGAGGCTGCCGGTGAACAGCGCCTGCGGCGCGGACCAGCCGTTGGGGTTGGTGGGGTCGGTGGAGGTGCGGTAGAAGAAGGGCCACTGACCCCACTGGGACGCCAGTACCCAGATCTTCTTGGGCGCGAAGTAGAACAGGGTGGGCGCGACCGTGGCCTGGTTCATCCCGGTCTGGCCGGCCGACGCCATGTCCGACCAGTTCGTGAAGGGCTGGAACATCATCGAGCCGTACGACGACCCCGACACGTTCGACGCGTAGACCAGGTGCTTGCCGTTGTACGTCACGTTGGTGAAGTCCTTCAGCGAGACCCAGCCGTTCGCCGGCTGCGCCAGCGCACCGGTCGAGGACCACCGGTAGGTCGACGGCAGCGAACACGTGCCGCCACCCGGCGGGGTCGTCCCGGACAGGCCGGTCCACTTCTGGTTGTCCGTGCCGGCGCAGTTCCAGAGCTGCACCGCCGTGCCGTTGGCGGTGGCGCCGCCCGAGACGTCCAGGCACAGTCCGGACTCCACGGCGACGACCGTGCCGTCGGAGTTCACCCGCCACTGCTGGTTGGTGCCGCCGTTGCAGGACCAGATCTCCACCTTGGTCCCGGCCGTGGTGGCGTGGCCCGGGACGTCCAGGCACTTGTTGCCGTACACGGTGAGCTGGTTGCTGTCCGTCAACGTCCACTGCTGGTTGGTCCCGCCCCAGCAGTCATAGATCTGTAGAGACGTGCCGTCGGTCTGGCTGGCGCCCGGCACATCGAGGCACCGGCCGGAACCGACACCGCGCAAGGCGCCGCTGGAAGCCGCCTGCGCCGGGGCGGCGACGAGCATCGCGGCCAACGCGGCCAGGGCCGCCACCACGGCGGCGAGCACCCCTGACGGATGCCTGCGGCTGAAACTTCCTGGGTGCATGGATACGTCCTCAACCTTCAGTTGGCGGGGCCATGACACGCGCATCCCTGACATGCAGCGCTGGCCGGATGTTCGTTATGCCGAACAAGGATCGAAGGGTCGAGCAACCCGAATGATAGAGAACCGTTGAACGGCGTCAATACCTCTCGCATGGATCGCCATCATCATCGAAACATTCGCACCGCCAAAGGTCGACCAGCGCCCGGCACGCCGTCAAACGGCTGGCTCGTAAGCGACTTGACCCCGGAACGGAGCGATGTACGGACGGTGCAGGCGCCGGTCGGCCTTGCCTCAAACATCCGGGATACACCGCAATTTCCGCACGCCGTCGACGTCAGCATCGGCGGCCGCCGTCCGCTTACCGGATTATCGAAAGTTTCGTAAGTCAATCGGAAATTTCTGCTGTGAAGAGGATTGACGATCCACGGTCACGCCTCAATCATCACTGGCCGGACGACGCAATTCCCTGCTCATCAATCGATCAGCGATTTCTACCTCTGGAGGCACACCCATGGGCTCGTATGCCCTTCCCAGATCCGACACCCGCCACAAGAGCCGCAACCTGCTGCTGGCGCTGGTCGTCGGCGTCCTCGGTGTGGTCACCGCACTGGCCGCACCGCCGCCCGCCCACGCCGCCGAGACCACGCTCGGCGCCGCGGCGGCACAGAGCGGCCGCTACTTCGGCACCGCCATCGCCGCCGGCCGGCTGGGCGACTCGGCGTACACGTCGATCGCAAGCCGTGAGTTCAACATGGTGACGGCCGAGAACGAGATGAAGATCGACGCCACCGAACCCCAGCGGGGCCAGTTCGACTTCAGCGCCGGCGACCGCGTCTACAACTGGGCGGTGCAGAACGGCAAGCGGGTGCGTGGCCACACACTGGCCTGGTACGCCCAGCAGCCCGCCTGGATGCAGAGCCTCAGCGGCAGCTCACTGCGCCAGGCGATGATCGACCACATCAACGGCGTCGTGGGCCACTACAAGGGCAAGATCGCCCAGTGGGACGTCGTGAACGAGGCCTTCGCCGACGGCAATTCGGGAGCCCGGCGGGACTCCAACCTGCAACGCACGGGCAACGACTGGATCGAGGTCGCCTTCCGCACCGCGCGCGCCGCCGACCCGGCGGCCAAGCTCTGCTACAACGACTACAACATCGAGAACTGGAACTGGGCCAAGACCCAGGCCGTGTACGCCATGGTCCGGGACTTCAAGCAGCGCGGCGTGCCGATCGACTGCGTCGGGTTCCAGTCGCACTTCAACAGCGGCAGCCCGTACGACAGCAACTTCCGCACCACCCTGCAGAATTTCGCCGCCCTCGGCGTCGACGTGGCCATCACCGAACTCGACATCCAGGGCGCCTCGCCCACGACCTACGCCAACGTGACCAACGACTGCCTGGCCGTCTCGCGCTGCCTCGGCATCACCGTCTGGGGTGTGCGCGACACCGACTCCTGGCGATCGGGGGACACTCCACTGCTGTTCAACGGCGACGGCAGCAAGAAGCCTGCCTACACCGCCGTCCTCAACGCACTCAACGGCGGCAGCTCCACGACGCCCCCTCCTGCGACCGGCGGAGAGATCAAGGGCGTCGGCTCGGGCCGCTGCCTGGACGTGCCCGGATCCAGCACCACCGACGGAACCCAGGTCCAGCTGTGGGACTGCCACAGCGGCACCAACCAGCAGTGGACGTACACCGACGCCGGTGAGCTGAGGGTCTACGGCAACAAGTGCCTTGACGCCGGCGGCACAGGCAATGGTGCCAAGGTCCAGATCTACAGCTGCTGGGGCGGTGACAACCAGAAGTGGCGCCTCAACTCCGACGGATCCATCGCCGGCGTCCAGTCCGGCCTCTGCCTCGACGCCGTCTCGGCCGGCACCGCCAACGGCACCCTGATCCAGCTCTACTCCTGCTCGAACGGCACCAACCAGCGCTGGACCCGTACCTGACGGTCCCGGGGTCGCCGCCGTGATGGCGGCGACCCCGTCAGACGCCCTGTGCGGCGGGCTCGGAGCCTATCCGAGGGCCCACTGCTGGTTGCTGCCGCCGGAGCATGACCAGAGTTGGACCGGAGCGCCGTTGGCGGTGGAAGCTCCGGCCACATCCAGGCACAGGCCGGACTGGGCGCTGGTGATCGTGCCGTTGGAGTTGATGTTCCACTGCTGGTTGGCCTGACCGTTGCAGGACCAGACGATCGCCTTGGTTCCGTTGGTGGTGCCCTTGGCGTCGGCGTCCAGGCAGAGGGTGCTGCCTCCGACCGTGACCGTCAGCTCGTTCGACGAGGTGTGCGTCCAGGTCTGGTTGGCCCCGCCGCTACAGCTGTATATCTGCTGCTGAGTGCCCAGGGTCGTGGTCGAGTTCGGGTCGTCCAGGCACTTGCCCGCACCCATCGCGTGCAGCGCACCCGTGGTGCCGGTGGTGGAGCCGCCGCCGTCCAGCCCCATGAAGTGAAGGGCGTAGGCGGCCATCTGCGTGCCCTGGATCGGCAGTTGGTGCCCGGCCCCGGCGATGCTGTACGCCTCGACCTGTGTGCTGCCGGAGCTGTTGTTGTACCGGGTCCGGTTCCAGTTGGCGACCGGGGTGTCACTCGACGACGGGGTCTGACTCACCCCGAGCACGTTCGTCCACTGTTTGATCTCTTCACCGAGATTGTTGTGGCTCAGCGTGGTGTCGGCGGTGCCGTGCCACAGCTGCACACGGGGGCGCGGCCCGGTGTAGCCGGGATCGGCATGACGCACCAGGTCGCCCCACTGCTGTGCGGTCATGGAGACCTGGCCCCCGGCGCACGGCCCGTTCCAGCCGCGCGAAGTGCCCGTGTAGAAGCAGTGGTACGGCACGCCCATGAACGCGGCGCCCGCTTTGAACACGTCCGGGTAGTCCGCGAGCATGACGTTGGTCATCATCCCGCCCGACGACTCGCCGGTGACGTACACGGCGTTGGGGTTCCCGCCGTAGTGCTGCTCGGTGTAGGTGATCATCGACATCAGCCCGACCGGATCGCTGCCGCCGTTGCGCGTCAGCGCCTGGTCCGACGAGACGTCCCAGCAACTGCCGCCGGGGTTGGTCGAGGGATAGATGACGATGAAGCCGTACCGGTCGGCCAGCGATCCGAAATCGGTGCTGGAGTACAGGTACGGTCCGGAGCCCTGGCACCCGTGCAGCGCCAGGAGGATCGGCGGGTTGGCCCTGACGTTGTTCGGCACGTAGACGTACATCTGCAAGCCGGTCGGGTTGGTGCCGAAGTTCGTGATCTGGGTGAGCGAGGCGGCGGCGGCCTGGGGCGCGGCGGGCAGGATCACCCCGATCGCGGCGCCGAGGGCTAAGAGCACGCCGAGCAGGCGGAACTTCAGGCGGGATCGAAGCATGGGATGTCATCCTCCACGGGCTGTCGTTGGCCTGCCTGAGTCCAGGCATGGCTCGCTCTCGTGGGTGCGCGTCGATGCAGGTGGGAAGGTCTCATCGGCGCTGCCACGATCTCAACCAGATGGGTTCAGGGAGTGACACTGCCCCGATGTCCGTGTCCTGTCAAGGAGTCATGGGATGTCTTCCCGGCCGCTGCGTGTCCGCGTCACCGTGGCCTGCGGAGCCTCGGCGCCGCCCAGGCGCGTTGTCCTGCGTTCGGGTGTCAGGAGCGGCAACCGAGCGTCAGGAGGTCATTGCTCAGGCCCGGACACGGACCAAGGGCGTATCGACCAGGTGTTCGGCGAGGAACCACGCCTGGAGTTCGCCGGTCCGGATCGCCTGGGAGACGAGCAGGTCGTTGGTGCCGTCGTCGCCCAGCTCGGCGGTGCGGGTGGCCGCGTCATGGGCCTCCGTCAGGATGACCTCGTGGGCCTCCAGCAGTCGCGAGAGCATCGCCGGGACCTCCTCGACACCGTCCGGAGGGCGCGGGATCGACGTGATCTCGGCGACGTGCCGGGGATCGCCCACGGCGACACCGCCCAGGGTCTGGACCCGCTCGGCGAGGGCGTCGACGAGTTCCAGCTGTTCCCCCGCGTGCTTGTCCAGGACCAGGTGGAGTTGGTAGAAGGTCGCCCCGCGCATCAGCCAGTGGTGCTTCTTGTAGAGGCCGTAAAGGATCTGGGTGTCCGCGAGGACCTTGTTGAGGCGCTGGCAGGAGTACATGCGCGTCTCGTAGGACAGGCCGAGGGGGAACTGCTTCACGGTCCCGAACTCCTGGATGATCTCGCCCTTCTGGTGCAGCCACGGCTGGCTGCCGACGTGCTGGGATTCGATGGTCATGTTCCGCCTCCTGCTGACTGGCCGTGGACACGGATGACGCTAGGTGCCGGCACGGCGGGCGGTTGCCCTGAAGCGCACATGCACGTGCTCGGGAGCGCACGGAACGATCCGTGCGTGCCCTTGTTCCCTCTCGGGCAAGCCCCCGTGCGCCGGCGGGCACGGCTCGGCACCTCGTCCCGCCTAACGTCGCTGACGACATGGGCCCGGAAAACGACGAGGAGAGGCATGATGCCGAGCGAGCAGCGGAGGGTGGATTGCGCCCCGGGAGCCCCGCGTTGAGCCTGCGGGGGCGGGACCCGAGGGAAGCGCACAGAACCGCCACGACGCTGGAGTGCTTTTTCGACCTGTGCTTCGTCATCGCGGTCGCGCAGGCGTCCGCGTGTCTGAACACGGCGGTGACGAGCGGACACTGGCTCACCGGCGCCCTGCGCTTCGCGCTGGTCTTCTTCACGATCTGGTGGGCCTGGATGAACTTCACCTGGTTCGCATCCGCCTATGACCCCGACGACGTCCCCTACCGGTTGACGGTGCTGGTCCAGATCGCGGGCTCCCTCATTCTCGCCGCCGGTGTCCCCAGCGCGTTCGAGGAAGGCGATCTGCGCGTCGTCACGCTCGGATACATCGTCCTGCGTACGGCGCTGACCACGCTGTGGCTGCGAGTCGCACGATCGGATCCCGCTCGGCGGCGGACCGCGCTCCGCTTCGCCACGGGAGTGACGGGTTGCCAGGTGGGCTGGGTCGGGGTGCTCTTCCTCCCGGCCCCGGCGCGCCTGCCGGCCATCATCGCGTTGATCGTCGCCGAGGTCTGTGTTCCGGTGTGGGCGCAGTCCGCGAGAATGACCCCGTGGCATCCGCACCACATCGCCGAGCGGTACGGGTTGTTCGTCCTCATCGTGCTGGGTGAGTCCGTCGCGGCCGCCGCTGCGGCGGTCCGCGGTGCCCTGAACCGGGACCATGGCACCGCGGCGCTGTACCTGCTGGCGGCAGGTGGCCTGCTTCTGGTCTTCGCCCTGTGGTGGCTGTACTTCGCCCGGCCGGCCCATACCCTGCTCGCCACCTCGCACCAGGCCCATCGCAGGAGGTTCACCTGGGCGTACGGCCACTACCTGATCTTCGCCTCGGCAGCCGCCGAGGGAGCCGGCCTGGCAGCGTACGCCCAGCTGATCACCGGGCGCACCGGTGTCCCGCCGTTGTCGGCGGGTGGCGCGGTCACGGTGCCGGCGGCGGTCTTCCTCATCACCGTGTGGGCTGTGCATGTCCGGCCGCACCGGCGGAGCCGGGTCGAACAGCTTGCGTTTCCCGCGGTGGCGGTGGCAGTCCTGATGGCTGCCCGCTCGCCGGCGCCGGCCCTCCTGGCCGCTCTGGCGGCGGCGGCCCTGGTCGTCGTGGTCACCCTGGTCGACCGGGCCGAGCGGGTACGGCGAGAGGGGCCGTGAGACGGAGTGGGGTGCCGCCCGGAGTCCGTCTCCGCGCAGCACCCCTTTCCCGGGTCAGCTCGTGGCGCGCACCGCCTCGCGGATCAGCTCGGCGACCTGCTTCGGCTGGGAGACGGCGACCGCGTGCGAGGCGCCCTCGATCTCGACGACGGTCGCCCCCGCGCGCTTCGCGCCGAAGCGCTCGACCTCCGGGTTGATCGCGGCGTCGGCGCCCGCGACCAGCGCCCAGGACGGCTTGGTCTTCCAGGCAGCGGCGGAGGCCGTCTCCTCGAAGGCGGCGGCGGCCAGCGGGCGCTGCGCCACGGCCAGCACCTTCGTGACGTCTGCGGGCACGTCGGCGGCGAAGACCGCGGGGAAGGCGTCCGCGGCGATGGTGACCTCGACGGCCGGGTCGCCGTCCGCGACGGGGTACGTCCACTGCTTGAGGTTGCTCACCAGCGGGGAGAGCGGGAAGCGGCCCTGCAGCTCGCCGAGGCTCTCGCCCTCTTCGGGGACGTAGGCGGCCACGTAGACCAGCCCGACGACGTTCTCCGTGGTGCCGGCGACGGTGATCAGCGCACCGCCGTAGGAGTGGCCGACCAGCACGACGGGGCCGTCGATCTGGGCCGCCACGGAGGCGATGTACGCGGCGTCCGAGGCCAGGCCGCGCAGCGGGTTGGGCGGGGCGATGACCGGGATGTCGTGGCGCTGGAGCTCCTCGATGACGCCGGACCAGCTGGCCGCGTCGGCGAAGGCGCCGTGGACGAGGACGACGGTGGGAGTGGTGGTGCTCATGTCTGTCGGATCTCCTTGCGGTCAGGCGGTGTGCAGGGCGGCGCGCAGGGTGCCGGCGGCCATCGTGATGGCGGCCTCGGCGGCGTGGGTCCCGCGCAGGGCGTTGAGCATCACGAAGTCGTGGATGATGCCCTGGAAGCGGACGGCGGTGACGGGGACGCCGGCCTCGCGAAGCTTGTTGGCGTACGCCTCGCCCTCATCGCGCAGGACGTCGGCCTCGCCGGTGATGACCAGCGCCGGGGGCAGGCCGGTGAGCTGCTCGGTGGTGGCGCGCAGCGGGGAGGCGGTGATCCGGGCGCGCTCGGCCTCGTCGGTCGTGTACTGGTCCCAGAACCACTGCATGCCGTCGCGGCGCAGGAAGTAACCGGTGGCGAACTGGTGGTAGGACGGCGTGTCGAAGTTCGCGTCCGTCACCGGGTAGAACAGCACCTGCTGCACCAGGGAGACGTCGCCGCGCTCCTTGGCCATCAGGGTGAGGGCGGCGCTCATGTTGCCGCCGACGGAGTCCCCGGCCACGGCCAGCCGGGTGCCGTCCAGGCCCTTGGCGGCGCCTTCCTGCACGACCCACCGCGCGACCGCGTAGTTCTGCTCGATGGCGACCGGGTAGCGGTGCTCGGGCGAGAGGTCGTACTCAGGGAAGACCACGGCGGCGTTCGCGCCGACGGCGAGTTCGCGCACCAGGCGGTCGTGGGTGTGGGCGTTGCCGAACACCCAGCCGGCCCCGTGGATGTAGAGGATCACCGGGAGGGTGCCGGTGGTCCCGGCGGGCTTGACGATGCGGGCCCGGACACTGCCCGTGGGGCCGCCGGAGACGGTGATCCACTCCTCGTCGATCGCCGGCTTGTCGATCTCGCCGGACTGCACCTCGTCGACGGCCTTGCGTCCCTCCGCCGGGGGCAGGTCGAAGAGGTAGGGCGGATTGGCGGTCGCCTCCGCGAAGGCGGCTGCCGCGGGTTCCAGTACCGGCTGAACCGGCTCGGCGGTGTGGGACATGTGCCTCTCCCGATGTTCCAAGGGACTGTTTCGTGTGGTGCGCCGGTCACGCTAGTGAGCGTCACCGGGTCGGGATGCTCCGTACGCGCACACCGCTGTTCCCCCAGCGCACTGCGGGTTTCCGGCCGGCTGGCGAGCGTGCGGAGTACTGAGCGACGCAGTGCACGGTGGGACCAAGCCCGGTGCACTGCGGAGACATTGCCGCAGGTCGGTCGCGTCTAGCGTGAGGGCGGAAGCGAGACGGTGGCCCCTTGCCGCGTCTGCCCTCCATCCCACCGGCGCGGCGCGTATCCCGGACTTCGCCTTGGCGCGCCGCGGATGGGTGGAACCGAACTCCCCTGTCCCGGAAAGGACTTCACGCGATGTCGACAATGCCGGTCGGCGGGCTCGTTCCGCGTGCCTCCGACGACGCCGCAGACCTCGTCGTCCGCAACGCGAAGATCCACACAGCCGACCCGAGACGCCCGCACGCCGAGGCCATCGCGGTCCGGGACGGCGTCATCACCGTCGTCGGCGACGACAACGACGTGGCCCCGCACATCGGTACGGCCACCACGGTGGTCGACGCATGCGGCCGCCGGGTCGTCCCCGGCCTCAACGACGCCCACCTGCACGTGATCCGCGGGGGCCTGAACTACGTACTGGAGCTGCGCTGGGACGGGGTGCGCAGCCTGCGGCAGGGGCTGGCGATGCTGCGTGAACAGGCCGCGCGTACCCCGAAGGGCCAGTGGGTGCGGGTGGTGGGTGGCTGGTCCGTCGAGCAGTTCGCCGAGCGCCGGCTGCCAACCGTCACCGAACTGAACGCGGCCGCTCCGGACACCCCGGTGTTCGTGCTGCACCTGTACCACTCGGCCGTGCTGAACCGTGCGGCGCTCAAGGCCGCCGGCTTCACCAAGGACACGCCGGACCCCAAGGGCGGCCAGATCATGCGCGGCCGGGACGGGGAACCGACCGGCATGCTGCTGGCCGCGCCCAGCGCCCTCATCCTCTACTCGACCCTCGCCAAGGCGCCGCTCCTGGAGAGCGAGGAGGACAAGAAAACCTCCACCCGTCATTTCCTGCGCGAGCTGAACAGGTTCGGACTGACCTCGGCGATCGACGCCGCCGGCGGATTCCAGAACTTCCCCGACAACTACGCCACCGTCATCGAACTGGCCAAGGCCGGCCAGCTCTCGATGCGCATCGCCTATCATCTCTTCCCGCAGACTCCGGGCCAGGAGGTCGACGATCTCGCCCGCTGGATCGAGACGGCCCGCCCCGAGGACGGGGACGAATGGCTGCGCCTGAACGGCGCGGGCGAGAATCTCACCTGGGCCGCCGCGGACTTCGAGAACTTCGCCGAGCCGCGTCCCGAACTCATCTCGGACTACGAGGTCGAGTTCGAGAAGGCGGTCCGTCTCCTCATGGAGAACGGGTGGGGCTTCCGGCTGCACGCCACCTACGACGAGACCATCCGCCGGGACCTCGCGGTCTTCGAGAAACTCGCCGCGGACGGGCTTTTCCCGGCCGGGAACCGGTGGCTGTTCGACCACGCGGAAACCGTCTCCACGGACAGCCTCGACCGCATCGCCGCGCTCGGCGGCGCGATGTCCGTGCAGAATCGTCTGTCTTTCCAGGGTGAGGCGTTCCTGCGCCGGTACGGTCCCGGCGCCGCCGCGGACGCCCCGCCGATCCGGGCCATGCTGGACCGCGGGCTGACCGTGGCTGCCGGCACCGACGCCACCCGGGTGTCCTCCTACAACCCGTGGGTGGCCCTGCACTGGCTGGTCAGCGGCCGCACCGTCGGCGACCTGACGCTGCGCCCTCCGGCCAACCGCGTCGGCCGGCAGGCCGCGCTGACGATGTTCACCCGCGCCGGGGCCGTACTGACCGGCGAGGACGAGGTCAAGGGCGTCCTGCGGCCGGGCTGCTACGCGGACCTGGCGATGCTGTCCGAGGACTACTTCACCGTGCCCGAGCCCGAGATCGCTCACATCGAGTCGCTGCTGACGGTGACCGGCGGGCGGATCGTCTACGCCGCCGGCACCTACGAGGGGCTGGACGAGGAACTGCCGCCCGTCAGCCCCGCCTGGAGCCCGGTGGCGCATTTCGGCGGCTACCAGGCGTCTCCCTCAGCGGCCGGCGCCCGCCAGGCGGAGTCCCTCGGCCAGGCCGTCGCCGAATCGGAGCAGCACCGCCAGTGGCGCATCGCCCGTGGCCTCACCCCGGAGACCGCGAGCACGCCCTTCGATCCCTGCTTCGACCTCTAGAACACCCGGCAGAGGCCGCGCCGTTGAGCGCCCGTGCCGGGACACCCACCGACCCCGTCCGCACACGGACGGTTCCACCAAGAAAGGTTCATCCTCGTGGTCAACATCTCCGACGTCACCGCCGCCCCCAGCCCCGACCTGCTCACCCCCGACAACTGCGCCGTGCTCTTCGTGGACCACCAGCCACAGATGTTCTTCGCCGCCGCCAGCGGTGACCGCACCTCGATCATGAACGCCGCCGTGGGCCTGGCGAAGGCCGCCAAGGTCTTCGACGTGCCGACCGTGCTGAGCACCGTGGCCGCCGAGTCCTTCTCCGGCCCAATCATGCCGCAGCTGGCCGCGGTCTTCCCCGACCAGAAGATCATCGACCGCACCTCGATGAACGCCTGGGAGGACGTGCCCTTCGTCGAGGCCGTCAAGGCGACCGGCCGCAAGAAGCTGGTCATCGCCGGCCTGTGGACCGAGGTCTGTGTCGTCCTGCCGACGCTGTCGGCCCTCGCCCAGGGCTATGAGGTCTACGTCGTCACCGACGCGTCCGGCGGCGTCAGCCCGCAGGCACATGAGCACGCCGTCCAGCGCATGATCCAGGCCGGCGCGGTTCCGGTGACGTGGGTGCAGGTACTCCTGGAGCTCCAGCGGGACTGGGCGCGCACGGAGACGTACGTCCCGGTCACCGAGGTCGTCAAGGAGCACGCCGGCGCCTACGGCCTCGGGGTCGTATACGCGCAGGCCGTCATCGGCGCCCACGCCGCCGGCTGACCGCACCGATTCCGATCCAGGAACAGGCAGGAACACGATGGACGCTGGACTACTGGTCCTCCGGCTGGTGGCGGGCTTGCTCATCGCCGGTCACGGGGTGCAGAAGGTGAGCTTCCGGCTCGGGGGCAACGGCTTGGCGGGCGGGACCGAGGAATTCCGCCGTGACGGATTCCGCGGCGGGGTGCTGACCGCACTCGTCGCGGGAGCCAGTCAGATCGGTGCCGGCCTGTTCCTGGCCCTCGGGCTGCTCACGCCCCTGGCCGCGATGGCCGCGACGGGCGTGATGACGGTCGCGGGCTCGGTCAAGTGGCACAAGGGGCTGTGGGTACAGAACGACGGCTACGAATACCCCCTGGTCCTCGTCACCGTCTCCGCCGCGCTGTCCCTCGCCGGGCCCGGACGGTGGTCCGTGGACCACGCTCTGGGCATCGCCTCCTGGCCGGTGGGGGTCGCCGTCGCCGCGATCGTGCTGGGTCCGGCGAGCGGACTGCTCACCCGCGTGGTGCTGCACCGGTCGGACGCCGGGCCGGAAGGGGTGCAGCATGCGCACGTTGCTGACTGACGCGGTCCACACCCTCCTTCCCCGCGGCGAGGAACGTCATGGTCCGCTCCCCCCGCTGCTGCTGACCATGACGGTGGTCACCGGCCTGGTGGACTCGGTGAGCTATCTGGCCCTCGGACACGTCTTCGTCGCCAACATGACCGGCAACGTGGTCTTCCTGGGGTTCGCCTTGGGAGGCGCCGGCAGCCTGTCCGCGCTCGCGTCCGTCGTCTCGGTGACTGCGTTCCTCCTCGGCGCGCTCGCGGGTGGCAGGCTCGGCACCCGGTTCGCCACGCACCGCGGGCACCTGCTGAGGACGGCGACGGCGGTGCAGACGGTGCTGGTCGCCGTCACCGTGGTGGTCGCCGCGGTCGCCGACGGCCGGGTCACCACCTCCGTCCAGTACACGCTGATCGTATTCCTGGGGCTCGCCATGGGGCTGCAGAACGCGGTCGCCCGGCGCCTCGGCGTCCCGGACCTCACCACCACCGTGCTGACCCTGACGCTGACGGGCCTGGCCGCCGACTCCACGGCGGCCGGCGGCGAGGCGCCGCGCCCCGGCCGCCGGATCCTGTCCATGCTCGCCATGTTCCTCGGCGCCCTGGTCGGAGCCGCGCTCCTGCTGCACGGCCACCTGGTCCTGGTCCTGAGCCTCACCCTGGTCCTGCTCGCGGTCACCTCCGTGACCACCCATCGCCTCTCCGCCGCCGACGCCCCCTGGCTGCGGCCACGGCCGTGAACACGACGGGGACCACCCCCGGCGCGAACGCCGGAGCCGGACCTTCGGCGCCTCCTCGGGACCCCTCGTCCATGGAGGCCCGGCGCACCACCGACCCGCACCCACCGAAAGGAACCCGATGAACCGGCCCTGCCCCGCCCCGGCCGTCGAACGGGCGGACGACAGGCACCGTTACGAGATTCTGGTCGGCGGCCGGCTCGCCGGTCTGACCGCCTATCTCGACCATGCCGAGCAGCGGGTCTTCTACCACACGGAAGTCGACGACGCCTTCGCGGGACAGGGGCTGGCCGCGCGCCTGGTCCAGGAGGCCCTCACCGACGTACGCCGCTCAGGCATGCGCATCGTGCCGGTGTGCCCCTATGTGTCCAAGTACCTGGAGAGGCATGGGGAGTTCGCGGACATCACCGACCCGGTGACCCCGGAGATCCTGCACTGGCTCACGACGGAGCTGCGGACGCTCACCTGATCGCGCCGCTGGTGGCGTCGTCGGTGATGAAGCGCTGGGCTGCGACCAGCAGCACCGCCGCCGGCACCGACGCCAGGACCGCGGTGGCCATCACCGCGTTCCACTGGGTCGTGTGAGCACCGATGTACCCGTAGATGCCCAGGGTGACCGGCCGGACCGTCTCGGTGGTGGCCAGTGTGAGGCCGAAGAGGAAGTCGCTCCAGGCGAAGAGGAAGGTGAAGACCGCGGCGGTGACCAGAGCGTTCCGGCTCAGCGGCAGCACCACGGCGCAGAAGGTGCGCAGCCTCCCGGCGCCATCCATGCGCGCGGCTTCGATGATCTCCCTGGGAATGCCCCGCATGAACGAGTGCAGGATGATGACGGCGAACGGGACTCCGGAGGTGGAGTCCGCGAGGACGAGTCCCAGGCGGGAGTTCAGCAGTCCCAGGTCGTTGTAGGCGCCGTAGAGCGCGTTCGCCACGACGACGCCCGGCACCATCTGCGTGAACAGGATTGCGAAGAGTACGAGGCGGGTTCCCCGCAGGGAGAACCGGGCCAGGGCGTAGGCGGCCGGGGCCGCCAGCCCGAGGCTGAGCGCGACACTGCCGAGGGCCACGACGAGGCTGGTGACCAGGTTGGGGCCCTGATCGCGCAGCGCCGTGGCGTAGCCGCCGAGGTGCGGGCGGGAAGGGAACCAGGCCGCCCCCGGTGTGGTGCCCGTCGGCTGCAGAGAGGCGTTCACCATCCAGTAGACGGGAAACAGCATCACCGCGAGCAGGACTGTCCCGACGACGGTGGAGAGCAGGCCGCGGCGGCGTCCGCGCCGCGCCGGCCCGCCCCTCATGGGTGCGCGGCGCGCCGCTCGGCGCGCAGGAAGACGAGGGCGAGGACGAGCGAGAGGATGATGAGTACGTTGCCCATGGCGGCGCCGCGCCCGAACTCGAACTGCTGGAAGGACAGTTCGTAGGACCGGGTGGCGAGGGTCTGCGTGGCGTCGGCCGGTCCTCCGCCCGTCACGACGAGAATGGTGTCCAGCACCTTGAGGGTGTAGACCACGCCCAACACCAGCACGATGCTCACGGCGGGCCGCAGCAGCGGCCACGTGATGTGGCGGAACGACGCCACCGGACCGGCGCCGTCCAGCTCTGCCGCCTCGTACAGCTGGGCCGGGATGTTCCGCAGGCCGATGTACAGGATCGCAGTGTTGAAGGGGATTCCCACCCAGATGTTGACGAGGGTCACCGACACGAGTGCCTGTGAGGTGCCGGTGAGCCAGGGGATGCCGGACGACACGAGGTGGAGGGCGCGTAGTGCGTTGTTGACGACTCCGTCGTCGGTGTCGAGCATCCACTTCCACGTCGTGGCCGAGACGACCAGCGGCAGCAGCCACGGCAGCAGCAGGAGCGAGCGCAACAGACCGCCGAGCGGGAAGCTGCGGCGGAAGAACAGGGCCAGGGCGAGACCGAGCAGGAACTGCCCGGCCACCGAACCCGCGGTGAACAGGACCGTGGTCAGCAGTGTCTGGGAGAACAGGCCCGACGACAGGATCTCCGCGTAGTTCCGCAGCCCGACGAACGGCGCGGCCCCGGTGTAGAAGGTGGCGGGCGTGTACTGCTGGAAACTCAACACCAGGTTCTCGACCACCGGGTAGCCGAAGAACAGCAGCAGGTAGACCGCGGCGGGCACGACGAACAGCCATGGCGCGAGCAGTTCCCGCAAGCGGGTCCGGGTCGCGGTCGGCGGACAGGTCATGAACCGGTCGCGGTCCGCTGCGCGCGTCGGAGCGCCTCCTGCGGCGTCTGCTCGCCCGTCAGCGCGGACTGGATCGCCGTGGATATCGCGGTCGCCGTTCCGGGCCACTTGACTCCGAGTTCGGCGGTACGGGACCGGGCCCGCTCCATGCTGGTGACGAAGCCGGACATCGACGGGACCCGCTCGGCGTACCGGGCCGCCACCGCGGTGCGGGAGGGCACGGTGAAGTGCTCCTTCGCCAGGGCGAGCATGGTCGTGGGACCGTTCAGGCAGGCCAGGACCTGGGCGGCCTTCTCCTGCCGGGACGGGGAGGAGTTCTGCGGCACCGTCCACACCTCGCCGCCGAGGGGCGTGACGAGCGTCTGCCCCTTCTGGCGGACGGGGAGGGGGGCCACTCCCCAGTGCAGGTCATGGTCCTTGTTCAGCGCGGGAATCCGCCAGGGGCCGTTGACCATCATGGCGGTCTTTCCAGCGGCGAACTGGTCGTGGAGGTCGGCCTGGGTCCAGTTCAGTGCCGACCTCGACATGGATCCGCTCTTCACCAGGTCGGTCCACAGCCGGAGGGCCTGCGCGGCCTGCGGCGAGTCCAGGTGCTTCTCGTCCCCGCCGTTGGACCACAGGAAGGGCAGGAACTGCCAGGTGCTTTCCGGGGTGGCGTCGGCGGAGACGGCGATGCCGTAGCGCCCCGGGCGGGTCAGGCGGGCGGCCGCCGTCTTCAGCTCGTTCCAGGTCCGTGGCACGGCGACACCGGCCTCGGCGAGCATGTCCTTGTTGTAGACGAGGGCGATCGTGTTGACGGTGGGCGCCAGCCCGTACACCTTCCCGCGGTAGGTGCCCGCCGACAGGATGCCCTCGGCGAAGCCGGTGGTGTCGATGCGGTAGCGGTCCAGCGGCGTCAGTGCGCCGGTGCTCGCGATCTGCTGGAGGTCGGGGTTGTCGAGCATCAGCAGGTCGGGCAGGGTGCGTGACGACGCCTGTCGCAGGACCGTGGGGATGAGCGACGGCAACGGGACACTGGTGTGCTCGACCTTGACCCCGGCGGTCCTGCCGCAGTCGGTGAGCCGCTTGCTCCACTGGGCGTGCTCGGTCGTGTCGGTGTAGTAGTCGAGCGCGGTGATGGAGGTCGCCTTGTCCGGGGCCGACGCGGCGCCGGTTCCCCCGCCGCAGCCGGCGGCAGCCAGTGCGAGGGCAACGGTCCCGAGGAGGGTGGTGATCCGTCGCGCCGACGGTCTGGGGGCCGGTGAGTTCAAGGTGGTGCCTTCCCGAGCGAGCCTGTGGTCGAGGCCAGGCGTCCCGCGTCGCCGAGGAGAGGCTTTGACACCGGCGTCTTACCCATCGAACAGGGATGCTAGCCGAGTGACCTGCGCGTCAGCCGCGCGGGAGCCCGTAGCCGTCGCCGCGGTCCATGCCCTGTTCGGCGGCTTCCCGGATCATCGCCGCCACGGCGCCGGGCTGTGACAGGGCGACGCCGTGCGAAGCGGCCACCGAGTACTCGGTGGCCGCCATGCGCTGGGCCATGAAGCGCTGGGCCGTGGGGGCGAGCATCCGGTCGGCGGCCGCGATGGCGTACCACGACGGCTTGCAGGCCCAGGCCGGCGGCCCCGACGTACCGGTCAACGCCCGTCGTGCGATGGGGCGTTGGGTCACGGCCAGGGCATCGGTGACCTGCGGTGACAGGTCGGCGGCGAACGTGGGCCCGAACTGTTCCTCGATGAGGTACATCTCGCTCTCCGGGCCACTGGTGAACCGGGCGGGCAGCGCTGCCGTGATGGTGGTGGCGGTCACCGGTGCGGAGGCGAAACGGCTCAGGATGTCCAGGACGGACTCTCCGGCGTCCAGCCCGAACGCCGCGACGTAGCACAGGGCCACGATCTGGTCGCGGTCGCCGGCGGCATGGGTGATGACCGCGCCTCCGTAACCGTGTCCGGCCAGCACGACCGGGGCGTCGATCTGACGCACCACGCTCCTGATGTAGGCGGCGTCCTGCGCCAGTCCGCGCAGCGGGTTCGCCGGGGCGAGCACGGTCAGGCCGGCGGCCTGCAAGAGGGTGATGACCCCCGCCCAGGAGGAGGCGTCGGTGAACGCCCCGTGCACGAGCACGACGGTTGGCAGGTGGGCGGCGGGTCCGTTCACGTTCCGATGACCTCCGAATGAGTCCTGGCGTTCCAGCCAAGCGCATCCGGTTACCGCGGGCCTCGCGTGAACGTACCAAGACGTGCCGGACGTACCGGCAGATCCGCTCAGTCCTCGGGCAAGGCCATGACCACATGGGCCAGCTGGACCCTCGAGTTGACCGACAGTTTGCGGAAGGCGGAGGTCAGGTGGGTGTTGACCGTGTGCGGGGAGACGACGAGCAGGTCGGCGGCCGACCGGTTGGTGTGGCCGGCGGCGACCAGGCGCGCGATCTTCTTCTCCGAGGCCGTGAGCGCCTCCCAGCCCTGGACCGGGCGCGGTGGGGCCGCCCCACGGCTGCCGGCCCCGGCACGGTCCAGATCGCGCTGTACGCGTGCGGCCGCGGCGTGGGCACCCGACTCGGCGAACAGGCCGTGGGCGCGGGTCAGTGCGGCCTTGGCCTCGGTTCCCCGGCCTGCCGTCAGCAGTGCCCGGCCGAGGTCGGCTTGGGCCCCGGCCCGGACCAACGGGCGCGGACTCTCCTCGAGGAGGGCCACCGCGCGTTCCAGCAGGGTGAGGTCGCCCCGCACCAGGCCCGCGGCCTGGGCGGCGATGCCCGTGGCGGTGGGCACGGCCGGGTTGCGAGCGCCGTGTGCCTCGGCCTGTGCGGCCAGATCCTCGGCCAGCGCCCGGTCCGCGCCGCTGAGGGCCATGCGTATCGCGGAGTCGACCCAGGTGCGCAGCAGCCGCCAGCGCATGAAGGGACCCTCCCGCTGCACCTGCCGGATCCTGTCGAGGGCGAGCGCGGTGTTCCCCTCGTCGTCGGCGATGAGCGCCTCCAGGAAGCGCACCGCCGCCGTGTTGCCAGGGTTCGGTTTGGTCGCGCGTCGTTCCCGCGCGGCGGTCAACTGGTGCCGCGCCGCTTCCCGGTCGCCGCGCAGCAGGGCGATCCAGGAGCGGATCACCCGGGCGTTCACCTGCTGGACGCAGATGTGCACGTCGTTCTCCAGGCGCTCCATGGTGACCAGGTCGGACTCCGCGTCGTCGAGGTCACCCAGCCCCAGGTGCTGCGAGGCCTGTGCCCACAGCAGCATGGTCTGCGGCACCGAGCCGCCGTCGTCCGCCGTCCGCCGCAGCAGCCGCCGGCCGGCTTCGAAGTCGTCCATGTGCTGGTGCGCGACGATCTCCTCGGGAAGGAAGGCGGGCTCGACGGCGCTGAGCGCGGTGAAGCGTTCCAGCGCGACGGCGTTCGCACCGGCGTTCAAAGCGCTCTCCCCCAGACCGAACAGGGCCAGCACGTGTGCCTCCCGGTCACCGGTCGCGATGGCCGCGCGCAGGGCGTTCTCGCCGGCCTCCAGTGCCGCGCCGAGATCCTCGCCCCGGGAGAGGGCCAGCGCACGCAGGGCGGTGAGCCGCGCCTCGACCTCCGGGGCGGCACCGCCGAGCGCGAGGGCTGTCTCGGCGCGGCGGCGCAACTCCTCGGCGACGTCCAGGTTCCAGAGCGTCCCGCCGAGGGCGGCCTGGATCCGGCCGAACGCCTCCAGCGGCGGCTGGGCGGCCAGCAGCCGGTCGCCGGTCTCCAGCGCCTCGCGGTTCCGGCCGGCCCGGGTCAGACAGACGATCGCCTGCACACCGACGTCGTACCACAACGGCCTTCCGGGAGGCACCAGTTCCAGGGCGCGCGTCATCAGGTCGGCCGCGAGGCCCGGCGTGACCGACCGGACGTCGTCGGCGGCCTGCCGCAGCAGGTTCACCGCTTCGTCGTCTCCGGGCCGAGCGCCCCGGAGAATGTGCGACACCGCGTCGATCGGCCGGTGCCCGGCCGCGACCAGGTGTCCCGCGGCCTCCCGGTGCAGAGCCTTGCGGGCCGACGGCGGGATGTCCACGTAGACGGCCTGGCGCAGCAGGTCGTGCCGGAAGACCAGCTGGTCGCCGTCGTCGTCCAGGAGGCCGGCGCGCACCGCCTCCTCCAGCTCCGCGAGCAGGCCGGCGGACGGTCGGCCGTAGAGCGCGGCGGCTTCGAGGAGGCCGAATCTGCGTCCCAGCACCGCTCCCATCTGTAGGAAGCGCAGGGTGCTGGGGTCAAGTGACCTGAGCCTGCCGCGCACGCCCACCACGAGCCCCTCGGGCACGGGCTCCCCCGACGGGCCGGTGGTCCGCAGTCCCGTGAGCATCTCGACCGCCAGGAACGGGTTCCCGCCGGCTCCGTCGAGCAGTTGCCGTACCCGCTCGTCGACGGCCGCGCCCAGGGTGTCGTCGGCCAGCTGGCCGATCGCCGTGCCGGAGAGCGGTCCCAGGGGCACGGTGACCGACAGGAGCCCGCTCTCGGCGGCCTCGACGATCTCCTGCGCCGGGCCGGCGGGATCCTGCCGCCCGGTGAGCACCCACAGAACCGGCGATGTCCGCAGGCGTGCCGGGAGCTGCTTCAGGGCGAACCGGCTCAGTGGGTCGGCCCACTGCACGTCGTCCAGGGCGATCAGCACGGGCATCTCGGCGGCCCTGGCCTCGATCGCCTCCGCCACGCGCTCGACCAGCCAGATCCGCTGGTCGTGATGGCGGGTGAAGTCGGCGAACGCGTCACTGGACAGCAGCGGCCGGTCACCATAGAGGAGGCAGGCGGCCAGCGAGGAGAGCGGGACGATGTGGTGCAGTTCGTCGGCCTTGCCCAGACCGACCGCGAAGCCCGCCGCAGCGGCCGTGGTGACGACCTCGCCGAGCAGCGCGGTCTTGCCGATGCCCGGCTCCCCCCGGAGCAGGACCAGCGCGCCGCTTCCGGTGCGGACGACCGATGTGAGCACTGCGCGCAGCTGTTCGAGTTCGGCCTCTCGGCCACGCAGACCGCGCCGGGACAGCGACCCGTCCGACCGCTCCACCCACGCCCCTCTGTCCGCACTCGCCGACCGCCTCCGATCCAGGCAGCCATGCGGAGCGGCGATGTCGCCCTCTGCCGTCGCCCGCCTGTCCGGGTGGGGGGCCGGCCGGGGCGCGGACGGCGCTCCGCGTGTCCACTATCGCAAGAACCGCAGCTCAGTGCATACCCGGGGGGCGACCAGGGCCGTGCGGCGGCTCTAGGCGCCCGGTGGCGACGTGTGCGTACGACGCTCGAGTGCTACGTGGTCCCGCCACTCGACGGGGGACATCCCGTAGGCGCCCCGGAACGCCCGGCTGAAGTGGGCGGCGCTGACGAAGCCCCACCGTCGGCCCACCGCGGCGATGGTCCGGCTCGCGGCGTCCCGGCGGGCCAGCTCACGTCGGCACTGCTCCAGCCGGCGGCCCTGGATCCACCGGCGGACGGTGGTGCCCTCGTTCTGGAAGAGGCTGTACAGGTAGCGCAGGGAGATCTGGTTGGCCCGGGCGATGGCCTGCGGGGCCAGGTCGGGGTCCGCCAGGTGACGGTCGATGTACGCCTGGACCCGCATCAGCAGCACGCGGGTGGCGCTCGGTGTGCCCGTGGTGTCACCGCCGCGTCGCTCGTCGGCCAGCACCGTGAGCAGGTCCAGGACATTGCGGGTGATCAGGTCGCCGACGTGCTGCGGATACGCGCCCGCGCTGTCCACGAGGCGGGACAGGAAGGGGGACAGCAGGTGGCCGAGGGGCGTCGTGGAGTCGAGGGGAGAGGCCGTGATCCGGCACAGGTCCGACTCCCTCAGGCTCAGCAGGTGCCGGGGCAGGACGAGGGCCTTCGTCTGGAAGGTGTCGGGGAAGGTCAGCCGCATGGGACGCGCCCGGTCGTAGACGAAGAGCTGCCCGGGCTCGACATACGCGTCGCGCGCGTCCTGCTCGACCCGGGCGAGCCCGCTGCTCAGCAGCATCACGACCACGTGGTCGTCGCCGGTGGACCCCGCGATGAGCCGCGGTGTGCGCACGGTCTGCAAGGCTTCGCTGTCCACCGTGACGCCCCGGGTGCGGCCCGCCGGTGACGCATGGATCGTGCCGGAGAACACCTCCTCGGCGATCTTGACGTCCACGGCTCCGAAGGTGTGGGCCACGGCGTCGCGCCAGTAGGTCCGTCTTCGCTCCCGGGGCACCCCGTCCGTGGTGTAGAAGATGCCCGCGGGCTGCTTCCCCGTCCCCTTCACCGATACGTCCGACATGATCTCCGCCCTTCAGCCGGTGTGCGCTGCGGACACCGTGCCAGCGGGGCACGGGGTGCCGCATCGAGTGAACGCACTAGATCCGGGATACGGGGCGGAGATCCGGGGGACCGCGGGGCCTCAGTCGAAGCGCAGGTCGGAGAGCTGCCGTTCGAGGGCGGTGACCTCGTCGTCGGGCGTCGTCCCCGACGCCGGGCGGGCCGCCATGGCGACGGCCAGTTCACCGGCCGCCCGCTGGATGCGGGCGGGCAGGCCCTCGGTGTGGTCGTCGCCGCCGGACCCCCAGTCCTCGGACGCCGCGTACACCGCGGTGGGGACGACACCGGCTCGGAGGTAGGCGAAGAGCGGGCGCAACGCGTGCTCCAGAACCAGGGAGTGGCGGGCCGTCCCTCCCGTCGCCGCGATCAGGACCGGCGTGCCGGTGAGGGCGTCCGGGTCGATGAGGTCGAAGAAGGACTTGAACAGCCCGCTGTAGGAGGCGGTGAACACGGGTGTCACGGCGATCAGGCCGTCCGCGCCCGTCACCGCGTCGATCGCGGACGCCAGCTGGGGCGGCGGGAAACCGGTCACGAGGTGGTTGGCGACGGCGACGGCCAGTTCGCGCAGCTCGATGACCTCGGTCTGTACGTCGTGGCCCTCGGCGGCCAGGTCGGCGCGGGCCGACTCGGTGAGCCGGTCGGCGAGCAGGCGGGTGGACGACGGGGTGCTCAGCCCCGCCGAGACGGCGACGAGCTTCACGCGGCGGCCACCTCCCGCGCGGTCCGCAGGGACTCGTGGGTGGGCGCGTCCGGCACGTCGGCCGGGCGGCCGATCGCGAACTCCTTGCGCAGCACCGGTACGACCTCCTCGCCGAGGATGTCGAGCTGCTCCAGCACGGTCTTCAGCGGCAGGCCCGCGTGGTCCATCAGGAACAGCTGCCGCTGGTAGTCGCCGACGGTCTCGCGGAAGGACAGCGTCCGCTCGATGACCTGCTGCGGGGAGCCCACCGTCAGCGGGGTCTGCTCGGTGAAGTCCTCCAGGGACGGCCCGTGGCCGTAGACCGGCGCGTTGTCGAAGTACGGGCGGAACTCCCGTACGGCGTCCTGGGAGTTCTTCCGCATGAACACCTGCCCGCCCAGGCCGACGATGGCCTCCTCGGGCCGGCCGTGACCGTGGTGGGCGTACCTGCGCCGGTACAGCTGGACCATCCGTCGCGTGTGGTCGGCGGGCCAGAAGATGTTGTTGTGGAAGAAGCCGTCGCCGTAGAAGGCGGCCTGTTCGGCGATCTCGGGCGAGCGGATCGAGCCGTGCCACACGAACGGCGGTACGCCGTCCAGCGGGCGGGGCGTGGACGTGAAGCCCTGCAAGGGAGTGCGGAACGTCCCCTCCCAGTCCACGACGTCCTCGCGCCACAGCCGGCGCAGCAGCGCGTAGTTCTCCTTGGCGAGGTTGATGCCCTGCCGGATGTCCTGACCGAACCAGGGGTAGACCGGGCCGGTGTTGCCCCGCCCCATCATCAGGTCCACCCGGCCGTCGGCCAGGTGCTGGAGCATCGCGTAGTCCTCGGCGATCTTCACCGGGTCGTTGGTGGTGATCAGGGTCGTGGCCGTGGAGAGGATCAACTTCTCGGTGCGGGCCGCGATGTAGCCGAGCATCGTGGTCGGCGACGACGGCACGAACGGCGGGTTGTGGTGCTCACCGGTCGCGAAGACGTCCAGGCCGACCTCCTCCGCCTTGAGCGCGATGGCGACCATCGCCTTGATGCGCTCGTGCTCCGAGGGGGTACGGGCGTTGGTCGGGTCGGGGGTGACGTCCCCCACCGAGAAGATTCCGAACTGCATGGGCGCCTCTTCGTTCCGGCGAGCTGTGTGGATGCCGGAAATGTAGGCCCGGCCCGGGCGATGCCCCTTGTCCGTGCGTGCAGCGGTGCTGGTCCCTCGGTGCCCTCCTGAGGCCCGCGGAGTGAGCTGCACCCCCGCGTTGGTGCGCCTTTTCGGACAACCCCCGGTGCACTTGTCGGCAAGGCGACGGAGCAGTCGCGGCTTACGGTCGCCCACAACCGTACGAACAGTCAGATACAGGGGGCGGAGTGAGAATCCCTCTTTCCGATTCCGCGGATGCGGGCTCGATCGTCTTCTCCACGGAAGTCCATATCAGCGTGGCCGGCGAAGGGTGGGTACCGCTCCCCGCCGCGCTCCGTTACGACGCGGCCGACCCGTATGCCGTGCGCCTGTCCGTGGGCGCCCCTGTGGCCCCTTCCGTCGACTGGGTCTTCGCCCGGTCGCTGCTCGCGGACGGACTCCACCGGCCCACGGGAATCGGAGACGTGGTGGTCATCCCGCGGCACCGCCGCCGTCCGGAGTCGGTCCGCATCCTCTTCAGGACCCGCGCCGGGGCCGCGCTTCTCGCGGTCCACGCCCTCGTGGTCACGGGCTTCCTGCGCCGGTCCGAGGCGCTGGTGCCGCCGGGCACCGAGCACCACCACATCGATGTGGACCGCGTCATCGACAGGCTCACGGCCGGCCACGAATGAGACGCCGCCCGGCGCGATCCGAGTGACGGCCTCCACGCACAGCCGGGGTCAGGCCGCCGCGTGCCGTAGATGCGCGAACCGGCCGCCGAGTCGCTCGACCGCCGCCTCACCCTCCGGCTCCGGTACGACGGCTCCTTCTCAGCACCCGTCAACCCGAGACCTGTCGCCGTACAGCCAGAGGTCAGAGCCCCTTCGCGGCCGGTTCAAGGATCGCCACGCACTCCACATGATGCGTCATCGGGAACAGATCGAACGCCCGCAGCGTCCGCACCCGGTATCCGCCCTCGCGGAAGTAGGCCAGGTCGCGGGCGAGCGCAGCGGGGTCGCAGGCGACGTAGGCGATGCGGCGGGCGCCCAGGGAGGAGAGGTGGGCGACCGTGCTGCGGCCCGCTCCGGCGCGGGGCGGGTCCAGGACGATCAGGTCGACCTCCGTGATGCCCGTGCGCGGCAGGACCGACTCGACCTTGCCCTGCTCGATGCGGACCCGCGGGAAGTCGGCCAGGTTGTGCCGCGCGTCCTCCACCGCCCGCTTGCCGGACTCGATCCCGAGGACCGCGCCCTTCTCGCCGAGGCGGTCGGCGAGCGCGCCCGCGAAGAGGCCGACGCCGCAGTAGAGGTCGAGGGCGGTCTCGCCCTTGCGGGGCAGCAGCCCCTGCATGACCGCCGTCACCAGGGTGTCCGCGGCCTTCGGGTGGACCTGCCAGAAGCCGCCGGCTCCGACCCGGTGGGTACGGCCGTCCGCGCGCTCCCGGACGAACGGGCGGCCGTGCACCCGGTGCACCCCGCCGGACTTCTCGTCCACCCGCAGGACCGAGACCGGCTTGTCCAGCTCGACCAGCGGGAGCCGGGCGCCGGGGCGCGGGGTGAGGATCACCTGGCGGTCCTGGGAACCGCTGGCCGCGATCGCCTCGACCGACTCCATGCCGGCCCAGTCCCGCTTCTCGATGCCCAGCTCGCTGACGCCCTCCGCGGCGATCATGCAGTGGTCGATGCGCTCGACCTCGTGCGAGCGGTGCCGGCGCAGGCCCGCGTGACCCTCGGCGTCGACGGCGTACTGGACCCGGGTGCGCCACTGCGGCACCTGTCCGGCCGGCAGCTTGTCGCCCTCGGCCGGCATCACCGTGCCGTCCCAGCCCGCCTCCTCGGGGGTGAGACCGGCGAGCCGGCGCAGCTGCTCGGCGATCACCTCGCCCTTCAGCCGGCGCTGGGCGCCCGGCTTGGCGTGCTGCCAGTCGCAGCCGCCGCAGCGGCCGGGACCGGCGAAGGGGCAGGGCGCCTCGACCCGGTCCTTGGACGCCTCCAGGATCCGCACGGCGTCCGCGCGCAGGAAACGGGCGCCCTGCTCGCCCTCGGTCACCCGGGCCACGACCCGCTCACCGGGCAGCGCGTGCCGGACGAACAGCACCTGGCCCTCGGACGTACGGGCGATGCAGTGGCCGCCGTGGGCGACGGGGCCGACCTCGACCTCGTACTCCTCGCCCACCAGAGACTTCGTCGGTTCTGCCTGCATGGCGGGGTGACTCCAGATCAAGAAACGGGAAAGCGGACGCGGAAAACGGAGACGGCCGCACACCGGTGGGCCGGACAACAGCCCACCAGTCTACGGCCTCCCCGCAGCGTCACTCGCTCTTCGTCGCCGGCTCCTTCGGATGCTCCGTCGCCGGGCCGCGGCGGACCGCACCCGGGGCGCTCCACTCCTGCCGCTTGCGGGCGCGCATCTTGGCCGCCTCGGAGGAGGCCAGCTGGTAGGGCACGGAGGTGACCATCACGCCGGGGGTGAACAGCAGCCGGCCCTTCAGCCGCAGGGCGCTCTGGTTGTGCAGCAGATGCTCGTACCAGTGGCCGACCACGTACTCGGGGATGATCACCGACACCGCGTCCCGCGGGGACTCCGCGCGCAGGCTCTTGACGTACTCGATCACCGGGCGGGTGACCTCGCGGTACGGCGAGTCCAGGACCTTCAGCGGTACGTCGATGCCGCGCCGCTCCCACTCCTCGCGCAGCGCCTTGGTCTCGCCCTGGTCGACGCCGACGGTCAGCGCCTCCAGGGTGTCCGAGCGCATCAGCTTGGCGTAGGCCAGGGCGCGCAGGGTGGGCCGGTGGATCTTGGAGATCAGGACCACCGAGTGGACCCGGGAGGGCCGCACGCTGTCGTCGCTCGGGCCCTCGGGGGCCGCGATCTCCTCGGCGACGCGGTCGTAGTGCTTCCGGATCGCGGTCATGGTCGCGTAGAAGATGCACATGCCGAGCAGGGCCACCCAGGCGCCGTGCGTGAACTTGGTGACCAGGACGACGACGAGCACCAGGCCGGTGAAGAAGGCGCCGAACGCGTTGATCGCGCGCGAGCGCACCATGTGGCGGCGCGCCGCCGGGTCCTGCTCGGTCGCCAGGTGCCGGTTCCAGTGCCGGACCATGCCGGTCTGGCTGAGCGTGAAGGACACGAACACGCCGACGATGTACAGCTGGATCAGACGCGTGGAGTCGGCGCCGTAGATGACCGTCAGCAGCGCCGCGGCGCCGGCCAGCAGCACGATGCCGTTGGAGAAGGCGAGGCGGTCGCCGCGGGTGTGCAGCTGGCGCGGCAGGTAGCGGTCCTGGGCGAGGATCGAGCCGAGCAGCGGGAAGCCGTTGTACGCCGTGTTCGCGGCCAGGAACAGCACCAGGGCGGTGGCGGCCGCGAGGACGACGAACAGGAAGCTGCCCTTGCCGAAGACGGCCTCGGCGACCTGGGAGATCACCGGGTTCTGGACATAGCCCGAGCCGATCGGGTGACCGTTGTGGATCAGGTCGGTGGCCGGGTTCTCGGCCATCCGGACCTTGGTCGACATGGCCAGGGCGATGATGCCGCAGAACATGGTGACGGCCAGCAGACCCATCATGGCGAGCGTGGTCGCCGCGTTCTTCGACTTGGGCTTGCGGAAGGCCGGGACGCCGTTGGAGATCGCCTCGACACCGGTGAGCGCGGCACAGCCGGAGGAGAACGCGCGCAGCAGCAGGAAGACGAGGGCGAAGCCCGCCAGGCCCTGGTGCTCGGCCCTGATGTGGTAGTCGGCGGTGGGGGCGCGCATGGTGTCGCCGAGGACCAGCCCCCGGACGGCACCCCACGCGATCATGACGAAGACACCGCCGACGAACACATAGGTCGGGATGGCGAAGAGCTTGCCGGACTCCTTCACACCGCGCAGGTTCATCAGTGTGAGCAGCAGGATCACGACGACGGCGCACAGCACCTTGTGCTGGACGACGAAGGGGATCGCGGAGCCGAGGTTCTCGATGCCGGAGGCGATGGAGACGGCGACGGTCAGCACGTAGTCCACGAGCAGGGCGCTGGCGACGGTCAGACCGGCCTTGGGGCCCAGGTTGGTGGTGGCGACCTCGTAGTCACCGCCGCCGCTCGGGTACGCGTGGACGTTCTGCCGGTAGGAGGCGACCACGGTGAACATCAGCACCACGACCGCGACGGCGATCCAGGGGCTGAAGTGGTACGCCGACACGCCCGCGATGGACAGGACCAGGAGGACCTCCCCCGGTGCGTAGGCCACGGAGGACAGCGGGTCGGAGGCGAAGACGGGGAGTGCGATGCGCTTCGGCAGGAGGGTTTCTCCCAGCCGGTCACTGCGCAGTGCGCGCCCGATCAGGATCCGTTTGGGCACGTCGGTCAGTTTGGACACGAGAGAGGATCGTAAGCCTTCGAACTGGCACCCGCCCACCCGGTGGGGGGAATCTGCCTCACGAGTGAAATCGGGGGCGCGCGGACCTGCGGATTCCGTGGTGATCGTGCCCGTCGTGCCTAGATGTCAAACCCCGCACATCTTCGCACCTCGGAGGTGCCATGCCCGCGCCCGCAGAGCTGATCGGAGCCACTCTCGGCCTCGTCGGCCTCGGAATCCTCACCCTGTGCAGCGTGCGCAGCATCACGCGCCGCCGCCCTCCTCCGGCACCCGGACCGCGATAGGGGGTGCCCCTCCGGGACGGTGCGTGTGTAGCTTGGGCCGCGGTCTGAGAACCTGTTAAGGCCAAGTCAATAATCCTTCGAGAATCTCTTGACACCGGAAGGACGGTCGTGCACATCGTCATCATGGGCTGCGGGAGAGTGGGTTCCGCTCTCGCCCAGACCCTGGAGCAACAGGGCCATACGGTCGCCGTGATCGACCAGGACCCGACCGCCTTCCGCCGTCTGGGCCCGGGCTTCGGGGGCCGCCGTGTCACGGGTGTCGGCTTCGACCAGGACACCCTTCGCGAGGCGGGCATCGAGGAGGCCGACGCCTTCGCGGCCGTCTCCAGCGGTGACAACTCCAACATCATCTCCGCGCGCGTGGCCCGCGAGATGTTCGGTGTGGAGAACGTGGCCGCCCGCATCTACGACCCGCGACGCGCGGAGGTCTACCAGCGGCTGGGCATCCCCACGGTGGCCACGGTCCGTTGGACCGCCGACCAGATGCTGCGCCGGCTGCTGCCCTCCGGGGCCGAACCGCTGTGGCGCGACCCCACCGGCGGGGTGCAGCTCGCCGAGGTGCATGCCTCCGCGAAGTGGGTGGGCCACAAGATCAGCAAGTTGCAGGAGGAGACGGGCGTCCGCGTGGCGTTCCTGACCCGCCTCGGCGAAGCGGTCCTGCCGACCTCGCAGACGGTGTTGCAGGAGGGCGACCTCGTGCATGTGATGATGCGGTCGGACGACGTCGAGAAGGTCGAGGCGGCGTTCGCCCAGGGCCCGGAAGAGGAGAGCGGTCACTGATGAGGGTCGCCATTGCCGGAGCCGGTGCCGTCGGCCGCTCGATCGCGGGCGAACTGCTGGAGAACGGCCACGAGGTCCTGCTGATCGACAAGGCCCCGACCGCCATCTCGGTGGAGCGGGTGCCGCAGGCGGAGTGGCTGCTGGCCGACGCCTGTGAGATCACCTCCCTGGACGAGGCGGCGCTCCAGCGCTGCAACGTCGTCATCGCCGCGACCGGCGACGACAAGGTCAACCTGGTCGTCTCGCTGCTCGCCAAGACCGAGTACGGCGTTCCGCGCGTCGTGGCCCGCGTGAACAACCCCAAGAACGAGTGGCTGTTCAACGAGTCCTGGGGCGTGGACGTCGCCGTCTCCACCCCGCGCCTGATGTCCGCCCTGGTCGAGGAAGCGGTCTCGGTCGGTGACCTGGTCCGTCTGCTCCGCTTCAGCCACGGCGACGCCAACCTGGTCGAGCTGACCCTGCCCGAGGAGTCGGCGCTGGCCGGCACCCAGGTCGGCGCCGTCCAGTGGCCGGAGGACACCTCCCTGGTCACCATCATCCGCGGCACCCGGGTGCTCACCCCGTCCAAGGACGACTCCCTGGAACCGGGCGACGAACTGCTCTTCGTGGCCGCCCAGGCCCGCGAGGAGCAGCTGGAGCAGCTGCTGTCGGTACGGCGCGAGGAAAGCTGACACAGCCACCGCCCGCCGTCCGTCTCCCGACCTGGTCGGTCCGGAGACGGACGGCCGGGGTGGGGTGACGGGGGCCTGAGGGCAACCGATCCGGGACGTCCACGGAGCCGGGGTCCCCGGAGGGCGTCCCCGGCAGGCGGTCAGCCCTGGCGGCGGGCCTCTTCCGCGGCTTTCTCCTCCGCCTCCAGCTCCGCGAACACGTCGATCGGCGCGGGCGCCTTCGCCAGGAAGACCCAGGTCAGCCAGACGGCCAGCAGAAACGGCGGGATCTTCAGGGCGACCAGGACCCAGCCCAGCTTGGTGGTGTCGGACCACCAGTACAGCGGGAAGAGGATCGCGCACTTGGCGAGCAGGATCAGACCCCAGGCCCAGCTGGCCTTCGCATAGGCCTTCTTGCGGCCCGGGTTCCGGGTCCGCCAGGAGAGGTTCTCCTTGAAGACCGGGCCCAGGATGAGACCGATCAGCGGCACCCCGGCGAGGGTCGTGACGATGTACGCGACCGCCAGCCCCAGCGTGTAGAGCATGCCGGGCAGATAGAAGTCCTTGGCGTTGCCGGTGAACATCGCGAACACCACGCCGAAGACCACGCCGAACACCCCGCTGAAGGCGTGCTTGACGGTGTCCTTCATCACCAGCCGGACCACGACCAGCACCAGGGACACCGCGAGCGCGGCGATCGCCGAGATGTGCAGGTCCTTGTTGACCGTGTAGATGGCGACGAAGAGCAGCCCCGGGACGACGGTCTCGACCATGCCCCGGACACCGCCGAACGCCTCGAAGAGCGCCGCTTCGGTGACCGCGCGGGCGTCGTCCGGCGGGGTCTGGTCGGTGTCCTGGGTCGGCTTGTCGAGGGACGTCACCGGCTACTCCCGTCCGAGGGGTCGCAGTTCGTACTTCGGGTTGAACAGCACCCGGCGGCCCCGGCTCATGGAGATCCGGCCCGATGCGATCAGCCGGCGCCCCGGTTCGATACCCACGATGGAGCGCCTGCCGAGCCACACCACGTCCAGCGCCGCGGAGCCGTCGAACAACTCGGCCTCCAGGGCCGGGACTCCGGCGCGGGGACGCAGGGTGACCGTGCGCAAGGTACCAGTTACGGTGACGATCTGCCGGTCCTGGCAGTCGCCGATCTTCGTACAGCCCGCCGTCTCGGCGTCCTCACGCAGCTCCTCGGACTCCAGGTCCTCCTGCGACGAGGAAAGCCGGTCGAGCATGCGCCGGATCCGGCCGGCCGGCTTTGCGGAACGAGGAACAGCACCCATACCTGAAGCGTACCGGGGCCCGCCGACACCGCCGTAGCCGAGCTCACTTCACCACCGGGCTCATCTCTCGAACCGGTATCCCATCCCCGGCTCGGTGATGAAGTGCTTCGGGTGGGAGGGGTCCGCCTCCAGCTTGCGGCGCAGCTGCGCCATGTACACGCGCAGGTAGTTGGTCTCCGTCCCGTACGACGGCCCCCACACCTCCTGGAGCAGCTGCTTCTGGCCGACCAGGCGGCCGGTGTTGCGGACCAGCACCTCCAGCAGGTGCCACTCGGTCGGGGTGAGCCGGACGTCCTTGCCGTCCCGGTTGACCTTCTTGGCGGCGAGGTCGACGGTGAACCCCTCGGTCTCCACGGTCGTCAGCTCGTCCTCGCCCGCCCCGACCGGCTCGGCCCGGCGCACCGCGGCCCGCAGCCGGGCCAGCAGCTCGTCCATGCCGAAGGGCTTGGTGACATAGTCGTCGGCGCCCGCGTCCAGCGCCTCGACCTTCTCGTCGGAGGAGTGCCGGGCGGACAGCACGAGGATCGGTACCCGGGTCCAGCCGCGCAGCCCCCTGATCACCTCGACGCCGTCCATGTCGGGCAGGCCGAGGTCGAGCACGATCACGTCGGGGTGGCGGGAGGCGGCCAGTTCCAGGGCGGTACGGCCGTCGGGCGCGGCGTCGACCTCGTACTTGCGCGCCTTGAGGTTGATCACGAGGGCGCGCACGATCTGCGGCTCGTCGTCGACCACGAGCACCCGGGTCGTCATAGGGTCTGCCTTTCTGGTTCTGCGGTGTCCTCCGCTGTGTGGAGGGGGTCCGGAGCCGCTCCTGCCGCGCGCAGGGTGAGCACCATGGTGAGCCCGCCGCCCGGCGTGTCCTCGGCCTCGAGAGTGCCGCCCATGGCCTCGGCGAAGCCCCGGGCGACCGCGAGACCGAGCCCGACGCCGGCGCCGCGCGGGGCGTCGCCGTACCGCTGGAAGGGCGCGAAGATGCGGTCCTTGGCCTCGTCGGGGACGCCGGGCCCGCGGTCCACCACGCGCACCTCGACCCGGTCGGCCATGGCGCTCGCCGAGACCAGTACGGGCCGTCCGGGCGGGCTGTACTTGACGGCGTTCTCGACCAGGTTGGCCACCGACCGCTCCAGCAGTCCGGGGTCGGCCTCGATCATGGGCAGGGTTTCGGGCACGTCCAGTTCGACGCTGTCGTCGGGCACCCCGCCGAGCGCCATCGGCACGACCTCGTCGACGTCGGTCTCGCGGATCAGCGGGTTGACCGTGCCGGTCTGGAGCCGGGACATGTCGAGCAGGTTGCCGACGAGGTGGTCGAGGCGGTCGGCGCCCTCCTCGATGCCCTCCAGCAGCTCGGCCCGGTCCTCCTCGGACCACTCCACGTCGGCCGAGCGCAGACTCGACACGGCCGCCTTGATCCCGGCCAGGGGCGTGCGCAGGTCGTGGCTGACGGCGGCCAGCAGGGCGGTGCGGATGCGGTTGCCCTCGGCGAGGGCGCGGGCCTGGTCGGCCTCCTCCTTCAGCCGCCTGCGGTCCAGCGTGACGGCGGCCTGCGCGGCGAAGGCGGCGAGCACCCGGCGGTCCTCTGCGGGCAGCACCCGGCCGGTGAGCGCGAGGGCCAGGTGGTCGCCGACGGGCACGTCGACGTCGGCCTGCTCGGGCCGCTCCAGCTGCGGCCCGAAGCCGGCCCGCGCGGCGCAGGTCCAGGGCTCCAGGTCGCCCGCGCGTTCCAGCAGGGCCGCCGACTCCATGCCGAAGGTCTCCCGGACCCGCTCCAGCAGCTCCTCCAGGCTGGTCTCGCCGCGCAGCACGTTGCCGGCGAGGAAGGAGAGGATCTCCGACTCGGCGCGCAGCCGGGCGGCCTGGTGGGTGCGCCGGGCCGCCAGGTCCACCACCGAGGCCACCGAGACGGCGACGCCGAAGAAGATCGCGATGGCGACGATGTTCTTGGGGTCGGCGATGGTCCACCGGTGCAGCGGCGGGGTGTAGAAGTAGTTCAGCAGCAGGGAGCCGAAGGCCACCGAGGCCAGGGCGGGCAGCAGGCCGCCGATGAGGGCGGCGGCGACCGTCACGGCCAGGAACAGCAGCATGTCGTTGGCGAGGCCGAGGTCGGTCGCGCTCAGCAGCAGCGCGAGCACCGCCGGGCCGGCCAGCGCCGTCAGCCAGCCCGCGATGATCCGGGCCCGCCCGAGCCGGGCGCCCCGGGCGACGGGCAGTCCGCGGCCCTTGGCGACCTCTTCGTGGGTGACGATGTGCACGTCGAGGTCGGGCCCGGAGTCCCGGGCGACCGTGGCGCCCACGCCCGGCCCGAAGACGTACTGCCAGCTCTTGCGGCGCGAGGAGCCGAGCACTATCTGGGTGGCGTTGACGCCCCGGGCGAAGTCCAGCAGCGCGGCCGGGATGTCGTCGCCGACCACCTGGTGGAACGTACCGCCCAGGTCCTCCACCAGGGTCCGCTGGACGGCCAGCTCCTTCGGGGAGGCCGAGGTCAGCCCGTCGCTGCGCGAGATGTACAGCGCCAGCACCTCGCCGCCGGCGCCCTTCTCGGCCAGCCGCGCGGCACGCCGGATGAGCGTACGGCCCTCCGGCCCGCCGGTGAGCCCCACGACGATCCGCTCGCGCGACCCCCAGATCGTGGAGACCCGGTGCTCGCTGCGGTACTGGTTCAGGTACTCGTCGACCCGGTCGGCCACCCACAGCAGCGCCAGCTCGCGCAGCGCGGTGAGATTGCCCGGCCGGAAGTAGTTGGACAGGGCCGCGTCGACCTTGTCCGGCTGGTAGATGTTGCCGTGCGCCATCCGGCGGCGCAGCGCCTGCGGGGACATGTCGACCAGTTCGATCTGGTCGGCCCGGCGCACGACCTCGTCCGGCACCGTCTCCTGCTGCCGCACCCCGGTGATGGACTCCACCACATCACCGAGTGACTCCAGGTGCTGGATGTTGACCGTCGAGACCACATCGATCCCGGCCGCCAGCAGCTCCTCGACGTCCTGCCAGCGCTTGGCGTTCCGGGAGCCGGGGACGTTGGTGTGGGCCAGCTCGTCCACGAGCGCGACCGCGGGGGCGCGGCGCAGTACGGCGTCGACGTCCATCTCGGTGAAGACGCCGCCCCGGTACTCGATCTCCCTGCGCGGCACCTGCTCCAGGCCGTGCAGCAGCGCCTCGGTGCGCGCCCGGCCGTGGTGCTCGACGAAGGCGACGACGCAGTCGGTCCCCCGCTCCACCCTCCGATGCGCCTCGGACACCATGGCGTACGTCTTGCCCACGCCCGGTGCGGCACCGAGATAGATCCGAAGCTTGCCGCGCGCCATGCTCTTATTGTCTTCCCGTCACTCTTGCCCACGCAGCGTCGACCTTACGGCCAACGATGCGGACACAAGGGACGAGCGCCTGCCGAAGGGCACACTTTGACGCAACCCTGACGGCCGCGGGCCCCGCGGCTGGGGGGCCGTGTCGCACGAACGGGCCGCGCCCGACGAGGGCACGGCCCGTGAACCCGTCCGCTAACGGACTTCCGTGATCTCGGGGCCCCGCTGCAACTGCCCCATGCCGCCCGAGAAGCGCGAGGACTCCTCCTGCTGGACCCCCTCGGGGACCATCTGCGCGTCGTTCGGCAGCTTGAGGACGATCGGGTCGCGAGGCGCCATCGGCCCCTCGCCGCGGACCACGACGGTGTCCCGGAAGATCTGCTCCAGCAGCCCGGCGGCCTGCGGCTGCACGGCACCCTGCCCGGAGATCACACCGCGCAGGAACCACCGCGGACCGTCCACGCCGACGAACCGCACGACCTGGAAGCCGCCCGTGCCGTCCGGCAGCTGCACCGGCACCTGTGCCCGCAGCTCCCAGCCCAGCGGGCCCTCGACCTCGTCGACGATGCCACCCTGCTGGGTGATGCCGGACGCGATCTCCTCGCGGACCTCGCCCCAGATGCCCTCCCGCTTGGGCGCGGCGAAGGCCTGGAGCTGGATCGCGCTGTCCCTCAGGACGACGGTCGCGGCGACGATCGCGTCACCGGCGACCTCGACCCGCAGCTCCATGCCGTCGACGCCGGGTACGAACAGACCGCCGAGGTCCACGCGGCCCTCGGCCGGGTCGCGCACCTCCTCGCTGTCCCAGGGGCCGTCGGGCCGGGGCCCGGGTTCCAGCCGGACGCGCTCGCGCCCGGCCTCCTCTTCGTCCGCCTCGGTGTCGACGTTGTCGACGACCTGCTCGGCCTCGCCGGCCGCGTCCTCGGCGGCACCCTTCTTCTTGCGACGTCCGAACACGTCACTGTCCTTCCCGGTCGGATACGACCGAAGCGTATCGATTCCCACCCGTCGGGCCGCCCATGGCGGCCTGACCGCTTGTGCCGCTCTCGCCGCCCACCGCGGCGTGGCCGCCGGTGGACCCGAAGCCCCCTTCGGCCCGCGCCGAGCCGGGAAGCTCCGCGACCTCCTGGAAGCGGACCCTCTCGACCTGCTGGACGACCAGTTGGGCAATCCGGTCGAAGCGCTCGAACCGCACGGACTCGCGCGGGTCGAGATTCACCACGATCACCTTGATCTCCCCACGGTACCCGGCATCAACCGTCCCCGGGGCATTCACGAGGGCGACACCGCAGCGGGCTGCCAGGCCGGAACGGGGGTGCACGAAGGCCGCGTACCCCTCGGGGAGCGCGATCGACACACCGGTGGGCAGCACGGCCCGCTCGCCGGGCGCCAGCTCGCACGCCTCGGTGGTGCGCAGATCCGCTCCGGCGTCCCCCGGGTGCTCATAGGCCGGAAGCGGTACGTCCGGATCGACGCGCCGGATCAGCACGTCCAGGGGGTCACGGCTCACGGGTTCACCTCGAAGGCTCGGGCGCGCCGGATCTGGTCCGGGTCGTTCATGGCGGCCTGGATCTCCTCCGTGCGGCCGTGGTCGATGAAGTGGTCGACCTTGACCTCGATGAAGAGGGCGTCGGCGCGGACGGCGACCGGTCCGTCGGGGCCGCCGATGCGGCCGGTCGCGGTGGAGTAGATCTTCCGCCCGGCGACGGCGGTGACCTCGGCCTCCAGGTGGAGCGTGGTGCCGACGGGCACGGGCCGGACGAAGTCCGTCTCCAGCCGTCCCGTCACGGCGATGGTGCGCAGCAGCCAGTTCAGCGAGCCGAGGGTCTCGTCGAGGGCGGTGGCCAGCACCCCGCCGTGCGCGAGGCCCGGGGCGCCCTGGTGGGCGGGCTGGACGGTGAACTCGGCGGTCAGCGAGACGCCCTCGCCGGCCCGCGCCTCGAGGTGCAGGCCGTGCGACTGTCCGGGGCCGCATCCGAAACAGTGTTCGTAGTGGGCGCCGAGGAGTTCCCCGGGCGCGGGCGCGTCGGGGTGCCGTACCGGTGTCACGGCGTCGGCGGGAGGCTGAAGGCTTGCGGAACTACCACTCACAGCCGCAGACCTTACCCGCGCATCGGCCCGGTCCGGATGCCGTGCCAAGCTTGGCTTCATGCAGCTCTCCGCCACCCCTTACGAAGAACGCCTCACCGCCCCCCGCTCGTGGTGGCTGATCAGCTTTCTCGTGGGTGTCTCGTTCGCCCTGATCCTGCTCCCCTTCGGCACCCTGCCGATGCTCGGCGGTCTGGTCGGCGGTACGGCCGTGGCGGCGGTGGTCGCCAGCTCGTACGGCTCGATGCGGATCCGGGTGGTGGGTGACGCGCTGATCGCGGGCGAGGCGAAGATCCCGGTGTCGGCGCTGGGCGAGTCGCACGTCATGGACGCGGAGGAGGCCCGGGCCTGGCGCACGTACAAGGCCGACACCCGCGCCTTCCTGCTGCTGCGCGCCTACATTCCGACGGCCCTGCGCGTGGAGGTCACGGACCCGCAGGACCCGACGCCGTACCTGTACCTGTCGACGCGTGAGCCGGAGCGGCTGGCGGCGGCGATCGAGACCGCGAAGAAGGCGCACGCCTAGCACCCGTCCAGCGCCCGCCGGGGCCTCGGGAGCGTTCAGAGCTCGCCGGGCAGGTCGCGCAGCTCGAGCGGGTTCTCGGGTTTCTCCAGCGCCGGCAGCTCCCGCAGCCGGTCCCACGGCACCTGGTGTCTGCGCAGGTCGGCGCGGATGCGCGCGGCGAGTCTTCGGGTGTCCCGGCGGTTCATGACCGCGCCGACCGCGGCTCCCACCAGGAACGGCGCCAGGTTGGGCAGATCGCGCAGGGCGCGCTTCATGATCTGCTGGCGCAGTTCGCGTTTCATCCGGCCGCCGAGGGCGGCGTCGTACGTCGAGGGCTTCAGCACCTCGATGCCGCGCTCCCCCGACCAGGAGGACAGATACGCGGCGCTGCGGGCCTTGAGGTTCCCGGGCGGACGCAGGCCGTAGACCTCGTGCAGTTCGGCGATGAGCTTCAGCTCGATCGCCGCGACCCCGGTGATCTCGGCCGCCAGCTCGGTCGGCATGGCCGGCGGTACCGGCAGCATCGCCGCCGCGCCGATTCCCGCGCCGATCGTGGAGGTCCCGGCCGCCGCGCCCGCCACCAGCTTGTCGGCCAGCTCTTCGGGCCCGAGGCCCGGGAACTGCCGGCGCAGGGTCGCGAGGTCGCGTACGGGCACACGCGGGGCGATGTCGATGATCCGGTCGGCGACATGGGCGATCCCCACGAGGGCGCGCCTGCGGCCCCTGAGGGCCCCTTCCCGGGCCATCGTCAGGGCTTTGCCACGCAGGACCGCCACCCGTCGCTGGACGGCGGGCGCGGTCTGCTGTTCCGGCTCCGGCGGCTGGTCCCGGTCGGCCGCCGGTCCGAGCGAGGCTCCCGTACCGAATGAGCCCCGCTCGTCGTCACGCGTACCGTGCGGGCCGTGCACCCGCCGTTGGTCCGCTCCCCGCCGGGGGAAGCGGCGCTTCCGATGAGGGGTCGAGCCAGTCATGGCCGACCCGTCCTCAGTCGCAGTCGCGGCAGATCGGCTGGCCGTTCTTCTCGCGGGCGAGCTGGCTGCGGTGGTGTACCAGGAAGCAGCTCATGCAGGTGAACTCGTCCTGCTGCTTCGGCAGCACACGGACTGCCAGCTCCTCGTTCGAAAGATCGGCGCCGGGCAGCTCGAGGCCTTCGGCGGCCTCGAACTCGTCGACGTCCACCGACGAGGTGGACTTGTCGTTCCGCCGGGCCTTCAGCTCTTCAAGGCTGTCCGAGTCGACGTCGTCGTCGGTCTTGCGTGGAGTGTCGTAATCGGTTGCCATATCGCTCTCCCCCTCTGGGTGTCTGCGGTGTCTCCAGCGCACGTAACGCGTGAGAGGCCGGACTTGTGCCCGACCTGAGGCGGAGATTTTGCCTCACATCAAGGGCTGTTACTCAATCGACACCCAACCCGACCCCTCAAGAGTGATCGGCTTGGATGGCGCTGTGGACCGTACACGGTTCGAATGCCGCACCTCAAAGGCGCCTCACCGTGTACTTCCCGTGATCAAGAGCCCTGAAAACCAGGACTTTCCCGGCTTTCCGGCTTGTGTCATGATCACGGACCGTACATGGCTGGAAATCCGCCTATGTGATCGATCACACAAAGTGAAGCCCATTCGGCCCCCGGAAAATTCCGCGTGAAGCGAACATCCTTCGCGTGTGTCGGTCGTAGATCACAACGGCAGGGTGACGCGCATCACCAGGCCGCCGCCCTCCCGTGGCTGCGCCACGATGTGGCCGCCGTGCGCGCGGGCCACGGAGCGGACGATGGACAGGCCGAGGCCGACACCCTTGTCGCTGCCCGTACGCTCCGTACGGAGCCGCCTGAAGGGCTCGAAGAGGTTGTCGATCTCGTACGCCGGCACCACCGGGCCGGTGTTCGACACCGTCAGCACCGCCTGCCCGTGCCGCACCTCGGTGCTCACCTCGACCCATCCGTCCTCCGGCACGTTGTACCGCACGGCGTTCTGCACCAGGTTCAGGGCGATCCGCTCCAGCAGGACGCCGTTGCCCTGGACCACGGCGGCCTTGCGCTCGCCGCGCACGCTGACGCCCTTGGCCTCGGCCTCGGCGTGCACCTGGTCGATGGCCTGCGAGGCGACCTCGGCCAGGTCGACCGGCCCCCGCTCGACGATCTGGTTGTCGCTGCGGGCGAGCAGCAGCAACCCCTCGACCAGCTGTTCGCTGCGCTCGTTGGTGGCCAGCAGCGTCTTGCCGAGCTGCTGGAGCTCCACCGGCGCGTTCGGGTCCGAGAGGTGCACCTCCAGCAGCGTGCGGTTGATCGCCAGTGGGGTGCGCAGCTCGTGGGAGGCGTTGCCGACGAAGCGTTGCTGGGCCGTGAATGCCCGCTGGAGGCGCTCCAGCATGTCGTCGAAGGTGTCCGCCAGCTCCTTCAGCTCGTCGTCCGGGCCGTCCAGCTCGATCCGGCGGGACAGGTCGGAGCCGGCCACCTGGCGGGCGGTGCGGGTGATCCGGCCGAGCGGGGACAGCACCCGGCCGGCCATCGCGTAGCCGAACGCGAAGGCGATCACCGCGAGGCCCAGCAGGGCCAGCAGCGAGCGGCTGAGCAGGTTGTCCAGGGCGGCCTGGCGCTGCTGGTCCACGCAGTGGGCGATCGCGTCGTTGAAGTCCGACAGCGGGAGGCTCGTGGTGTTGATCGCGGGGCAGCTGTCGCTGGAGACCTTCAGCTCCTGGAAGCTGACGATCTTGAACAGTGGCTGGTTGCCGGTGCTGATCGCCTGCGCGGCCAGCAGATAGATGATCGACAGCAGCAGGATGCCGGCGATCAGGAACATGCCGCCGTACAGCAGCGTGAGCCGTATGCGGATGGTGGGGCGCAGCCAGGGGAAGGGCGGCTGCGGCCGCCTGGGGTCCCAGGTGGGCTTCGGTGGCGCCTGCGGCGGCGCGGGTGTCGTGGCCACGGCGGATCAGATCCGGTAGCCGGAGCCGGGCACGGTGACGATGACGGGCGGCTCGCCCAGCTTGCGGCGCAGGGTCATGACCGTGACGCGCACCACGTTGGTGAACGGGTCGGTGTTCTCGTCCCAGGCCTTCTCCAGCAGCTGCTCGGCCGACACCACGGCGCCCTCGCTGCGCATCAGCACCTCCAGGACCGCGAACTCCTTGGGCGCCAGCTGGACCTCCTTGCCGTCGCGGAAGACCTCGCGGCGGTTGGGGTCGAGCTTGATGCCGGCGCGCTCCAGGACCGGCGGCAGGGGCACGCTGGTCCGGCGGCCGAGGGCGCGCACGCGCGCGATCAGCTCGCTGAACGCGAACGGCTTGGGCAGGTAGTCGTCGGCGCCGATCTCCAGGCCCTCGACGCGGTCGCTGACGTCGCCGGAGGCGGTGAGCATGAGCACGCGCGTGGGCATGCCCAGTTCGACGATCTTGCGGCAGACGTCGTCGCCGTGCACGAGCGGGAGGTCGCGGTCGAGGACGACCACGTCGTAGTCGTTGACGCCGATGCGCTCCAGGGCGGCCGCACCGTCGTACACGACGTCGACGGCCATGGCCTCCCGGCGCAGTCCGGTGGCCACCGCATCGGCGAGCAGCTGCTCGTCCTCGACGACGAGTACGCGCACGTCGCTTTCCTTCCTGATGTCCACCCGCGTAGCACGCCGTGGGCGGGTGCGGGCAGGGGTGTTCGTGGGATGTGACCTCCATCCTGCCCTTTTCGGCCGTAAGTCGGCTGTAAGGCGGTGGGTGGACCGCAGGATCGGCGTTCCGGGGCGGGAATCCCGGACTTTCTCCGCCGGTTGAGGTTTCCGGGGAGTGAAGCGGGGGGAGGACGGCTTTACACCCCGCGATCACGCTCTGCATGTGCCGTAACACCATGCGGTACCTTGATCCGCTTCGCAGCGTGGGCGCGGGTGTCCGGCACCGTCGCCGCCCAGCAGGGCAGCGCTGGGCACCCTCGTCAGACGTGATCGCCGCTTCCCATACGGCACACCCCCGTGCCACCGACCCACGACCCAGGACGAGGGGGCGCAGCATGGACGCTTTCACCGCAGGACTTCTGCAGCGCATAAAGGCGACCGAGTCCGACCTGTCGCGGGCTCGTGACGAGGGCGACGACTTCCTCGCCGAGGTGGAGCAGGCTGAGCTCGACGACCTGCGCCGCCTCGCCGCCGAACACGGTGTGGAGGTCGGCGCGTCACGCGTCTGATCGGCCCGGCAGCGCATGAAGGGCCCCCGGCGAATCCAGCGCCGGGGGCCCTTCGCATGCTCAGACGCGCTCAGCCGGACCCTTCGCATGCTCGGCCGGGCCCGGTCGGGCCCTTGGCGTGCTCAGTCGTGCCAGGCGCCGAAGTCCTCCAGCAGCCGCTGGAGGGGCTCGAAGACACCCGGCGACCCGGCGACGGTCAGCTCGCGTGAAAGCCGCTCTCCGGGCCGTCCACCGGTCTGCGCGCCGGCCTCCCGCGCGATCAGGTCCCCCGCCGCGTAGTCCCACGCGTTGAGGCCCCGCTCGTAGTACGCGTCCAGCCGGCCGCAGGCCACATCGCACAGGTCGATCGCCGCCGAGCCGCCGCGCCGGATGTCCCGCACCAGCGGGATCAGCCGGGCGGCCACCTCGGCCTGGTGGGCGCGGACCTCGGTGACGTAGCCGAAGCCGGTGGAGACCAGCGCCTGGTCCAGCGGGGGCGCGGGACGGCAGGCGAGGGTCCGCTCGCCCTCCCAGGCGCCCGTGGCCCACGCACCGCCGCCGCGCACCGCCTGGTACGTCTCACCGCGCATCGGGGCCGCCACGACCCCGGCGACGGTCTCGCCGTCCACCTCGGCGGCGACGGACACCGCCCAGGTGGGCAGGCCGTAGAGGTAGTTCACGGTGCCGTCGAGCGGGTCGATCACCCAGCGGACACCACTCGTGCCCGGGGCGGAGGCGCCCTCCTCGCCGAGGAAGCCGTCGTCGGGGCGGCGCCCGGAGATCAGATCGGTGATCAGCTTCTCCGCCGCGATGTCCATCTCGGTGACGACATCGATCGGGCTGGACTTGGTCCTGGCGACCTCCAGGCCGGCCGGGCGGCCGTCGCGCAGCAGCTCGCCGGCGCGGCGGGCGGCCTCCTGGGCCAGTTCCAGCAGTTCCCGGTGCAGGGCGTCGGTCACGGGTCTCCTCACGCGTAGGGGCTGTCGGCACCGGCGGCGGCCGGGCGCGGGGCGCGGGCCGGGCAGCAGCCGACCGGGCACAGGTGATGGCTCGCACCCAGCGCGCCCAGGGCGCAGGGGGTGACGTCCTGGCCGCGCTCCACGGCGGCGCGCTCCGCGATCAGCTCGCGGACGGCGGCGGCGAACCGGGGGTCGGCGCCCACGGTGGCCGAGCGGCGCACCGGCAGGCCCAGCTCCTCGGCCTTGGCCGTGGCCTCGGTGTCGAGGTCGTAGAGGACCTCCATGTGGTCGGAGACGAAGCCGATGGGGGCCATGACGACCGCCGGGACGCCCGCGGCGTGCTGCTCCTCGAGGTGGTCGCAGATGTCGGGCTCCAGCCACGGGATGTGCGGGGCGCCGGAGCGGGACTGGTAGACGAGCCGCCAGGGGTGGTCGACGCCGGTGCGCTCGCGGACCGCGTCGGCGATCAGCTGGGCCACCTCCAGGTGCTGCTCGACGTAGGCGCCGCCCTCGCCGTGCGCCTCGACCGGGCCGGAGGTGTCGGCCGCGGAGGTCGGGATGGAGTGGGTGGTGAAGGCGATGTGGGCGCCGGCGCGGACGTCCGCGGGGAGGTCCTCCAGGGAGCGCAGCACGCCGTCGATCATGGGCTCGACGAAGCCGGGGTGGTTGAAGTAGTGCCGCAGCTTGTCGATCTTCGGCAGCTCCAGCCCCTCGGCCTTCAGGGCGGCCAGCGCGTCCGCGAGGTTCTCGCGGTACTGCCGGCAGCCCGAGTAGGAGGCGTAGGCGCTGGTGGCGAGCACCAGGATGCGGCGGCGGCCGTCGGCGACCATCTCGCGCAGGGTGTCCGTCAGGTACGGCGCCCAGTTGCGGTTGCCCCAGTAGACGGGAAGGTCCAGGCCGTGCTCGGCGAAGTCCTTGCGCAGGGCGTCCAGCAGAGCGCGGTTCTGTGCGTTGATCGGGCTGACTCCGCCGAACAGGAAGTAGTGCTGCCCGACTTCCTTCAGGCGTTCCTTCGGGATGCCACGCCCGCGCGTGACGTTCTCCAGGAAGGGGACGACGTCGTCCGGGCCTTCGGGGCCGCCGAAGGAGAGCAGGAGCAGGGCGTCGTAGGGCGTGACATCGAGCGCGTCTGGCATGTGTCGATCCTGCCACCCGGTGCCGACAGCCGGGAAACAGCCGGATGAAGAGTCGGACTACAGCGGGTTTATGACGCTTTTTCCCCTGACTTTCGAGGGTGCACTTAGGTTTACCTAACTCGTAAGCTGTATCCGCCGCATTCGCGCCTTACCGAGCCGCTTCGGAGACCACGTGCCCAGCCCTTACCGCGCCCTGTTCGCCGCCCCCGGCACCAAGGCCTTCTCCGCCGCCGGGTTCCTCGGCCGGATGCCGCTGTCGATGACCGGCATCGGCGTGGTCACGATGGTCTCCCAGCTCACCGGGCGGTACGGCCTCGCGGGCGCGCTGTCGGCCACCATCGCGCTGTCCGCCGCGGCGATCGGCCCGCAGATCTCCCGGCTGGTCGACCGGCACGGTCAGCGCCGGGTGCTGCGCCCGGCGACCCTGGTGGCCCTCACGGCGGCGGCCGGGCTGCTGCTCGCCGCCCATCTGCGATGGCCGGACTGGGTGCTGTTCGTCTGCGCGGCGGGGATCGGCTCGGTGCCGAGCCTGGGCGCGATGATCCGGGCCCGCTGGGCGGCGCTGTACCGGGGCACGCCCCAGCTGCACACCGCGTACTCGCTGGAGTCGGTCGTCGACGAGGTCTGCTTCATCTTCGGCCCGATCATCTCCATCGGGCTGTCCACGGCCTGGTTCCCGGAGGCCGGCCCGCTGCTGGCCGCCTGCTTCCTGGCCGTCGGCGTCTTCTGGCTGACCGCCCAGCGCGGCACCGAGCCCGAGCCGCACCCGCGCGAGCATCTCGGCGGCGGTACGGCCCTGCGCTCGGCCGGGCTCCAGGTGCTGGTGGCGACCTTCGTGGCGACCGGCGCGATCTTCGGGTCCGTGGACGTCGTCACCGTCGCCTTCGCCGACGACCGCGGCCACAAGGGCGCCGCGAGCGTGGTGCTCGCGCTGTACGCGGCCGGCTCCTGTGCGGCCGGGGTGGTCTTCGGGCTGCTACGGTTCGCCGGGGCACCGGAACGCCGCTGGCTGCTGGGCGTGGCGGCGATGGCCGTGAGTATGATCCCCCTCCTACTGGTCGGAAACCTGCCGCTTCTGGCCGTGGCGCTGTTCGTTGCGGGGCTGTCCATCGCGCCGACGATGATCACGACGATGTCCCTCATCGAAGAGCACGTACCTCGTGCCCGGCTCACCGAGGGCATGACCTGGGTGAGCACCGGTCTCGCGGTCGGTGTCGCGCTCGGCTCCTCCGTGGCCGGCTCGGTCATCGACGCCGCCGGGGCACGCGCGGGGTACGGGGTTCCGGTGGTCTCCGGGGCCGCCGCGGTCGCGGTCGGTTTTCTCGGGTACCGCCGGCTGCGCAGGCCGGCCGCGGGGCGGGGAGGCACCGTTGAGCAGCACAGCGAACGGGAAGATCGGCACCTGGCGTAACTGGGGCGGCAATGTCACCGCCCGCCCCGCCCGGCAGGTCGCTCCGGCCTCCGTGGCGGACCTGGCGGCGGCCGTGCGCCGGGCCCGGGAGGACGGCCTGAAGGTGAAGGCCGTGGGGACCGGCCATTCCTTCACCTCGATCGCGGCCACGGACGGAGTGTTGATCCGCCCTCAGCTGTTGACCGGAATACGCACCATCGACCGTGCGTCCATGACGGTCACGGTCGAGGCGGGTACTCCGCTCAAGAGACTCAATGCGGCCCTGGCGCGCGAGGGGCTGTCGCTCACCAACATGGGCGACATCATGGAGCAGACCGTCGCCGGGGCGACCAGCACCGGCACGCACGGCACGGGCCGCGAGTCCGGCTCCATCGCCGCCCAGATCAAGGGGCTGGAACTCGTCACCGCGGACGGCTCGGTGCTCACCTGCTCCGAGAAGGAGAACCCCGAGGTCTTCGCCGCCGCCCGGACAGGCCTCGGCGCGCTCGGCATCGTCACCGCGATCACCTTCGCCGTGGAGCCGATCTTCCTGCTCACCGCGCGCGAGGAACCGATGCCCTTCGACCGGGTGCTCGCCGAGTTCGATCAACTCTGGGCCGAGAACGAGCACTTCGAGTTCTACTGGTTCCCGCACACCGCCAACACCAACACCAAGCGCAACAACCGCAGCGCGGGCCCCGAGCAGCCCGTGGGCCGGCTGGCCGGCTGGTTCGAGGACGAGTTCCTCTCCAACGGCGTCTTCCAGGTGGCCCAGTGGGTCGGCCGCGCCGCCCCCGCCACGGTCCCGGCCATCGCACAGATCTCCAGCAGGGCGCTGTCCGCCCGGACGTACACGGACATCCCGTACAAGGTCTTCACCTCACCGCGCCGGGTGCGCTTCGTGGAGATGGAGTACGCCGTCCCGCGCGCGGCCCTGGCGGACGCCCTGCGCGAGTTGAAGGCCATGGTCGACCGCTCGGGGCTGCGGGTCGGCTTCCCGATCGAGGTGCGCACCGCGCCGGCCGACGACATCACCCTGTCCACCGCATCCGGCCGGGACAGCGCCTACATCGCCGTCCACATGTTCCGGGGCACCCCGTACCAGGCGTACTTCACCGCCGCGGAGCGCATCTTCACCGCGTACGAGGGGCGTCCGCACTGGGGCAAGCTGCACACCCGGGACGCGGAGTACTTCGCCCGGGTGTATCCGCGTTTCGAGGAGTTCACGGCGTTGCGGGACCGCCTCGACCCGGACCGGCTGTTCCAGAACGACTACCTGCGGAGGGTTCTGGGCCGGTAGACGGTGCCCTGGTGAACTCCCCGGGAGCGGACGGAACTTGCCTGCCATTCGTTCCGTTTCCGGGGATTGCGTGAAGTTCGCCACGTTCATGATCCGCAAAACCGCTTGCGCCGGGCCGAGTTGCAACCCTTGCCAGAAGTTGGGCGGCGCGCCAATCCACGCACGTGGTCCGAATGGAGTACTGTTGCGAGCCCTGGGTCCGGTCTCCCACCAGGGTGTCCGCGGCCCCGCAAGGACCGCCGGGAGGGGGCTAGTTGCACACGGTGACGGAGTTGGTCACTGAGCGTTGCGAACAGGTAACCGTGCCATAACGGCGACTCAGGGCCCGCGCCCGACACGCCGGGCAACTCGGCAAGGTTGTGGCAGGCTGCACCCGGGCAGGCCACACTCGACTAGCGGAAGCAGCGACGCACGTGACGTCGGCAGGCACCACCCGGGAGGTCCCCATGCCCGAACTGCGTGTCGTGGCCGTCTCGAATGACGGCACACGACTGGTGCTGAAGGCTGCCGACTCTACGGAATACACGCTTCCGATCGACGAACGGCTCCGCGCCGCCGTGCGCGGCGACCGGCCCCGCCTCGGCCAGATCGAGATCGAGGTCGAGAGCCATCTCCGGCCCCGTGACATCCAGGCGCGGATACGCGCGGGTGCCACCGCCGAGGAGGTCGCCCAGCTGGCCGGCATCCCCGTCGACCGGGTACGGCGCTTCGAGGGACCCGTGCTGGCCGAGCGCGCCTTCATGGCCGAGCGCGCCCGCAAGACCCCGGTCCGCCGCCCCGGCGAGAACTCCGGCCCGCCGCTCGGCGAGGCCGTGCAGGAGCGGCTGCTGCTGCGCGGCGCCGAGAAGGACACCGTGCAGTGGGACTCCTGGCGCCGCGACGACGGCACCTGGGAGGTGCTCCTCGTCTACCGGGTCGCGGGCGAACCGCACTCGGCGAGCTGGACGTACGACCCGCCCCGGCGGCTCGTCCAGGCCGTGGACGACGAGGCGCGCTCGCTGATCGGCGAGTCCGACGACCTCGCCGTGCCGGAGCCCAGCTTCCCGTTCGTCCCGCGCATCGCCCGGCTGCCGCGCGAGCGGTCGATGGACCGGGCGCTCGACCGGAGCGACCGGGAGCGGCCCGCGCTGTCCGCGCAGCCGTCCGAGCCCGACGAGGAGAGCACGGGCGAACGCGACTCGCTGACCAGCCTGCTGGAGGCCGTGCCCAGCTTCCGGGGCGACCTGGTGGTGCCGGAACGCCCCGCGGAGGACCCCGAGGAGCCCACCGACGAACCGGTGGAGGAGGAGCCCCCGGCGCCCGCCGCCTCGGCCGGCTCGGCCTACGCGGACGTCCTCATGCCCCGCTCGGTCGGCAGCCACCGGGACCGGCTCATCGGCGCCACCGACCGCCAGGCCGAGGCCGACGGCGTCCGCCCCGGGCGCCGTGCCGCCGTTCCGAGCTGGGACGAGATCGTCTTCGGCACCCGCCGCAAGAAACAGGAGTAGCCCGTCGTACGGACGCGCGAAGAGCCGTACGGACGAACGCGGAAGCGGGGGCACGCGCGCGTGCCCCCGCTTCGCCCTGCCCTACTGCGGGTCCGCGCCCACCGCCACCGGCCGGGACGGGTCCGAGGACCACTCGGACCAGGAACCGACGTACAGGGCCGCCGGGATGCCCGCCACCGCGAGCGCCAGCACCTCGTGCGCGCCGGAGACGCCCGAACCGCAGTAGACGCCCACCTCGGTGTCCGGCGAGACACCGAGGGCCTTGAAGCGGTCGCGCAGCTCCGCGCCGGGCAGGAAGCGGCCGTCGGGGCCCACGTTCTCCGTGGTCGGCGCCGACACCGCGCCCGGGATGTGCCCGCCGACCCGGTCGATCGGCTCCACCTCGCCCCGGTACCGCTCCCCCGCGCGCGCGTCCAGCAGGACGCCCGTACGGGCCAGCGCCGCGGCCCCGTCCGCGTCCAGCAGGCCCACCGCGCCCGGCTCCGGGGTGAAGTCGCCCTCGGGCACGGTGTGTTCCCCGGTCTCCAGTTCGCCCTGCCAGGACGGCAGTCCGCCGTCCAGGACCCGCACGTCCGGGTGACCGGTCCAGCGCAGCAGCCACCACGCGCGCGCGGCCGCCCAGCCCTGTCCGCCGTCGTACACGACGACCGGACGGGACCTCGACACGCCCGCGCGGCGCATCGCCGCGCCGAACTCCGCGAGGTCCGGCAGCGGATGCCGGCCCCGGGCCCCGGGTGCGGAGGCCAGCTCCCGGTCCAGGTCGACGTAGACCGCGCCGGGCAGATGCCCGGCCGCGTACTCGGCCCGGCCGTCGAAGGCGGGAGCGCCCGCCGCCTTCGCCAGACTCAGCTGCCAGCGGACGTCCAGCAGCACGGGCGGGGTCTGCGCGGTCAGCTCGTGGGCCAGATCGGTTGCGGTGATGATGGCTGTCATGGCGTCCATCCATACGCCAGGGGTGGCCGCGGCGTCCAGGTCCGGCTACTCTGCTCCGCCGACACCTCGATCACGAGGCGTAGGGGATCGAGCACGTGCTGTACAGCCGAACAGGCAGCCGCCGGCCGTCCCCAGGAGAGCGGCGAAAGACGGCAGATCTGGCATTCTCCCGGACACACCGCCGGGTCGCGGCGCGGTACGGCCCGCGGCACCGGAGAGGATGCGGGCACCGGCACGGGCGGACACGCGAGCCGCGTGGACACCCCTTCCGGGGAGCGGAAGCGACACGGCCCCCACGAGGGGCCGAGGAGAGAGTGATCGATGACCGAGGCACGGGAGTCGGCCGGTCCGCACGCGTGGTGCGTGCCCGGCGCACCCTGCTGGGTGAGCCTGATGGCGCACGGGCTGACCGCCACCGAGGAGTTCTACGGCGAGCTGTTCGGCTGGGAGTTCCGGCCGGGCCCGCAGCAGCTCGGCCCGTATGTGCGGGCGCTGCTCGACGGGCACGAGGTGGCCGGCATGGGCCAGCTGCCGCCGGATCACCGGCTGCCGATCGCCTGGACGCCGTACTTCGCATCGGACGACGTGGACCGGACGGCGGACGCGGTCCGGCTGTGCGGGGGCACGGTCGCGGTGGGCCCGCTGGACGCGGCCGACGCCGGGCGGATGGCCATCGCCGCCGACCCCTCCGGGGCGGTGTTCGGGATCTGGCAGGGCTCCGCGCATCTGGGCACGGCGATCACCGGGGTGCCCGGCACACCGGCCTGGAACGAACTGCTCACCTTCGAGACCGAGGGCGTCGCCAAGTTCTACGAGACGGTGTTCGGTTACGAGGAGGAGCCGATGGTCTCCCCCGGCTTCGACTACGTCACGCTGCGCGTCGGCGGCCGTCCGGTGGCCGGTCTGCACGGCGTGGGGCATGCCCTGCCCCGGGACCGGGGCCCGCACTGGCAGACGTACTTCGAGGTCGCCGACACCGACGCGGCGCTGCGACAGGTCGCCGGCCTGGGCGGCCGGGTGCTCAGCCCGGCCCACGACAGCGCGCACGGCCGGGTCGCGACGGTCGCGGACCCGGAGGGCGCGGTCTTCTCGGTGCTCCAGAACCCGCGCTGAGCCGCTGCGCGATCAGGCCGGCTGGACCGGCAGGACGTCCGGGGAGAGGGCCGCCGCGTGGGAGGACGCGGCGGTCATCCGGCGCCGGTGATGACGGCGGCACAGCACCTCGTAGCCGACCTCGCCGGCGGACTGGTTGACGTCGCCCACGACCACCTGGGCGCCCTCGACGACCATCTCTCCGCCGACCGTGCGGGCGTTGTGCGTGGCGCGGGCGCCGCACCAGCACAGCGCCTCCACCTGGAGCACCTCGATGCGGTCCGCCAGCTCCACCAGCCGCTGCGAGCCGGGGAAGAGCTTGGAGCGGAAGTCGGTGGTGATCCCGAAGGCGTAGACGTCCAGACCGAGATCGTCCACCACGCGCGCGAGCTGGTCGATCTGCTCGGGGGCGAGGAACTGCGCCTCGTCCGCGATCACGTAGTCCACCCGGCCGCCCTGCGAGAGGTGGTCGACGATGTACGCGTACAGATCCTGGTCGTCCGCGACCTCCACCGCGTCGGTGACCAGCCCGAGCCGCGAGGACAGCTTGCCCTCGCCCGCGCGGTCGTTCCGGGTGAAGATCATGCCGACGAGGCCGCGCGCGGAGCGGTTGTGCTCGATCTGGAGAGCCAGCGTCGACTTCCCGCAGTCCATCGTTCCGGAGAAGAACACCAGCTCGGGCATGAGGAGTTGAGCACCTTTCGGTGAGAGGTCACAGCGGTGGGAAGGGTCAGGAGCGTACTTCGAGCAGCGGGACGAACTGCTCGGCGGGCGTCATCGAACCGTGGTTGCCGACGAGCGCGGACTCCTTCGGCTCCCGCTCGGAAGCGATGATCAGCACGTCGTCGTGCGCGGCCGCGATCACATCGCCGAGGCGGGCGAGGACCCGGTCGTCGACCCGTGGCCCGAACCAGCCCGCCGCGACCGCCTCGTCCCGGGAGGCCACCCAGAACTGCTCGCCGAGCACCTCGCGCCAGCAGGCCAGTACGTCGTTCTCGGCGCCCTGCACCGCGTACACATGCCGCGCCCGGCCCTCGCCGCCCAGCAGGGCGACCCCGGCGCGCAGCTCCCAGTCGGTGTCGAAGTCGAGGCGGTGGTCCTCGTCGAAGGGCACGTCCACCATGCCGTGGTCGGCGGTGACGTAGAGCACGCTGCGCGGCGGCAGCTGCTCGGCCAGGCGCTGGGCGAGCCGGTCCACGCACATCAGCTGGCCGCGCCAGGTGTCGGAGGCGACGCCGTAGCGGTGGCCCGCACCGTCCAGCTCGGAGTAGTACGTGTACACCAGCGAGCGGTCCCCGGCGGCGAGTTGCTCGGCCGCGAGGTCCATGCGCTCCTCGCCGGTGAGCCGGCCGTGGAAGGTGCCACCGCTGAGCGCGACCTTGGTGAGCGGGGTGTTTTCGAACAGCGGCGAGGAGACCTGGGCGGCGTGCACCCCGGCCTGGTGGGCCAGCTGGAAGACGGTCGGGTACGGCTGCCAGGGGCGCGGGTCGGTGTACGGCTGCCAGCGGAGCTGGTTCATCAGCGCGCCGGTGGCCGGGTTGCGCACGGTGTAGCCGGGCAGGCCGTGGGCGCCCGGCGGCAGTCCGGTGCCGACGGAGGCGAGGGAGGTCGCGGTGGTCGCCGGGAAGCCCGCGGTCAGCGGGCGGCCGGTGCCGCCGCGCGAGCCGGCGAGCAGGGAGGTCAGGAAGGGGGCCTCGGCGGAGTGCGCGCGCAGCTGCTCCCAGCCGAGCCCGTCGATCAGGAAGACGCAGACCCGGTCGGCCGCGGTCAGCTCCGGGATGGTCGCGGTCAGGTCGGGCACGCCCATCCCGGCGGCCAGCGTGGGCAGCAGGTCGGCGAGGGAACCGGTGCCGTACTCGGGCAGCGGTGCGGTGTCCAGGGCGAGCGGTTCCGGGTGGTCCCAGGCGGAGAGCTGGGACATCAGCGGGCGATGTCCGCGGTCGCCTCCGAGATGGCCTGCGCGAAGGCGAGCGCCTGGCGCACCGTCTCCGGGCCGTCCCCCGCCTCGCTGACGCGCAGGCTGAGGTCGTCCGCCGTGGAGCTGCCCGTGTAGCCGTGGTCGGCGTCGCAGTTCGGGTCACCGCAGGCCGCGGGCTCCAGATCGAGGCGGTTGACCGCGCCCCACCCGATGGTCAGCACGACCTCGCGGGGCAGGGTGCCCGGCGTGTACTGCTCCGGGTTCGCCACGACACGGCTGACCACGACCGACGAGATCCGGTCGAGCTTCACGGACTCGGTGGAGGTGGTGGCGTACGGCGTCGGGGAGGTGTTGTCGGCGGCCTGCTCGTCGGTGTGGCTGACGATGAAGCGGTTGGTGCTGAGGACCAGCACGGTGACGTGCCGGCGCACCTCGTTCTGGTCGAACGTGGTCTCCTGGTGGACCAGGTACGACCGGATGGGCTCGCCGCCCACAGCGGCCTCCACCGCCTCGGCCACGAGGGCCGGGTAGTAGCCGCTGCGCTCGATCGCCGCGCGCAGCCCCTGGGTCGTCGTACTGGTCTTGGCCATGGCGTCCATCCTAGTCCGTGGGCAAGGGGGGTCCGGGACAGTCGTACAGACCCGGGGCGGGCAGCGCGGGCACGCTCCCGGGCCTCGGGGCGGTCCCCGGCGGCTCCCCGGCGAGCCGCGCCGGCCGTCCCGGTCGCGGGCGGCGGGTCAGTACGCCGGCAGTGTGCGCGGGCCGAGGTCGTCGCGGGCGGGGGGCGGTGCGAGCCGTACGGTGGCGCCGAGGACGCTCGCGCCGTGCGGGGCGACGACGACCGGTTCCAGGGTGACCGCCACCACCTCCGGGTGGTCGTCCACCAGCCGGGAGACGCGCAGCAGCAGCTCCTCCAGCGCGGGGGTGTCCACGGGGGTGGACCCGCGCCAGCCGAAGAGCAGCGGGGCGGTGCGGATGGACCGCACCAGGGAGGCGGCCTCCCGGTCGGTGACCGGGATCAGCCGGTGCGCCATGTCCCCGAGCAGCTGTGAGGCGGCCCCGGCGAGCCCGAAGGACAGCACGGCCCCGGCCGCCGGGTCGATCACGGCGCGTACGACGGTGTCGACGCCGCGCGGCGCCATGCCCTGTACCACCGGGCGCAGCTCCTCCGGCGCCCCGAACAGCTCGGTCAACTCGGCGTACGCCCGGCGCAGTTCCTCCTCACCGGCGAGGTCCAGCCGGACCCCTCCGAGGTCCGCGCGGTGCCTGAGGTGCGGGGCGGTGGCCTTCAGGGCGACCGGGTAGCCGAGGGTGCGGGCGGCCTCGGCGGCGGCGTCCGGGGTGGGCGCGGGCAGCGCCCGGCGCACGGGTATGCCGTACCTGCCGAGCAGCTCGCAGGTCTCCGCCTCGGAGATCGTGAGGCCCTCCCCGCGCGCGAGCAGCTCCCCGATGAGCCGGGCGGCCCCCTTCTCGTCGATGTCGTCGTATTCGGGCACCTTCCCGGGATCGGCCGCCTCCCGCCGCCACTGCGCATACCGCACGGCCTCGGCGAGCGCCCGCACGGCACGCTCGGCGGCGGGGTAGGCGGGAATGAGACGGCCGTCCTCGGGGAGGGCTGGCACGGACGGGGGGACATCTGGTCCGGGTGCTGGCGTGGCGGCCTCAGGGCTGGGTGCCGGCGCGGGAGGCTGGGTGCCCCCTGCCGGAGCGGCGGACGAGGTGCCGGGTACAGGTGCGACGGCCTGCGAAGCGTTGCCGGGCGAGGGGGCCTGTGGGGCAGTCCTGGGCGTGGGGGGCTCGGATGCGGTGCTCGCGGCACCAGCCTCAGTGCCCTGCCCCGCTGCCACGGCCCGCGGCGCGGTGCCGGGTGCCGGTGTTGCGGGTTGGGGGGCCGTGCTGGTCGCGGCCGAGAGCGCTTCCGCCAGGCCGCCCAGTTCCACGTGCACCACCAGGACCGGCTTCCCCGGCACCGCGGCCGACGCCGACCTGAGCGCCTCCGCCAGCTCCGCGTCCCCCGGCGACCCCTCACCGATCGCGGGGATCGCCGTCACCACGACGGAGTCGACCGTGTCGTCCGCCAGCGCGGCGCCCAGCGCCCGGTGGAAGTCCTCCGCCGTCGCCGCCGTGGTCAGGTCCACCGGCCGCGCCGGCCGCAGCCCCTCCGCCAGACACCGGTCGTACGTCAGCACGCCCAGCGACTCGGAGTTGCCGAGGATCGCCACGCGCGGGCCGGCGGGCAGCGGCTGCCGGGCGAGCAGCAGGCCCGCGTCGACCAGCTCGGTGATGGTGTCGACGCGGATCACCCCGGCCTGCCGCAGCAGCGCGGAGACGGTCGCGTACGGCAGCCGGGTGGCCCGTACCGTGTGGCCCTGCGGCGCCGTGCCGGTGCCCTGCACCACGACCAGCGGCTTGGCGGCGGCCGTGCGCCGGGCGAGCCGGGTGAACTTGCGCGGGTTGCCGATGGACTCCAGGTACATGAGGACGACGTCGGTGTCGTGGTCGTCGTACCAGTACTGGAGGACGTCGTTGCCGGAGACGTCGGCGCGGTTGCCGGCGGACACGAAGCTGGACACGCCCGTCACCCCGGTCACCCCTCCACCGCGCCGGTGCAGCCGGGACAGCAGGGCGATGCCGATGGCGCCGGACTGGGTGAACAGGGCGATGCGGCCGGGGCGGGGCATCTCGGGCGCCAGGGAGGCGTTCAGCCGGACGCCGGGGGCGGTGTTGATCACCCCGAAGGCGTTGGGGCCGAGGATCCGCATGCCGTACGTGCGCGCCTGCCGGACGAGCGCCCGCTGGCGCTCGCGTCCCTCGGCCCCGCTCTCGGCGTATCCGGCGGAGAGCACGACGAGTCCCTGGACGCCGTGCTCCCCGCACTCGGCGACCACCGCGGGCACGTGCTCGGCCGGTACGGCGACCACGGCGAGGTCGACGGGGCCCTCGATGTCCCGCACCGAGCGGCGCGCGGGCACGCCGTCGACCTCCTTGAGATCCTCGGGGAAGGCCCGGTTCACGGCGTACAGGCGGCCGGGGAAGCCGGCGTCGCGGATGTTGCCGAGGACGCTGCGGCCGACCCCGCCGGGGGCGCGGCCGACGCCGACGACCGCCACGGAACCGGGGACCAGGAGCCGGCGTACCGAGTGGGCCTCGGCGCGCTGTTCCCGCGCGCGCTGGACGGCCAGGGACCGGTCGGTGGGTTCGAGGTCGAACTCCAGGCGGACGACGCCGTCCTCGAAGCTGCGCTTCTGGGTGTACCCGGCGTCCGTAAAGACCTTGATCATCTTGGTGTTGGCAGGCAGCACCTCGGCGGCGAAGCGGCGGATGCCCCGCTCGCGCGCGACCGCGCCGATGTGCTCCAGGAGCGCGGAGGCGACTCCGCGGCCCTGGTGGGCGTCCTGCACCAGGAAGGCGACCTCGGCCTCGTCGGCGGGGGCGGAGGCGGGCATACCGTCGGCGCCGATGCGGTCATAGCGTACGGTGGCGATGAACTCGCCGCCGACGGTGGCGGCGAGCCCCACCCGGTCCACAAAGTCGTGGTGCGTGAAGCGGTGGACGTCCTTGGCGGACAGTCGTGGGTACGGCGCGAAGAAGCGGTAGTACTTCGACTCGTCCGAGACCTGCTCGTAGAAACTGACCAGGCGGTCGGCGTCATCAACGGTGATGGGCCGGATGCGCGCGGTACCTCCGTCGCGCAGCACCACGTCCGCCTCCCAGTGGGCGGGGTACTCGTACCGGCCGTGCCGGTCCGCCGAGGTCTGCATGGGCCCCAGAGTACGGCTCGCGTACGACAACGGCGCGAGGCAGTCTGTGGAGGACGAAAACCCGGACCGAGGCCGCGGTCCGGGGACACACCGGGGTGGACGCGGGTCCGCCCCGGGCACGCTTCACGATATGGGAAACTGGTCTAGACAACCCTGAACTCCGAAGGGCAGCAACACATGGCTGAGCGCCGCGTCAACGTCGGCTGGGCCGAGGGCCTCCATGCCCGCCCCGCCTCCATCTTCGTCCGAGCCGCCACGGCCGCAGGCGTCCCGGTGACGATCGCCAAGGCCGGGGGCAACCCCGTCAACGCGGCCTCGATGCTGGCTGTCCTGGGCCTGGGCGCCCAGGGCGGCGAGGAGATCGTCCTCGCCTCCGACGCCGAGGGCGCGGACGCCGCCCTGGACCGGCTGGCCAAGCTGGTCGCCGAGGGCCTGGAAGAGCTGCCCGAAACGGTCTGAACATCGGCCCACTGAATGCCGGAGCCGCGTCGCCCATTTCCGGGCGGCGCGGCTTCCTTCGTTTTCCGCGACGATGCGAGCACACCATAATTCGGGCAGCGGAAATACACTGCCACCGAATTACTCTTCTTTGTATACGGCGTCCGTGTTAATGCCGCAGGCTCGGCGTGTTTACGGCATGTTGCGAAGTCCTCACACGTTCCGCCGCGGCGGAGAAACGGAGTCGGTGCGCGGCCGTGGTGCGTTCGGTGTGCAGGGCGGTGAGCGCACGCGCGCGCTCGCCGTCGCCGCGCGCCACCGCGTCCACGATCGCGCCGTGTTCCCCCCAGGAGTCCACCGGGCTCGGCGGGGCGTCCACCGTGTACATCCAGGCGATCTTGTGCCGCAGCTGGGTGAGCATCGAGGTCAGCGAGGGGCTGCCGGACGCCTGGGCGAGCGTCTCGTGGAACCAGCCCCCCAGCGAGCGCAGATCCTCGCTGTGACCTCGCCGGGCCCGCTCCTGGCCCAGCCGGACGAGGCCGCGCAGCACCTTCAGATGGGCCTCGGTGCGCCGCTGCGCGGCCCGCGCCGCCCCGAGCGGCTCCAGCAGCATCCGCATCTCCAGCAGGTCGGCGGCCTCCTGCTCGGTCGGCTCGGCCACGCACGCGCCCGCGTGCCGGCGGGTCACCACGAAGCCCTCGGCCTCCAGGGTGCGCAGCGCCTCGCGGACCGGGACGCGGGAAACGCCGTAACGGCGGGCCAGGACTTCCTCGGTGAGGCGGCCGCCGCGCTCGTAGACACCCGCGACGATGTCGTCCCGGATGGCCGTGCACACCGAGTGCGCCGGAATACGCATGACCGACCTCCGCCTTAATCCCCGTGAAACGTCGACGATGGACGTGTGTTCCGTGACTCTATTGCAATGAGCCGGAATTTCCGACGGCGAGCCGGAATCCAGGGATATTTTTTGGACAGCGGATCAGGCGGACACTGCGAAAAACGGCGAAAGCCCCGGCCGATGGGCCGGGGCCGCCGATGCCGGGCGAGGCCGGGTCAGACGCTCACACCGTGCGAGCGGAGGTAGGCGACGGGGTCGATGTCGGAGCCGTACTCCGGGGTCGTACGGGCCTCGAAGTGCAGGTGCGGTCCGGTGACGTTGCCGGTCGCGCCGGACAGCCCGATGTGCTGGCCCGGGGTGACCTTCTGACCGACCGTGACGCCGATGGACGACAGATGCCCGTACTGGGTGTACATGCCGTCGGCCATCCGGATCACGATCTGGTTGCCGTACGCGCCGCCCCAGCCGGTGGAGACGACGGTGCCGGAGCCGACCGCGAGCACGGGCGTGCCGGTCGCCGCGTGGAAGTCGATGCCGGTGTGCGAGCCGGAGGACCACAGGGAGCTGCTGGCCTTGTAGCCCGTGGAGACGTAGGAGTGCGCTATCGGCGCGACGAAGGCGTTCAGCCGCGCGCGCTCGGCCGCGCGGGCGGCACGGGCCGCGGCCACGCGCTCCTGCTGGGCCTTCTGCGCCGCCGCCCGCTCGACCGCCTGCTGCTGCGCGGCCTCCTTCTGGGCGGCCGCCTGCGCGTCGATGTGCCGGGCGACGTCGTCGCTGACGGTGAGGACCGGGGTGAGGCCGGTCTGCTCGACGGAGTTCTCCGTGGCGAGCGCCGGGGAGGCCGCGAGGGTGCCGATGACCCCGGTGGTGGTGAGGGCCGCGACACCGGCCGCCTGAGCGGTGGTGCGCTTGACCCGGCCGGGCTTGCGGTGCTTCCCGGTGGCGCACATGAACGCCATGAAGTGGCTGTTCCTTTCCTTCCCTCTCGCCTACCGGGTTAGCTGACGGGTTCGGAGCAGGAAGGTCTCCTACGGACCCCCTCGCTCACGCGCGGGCGTCCGATTCACCCCAGGGACTGCTGTGGGTCCCCGGCTCCCCTGGCTCGCGCCGTACGGGGACTCGGCGATGGCTGTCCGGTGCCGCGGGCGCGGCGCACTGTCTACCGACGAACAGCCCGGACGACGCTAAGGGGCGGCGAAGTCAAACCCCAAACGGATCACCGCTTTTGTAGTGCATCCCACAGGGCAGACGGGCAACCTCCGTCCCAAACCGGGCATCTGGGGAACACGGTGCAACAGCCGGGAATGCCGTGGGGCCCTGACGGCCCGTAGGTCGTCAGGGCCCCACGCCCGTGCACTGCCGCCGGGCCATGGCCGGCCGCCGCGCGGCGTTCGGCTAGTCGGCCGCCACCACGGTGACTTCACCGATGCCGAGCGCCTCGACCGGCGCCTTGATCTGCGCGGCGTCACCGACGAGCACGGTCACCAGGCGGTCCACCGGGAAGGCGTTCACGACGGCCGCCGTGGCCTCCACCGTGCCCGTCGCGGCCAGCTGCTGGTACAGCGTGGCCTGGAAGTCGTCGGGCAGGTGCTGCTCGACCTGGTCGGCCAGGGTGCTCGCGACGGCCGCCGCCGTCTCGTACTTCAGCGGCGCCACGCCGACCAGGTTCTGCACGGCGACGTCCCGCTCGGCGTCGGTCAGGCCCTCCGCCGCGAGGGTGCGCAGCACCTTCCACAGGTCGTCCAGGGCCGGGCCGGTGTTCGGGGTGTCCACCGAGCCGCTGATCGCGAGCATCGACACGCCCGTGCCGTCCGGAGCCGACCTGAGGACCTGTCCGAAGGCGCGCACGCCGTAGGTGTAGCCCTTCTCCTCACGCAGGACGCGGTCCAGGCGGGAGGTGAGGGTGCCGCCCAGGCAGTAGGTGCCGAGCACCTGCGCGGGCCACACCCGGTCGTGCCGGTCGGAGCCGGCCCGGCCGATGAGCAGCTGGGTCTGGACGGCGCCGGGCCGGTCCACGATCACCACGCGCCCGGTGTCGTCGGCGCTCACCGGCGGCACGGGGCGCGGCTCGCCCGGGGTGCCGGTCCAGGCGCCCAGGGTGTCGCCGAGCAGCGCGTCCAGGTCGACACCGGTGAGGTCGCCGACCACCACCACGGTGGCCGTACCGGGGCGCACATGGCGGTCGTAGAAGGCGCGCACGGCCGCCGCGTCGATCTTCTCGACGGTCTCCTCGGTGCCCTGACGCGGCCGGGACATGCGCGAGGTCGCCGGGAACAGCTCCTTGGAGAGTTCCTTGGCGGCGCGCCGGGAGGGGTTGGCCAGCTCGTGCGGGATCTCGTCCAGGCGGTTGCGGACCAGCCGCTCGACCTCGCTCTCGGCGAAGGCGGGCGCGCGCAGCGCGTCGGCGAGCAGGCCGAGGCCCTTGGCCAGACGGGAGGCCGGGACCTCCAGGCTGAGCCGGACACCGGGGTGGTCGGCGTGCGTGTCGAGGGTGGCGCCCGCGCGCTCCAGCTCGGCCGCGAACTCCTCGGCCGAGTGCTTGTCGGTGCCCTCGGAGAAGGCCCGCGCCATGATCGTGGCCACGCCGTCCAGGCCGGCCGGCTCGGCGTCCAGCGGCGCGTCCAGCAGCACCTCGACGGCGACGACCTGCTGGCCGGGGCGGTGGCAGCGCAGCACCGTCAGGCCGTTGCCCAGCGTGGCGCGCTCCGGGGCCGGGAACGCCCACGGCCTGGCCTCGCCCGGCTGCGGCTGGGGGTGGAACTCCATGGTGGCGAGCTCGGTCACTTGGCCGTCTCCTCGTTCTCGTTACCGGCCTCTACGGTGGCTTCCTGCTCCGGGTCCTCGCCGCGCCCCGCCTCCTCGGTGTGCTCGGCGGACTCGGGGGACAGCGGCTCGTAGACCAGCACCGCGCGGTTGTCGGGGCGCAGCCGGGCCTGGGCGACCTGCTGGACCTCCTCGGCGGTCACCTCCAGGACGCGCTGGACGGCGGTGAGGGCGAGCTGCGGGTCGCCGAACAGGACGGCGTACCGGCACAGTTCGTCGGCGCGGCCGGCGACCGTGCCGAGCCGGTCCAGCCACTCGCGCTCCAGCTGGGCCTGGGCGCGCTCCATCTCCTCCGGCGTCGGGCCCTCCTCGGCGAACCGGGCCAGCTCCTCGTCGATGGCGGCCTCGATGACCGGCACCTCGACGTCACCGGAGGTCTTCACGTCCAGCCAGCCGAGGGAGGGGGCGCCCGCCAGGCGCAGCAGGCCGAAGCCGGCCGCGACGGCCGTACGGTCGCGGCGCACCAGACGGTTGTACAGCCGGGAGGACTCGCCGCCGCCGAGCACGGTCAGGGCCAGGTCGGCCGCGTCGCACGCGCGCGTGCCGTCGTGCGGGAGGCGGTAGGCGGCCATCAGGGCGCGCGCCGGGACCTCCTCGACGACGACCTCGCGCAGCTGCTCGCCGATGATGTCCGGCAGCGAGCCGTCACGCGGCGCGGGCTTGCCGTCGTGGGACGGGATCGAACCGAAGTACTTCTCGACCCACGCCAGGGTCTGCTCCGGGTCGATGTCGCCGACCACGGAGAGCACCGCGTTGTTCGGCGCGTAGTAGGTGCGGAAGAACTGGCGGGCGTCCTCCAGGGTGGCCGCGTCCAGGTCCGCCATCGAGCCGATCGGCGTGTGGTGGTAGGGGTGGCCCTCCGGGTAGGAGAGGGCGGTCAGCTTCTCGAAGGCGGTGCCGTAGGGAACGTTGTCGTAGCGCTGGCGGCGCTCGTTCTTGACGACGTCGCGCTGGTTCTCCATGGACTCGTCGTCCAGGGCGGCCAGCAGGGAGCCCATGCGGTCGGCCTCCAACCACAGGGCCAGCTCCAGCTGGTGGGCGGGCATGGTCTCGAAGTAGTTGGTGCGCTCGAAGCTGGTGGTGCCGTTGAGGGAGCCGCCGGCGCCCTGCACCAGCTCGAAGTGTCCATTGCCCTTGACCTGCGCCGAACCCTGGAACATCAGGTGCTCGAAAAGGTGAGCCAGGCCGGTACGCCCCTTGACCTCGTGGCGGGAGCCGACGTCGTACCAGAGGCAGACCGCCGCCACGGGGGTCAGGTGGTCCTCGGAGAGCACCACGCGCAGACCGTTGGCCAGGCGGTGCTCGGTCGCTGTCAGGCCCCCGGAGCCTGCCTCGGCTGTGGTCGTGTGACCCATGGGCATGTACGTCCCTTCGCGAGCGGAGGCGGTTGTGGAAACCGCGCTTTTCCTGCCGGTCCTGCCACTGTATGCAAAGCGTGCGGGGGCCCGGCGAAGTTCCCGCGGGACGTACGCCCACAGCGGATCACGTAGCCTGCGACACGCGCGCCACGCGGCGGCTCACCGGCACCGTCCGGGACCGCACGGACCGGGCCGTGCCCGCGTTGTCGGTGGCACGGTCCACAATGGTCCGCGACAGATCCGTCAACCGCTTCAGCAGCACGAGCGAGCCGAGGGGTGCGCGTCCCGTAGGCGAGCGAACCGATCAGGAGGAGCCGGCAGCGATGGCCCGCCGCAGCACGAAGACCCCGCCGCCCGACGATTCGTACGAGGAGAAGATCCTCGACATCGACGTCGTGGACGAGATGCGTGGCTCCTACCTCGAGTACGCCTACTCGGTCATCTACTCGCGCGCCCTGCCGGACGCCCGCGACGGCCTCAAGCCGGTGCACCGCCGGATCGTGTACCAGATGAACGAGATGGGCGTGCGTCCCGACCGCGGCTATGTGAAGTGCGCCCGCGTGGTCGGCGAGGTCATGGGCAAGCTGCACCCGCACGGCGACGCGTCCATCTACGACGCCCTGGTGCGCATGGCACAGCCGTTCTCCATGCGCCTGCCGCTCGTCGACGGCCACGGCAACTTCGGCTCGCTGGGCAACGACGACCCGCCGGCCGCCATGCGGTACACCGAGTGCCGGATGGCCGAGGCGACGGGCCTGATGACGGAGTCGATCGACGAGGACACCGTCGACTTCACGCCCAACTACGACGGCCAGGAGCAGGAGCCGGTGGCCCTGCCCGCCGCCTTCCCGAACCTGCTGGTCAACGGCGCCTCCGGCATCGCGGTCGGCATGGCGACGAACATGCCGCCGCACAACCTGCGCGAGGTCATCGCCGCCGCCCGCCATCTGATCAAGTACCCGAACGCGGACCTGGACGCGCTGATGCGGCACGTCCCCGGCCCGGACCTGCCCACCGGCGGCCGGATCGTCGGGCTGGCCGGCATCCGCGACGCGTACGCGACCGGCCGTGGCACCTTCAAGATGCGCGCGACCGTCTCGGTCGAGGCGGTCACCGCCCGCCGCAAGGGCCTGGTGATCACCGAACTGCCCTTCGCGGTCGGCCCCGAGAAGGTCATCGCGAAGATCAAGGACCTGGTCAACGCGAAGAAGATCCAGGGCATCGCGGACGTCAAGGACCTCACCGACCGCGAGCACGGGCTGCGCCTGGTCATCGAGATCAAGAACGGCTTCGTGCCCGAGGCGATCCTGGAGCAGCTGTACAAGCTGACCCCCATGGAGGAGTCCTTCGGCATCAACAACGTCGCCCTGGTGGACGGCCAGCCGCTCACCCTGGGCCTGAAGGAGCTGCTGGAGGTCTACCTCGACCACCGCTTCGACGTGGTCCGCCGGCGCAGCGAGTTCCGCCGCGGCAAGAAGCGGGACCGGCTGCACCTGGTCGAGGGTCTGCTGACCGCGCTCGTCGACATCGACGAGGTCATCCGGCTGATCCGGTCCAGCGACAACTCCGCGCAGGCCAAGGAGCGCCTGATGCAGCAGTTCTCGCTGAGCGAGGTGCAGACGCAGTACATCCTCGACACGCCGCTGCGCCGGCTCACCAAGTACGACCGCATCGAGCTGGAGGCGGAGAAGGACAAGCTCACCGCGGAGATCGCGGAGCTGACCCGGATCCTGGATTCCGACGCGGAGCTGCGCAAGCTGGTGTCGGCCGAACTGGCCGCGGTGGCGAAGAAGTTCGGCACCGACCGGCGTACGGTGCTGCTGGAGTCCGCGGGTTCCCCGACGGCCGCGGTGCCGCTCCAGGTGGCCGACGACCCGTGCCGGGTGCTGCTGTCCTCGACGGGTCTGCTGGCCCGTACGTCGACCGCCGAGCCGTTCACGCAGGAGGAGGGCGCCAGGCGGGTCAAGCACGATGTGATCGTCTCGGCGGTCCCGGCGACCGCGCGGGGCGAGGTCGGCGCCGTGACCTCGGCGGGCCGGCTGCTGCGGATCAACGTGGTCGATCTGCCGCAGCTGCCGGACACCGCGGCCGCGCCGAACCTCTCGGGCGGTGCGCCGCTGGCGGAGTTCGTCTCCCTGGAGGACGACGAGACGGTGGTCTGCCTGACCACGCTGGACGAGTCCTCCCCGGGTCTCGCGCTCGGCACCGAGCAGGGTGTGGTCAAGCGGGTGGTGCCCGACTATCCGTCCAACAAGGACGAGTTGGAGGTCATCACGCTCAAGGAGGGTGACCGGATCGTCGGCGCGGTGGAGCTGCGCACCGGCGAGGAGGACCTGGTCTTCATCACGGACGACGCCCAGCTGCTCCGCTTCCAGGCCTCCATCGTCCGTCCGCAGGGCCGGCCGGCGGGCGGTATGGCGGGCGTCAAGCTCACCGAGGGCGCGAAGGTGATCTCCTTCACGGCGGTCGACCCGGCCGCCGACGCGGTGGTGTTCACGGTGGCGGGCTCGCGCGGCACGCTGGACGACTCGGTGCAGACGACGGCCAAGCTGACCCCGTTCGACCAGTTCCCGCGCAAGGGCCGGGCCACGGGCGGCGTGCGCTGCCAGCGGTTCCTGAAGGGCGAGGACTGTCTGGCGCTGGCCTGGGCCGGCCCGGCTCCCGCGCGCGCGGCGCAGAAGAACGGTTCCCCGGCGGAGCTGCCGGAGCTGGACCCGCGCCGCGACGGCTCGGGCACCTCGCTGCCGAAGACGGTGTCGGTGGTGGCGGGGCCGGTGTTCTAGTACGCCTCGGCGCCGGCGTTCTGGTACGCGTCGGCGCCGGGCTCCTCCTCGGAGCCCTGCACGTAGCGCAGGACGCCCCACATGCCGTGCTCGTCGGCCTGTGGGGCGTCGTTGACGCACCCCTTGAGTTCCTTGCCGAGGGCTTCCGTCTCGATGCCGGAGCCGATCAGCACGAGCTTGCTGCCGCGGGTGTCCCCGGCCGGCCAGGGCTCGGGGTAGAAGCGCAGGAACCGGCCGACGGCGTGTACGGCGTACCGGTTGCGGGTGTCGTACGGCCCGAAGTCGACATAGCCCTTGATCCGGTATAGCCCGTCGGGCCGGCTGTCCAGGAAGCGCATGAGCCGGCGCGGCTCCATTGGCTGCTCGGAGGCGAAGGACAGGCTGTCGTAGCCGGTGTGGAGATGACCTGCGTGCTCCTCGTCGCCGGTGTGTTCGTGCAGGTCGTCGAAGGACAGCTGCCCGATCCGCTCCTCACTGGGCCGGCAGTCGAACAGGAACTCGGGGTCGATGCGTCCATAGGTGGCGGGCACGACGGCGGCACGGTCGGTGAGCGAGCGGACCACGCCGAGGACGCGCTTGGGATCGGTGGCTCGGTCGAGCTTGTTGACCACGACCAGGTCGGCGAGGGCGAGATGCCGGTCGATCTCGGGGTGCTGCGCGCGCGTGCCGTCGAACTCGGCGGCGTCGACGACCTCGACCAGGCCGCCGTAGACCACCCTGGGGTGCTCGCTGGCCAGCACCATCCGCACGAGTTCCTGGGGCTCGGCGAGCCCGCTGGCCTTGATGACGATCACGTCGATGCCGGCCGCGGGCGCGGCGAGCCGGTCCAGGTAGACGTCGAGTTCGCTCGCGTCGACCGCACAGCACAGGCAGCCGTTGCCGAGGGAGACGGTCGAGTCGCCGAGCGCGCCGGCGACGGCCATCGCGTCGATCTCGATGGCTCCGAAGTCGTTGACGATCGCCCCGATCCGGCTGCCGCCGCTGTGGTGCAGCAGATGGTTGAGGAGGGTGGTCTTGCCGGAGCCGAGGAAACCGGCGAGCACGACGACCGGGATCTGCTGCGGGCTACGGCTCTGCTCCGGGCTGCGGCTGCTGTCCTGGCTGTGCGTGCTGTCCGGGCTGTGCGCCAACCTGTTCCCCAACGGGCGACCTCTCTCCTGTCTCCTGCGGACCGGCTGCCGGTCCAGGATAGGAGGGCGCTGGGACACGTGGGTCCTGTGCACCCGGAAGGGGCCTGAGCGCCCTGGGCGTCAGCCTGCGGCGGGGACCGCGACCGGCGGCTCGGGGCCCACATAGCGCGCCACCGGGCGGATGATCTTCGGGTCGGCGGCCTGTTCCAGGATGTTGGCGCTCCAGCCCACGACGCGACCCGCCGCAAAGGTGGGGGTGAACATCTCCCGTGGCAGGCCGCACAGCTCCATGACGACGCCGGCGTAGAACTCGACGTTGGTGTGGAGTTCGCGGCCCGGCTTCAGCTCGGCCAGGATCGCCTCGACCCGGTGCTCGACCTCGACGGCGAACTCCACCCGCGGCCCGCCGAAGCCCAGGGCGATCTCGCGGAGCATGCGGGAGCGGGGGTCCTCGGTCCGGTAGACGGCGTGGCCGAAGCCCATGATCCGGTCTCCGGCGAGCACCCGCTCGCGGATCCAGGGGTCGATCCGGTCCGGGGTGCCGATGGCGTCCAGGGTGTCCAGGGCCCGGCTGGGCGCGCCTCCGTGCAGCGGTCCGGACAGGGCGCCGACGGCACCGGTCAGGCAGGCCGCCACATCGGCGCCGGTGGACGCGATGACACGGGCGGTGAAGGTTGATGCATTGAATCCATGGTCAATGGTTGAGATGAGGTATTGCTCGACCGCACGGGCCCGCCGCGGCTCGGGTTCCGACCCGGTCAACATGTACAGATAGTTGGCCGCGTACGAGAGGTCCGCCCGCGGCTCGACCGGTTCGAGGCCCTGGCCGAGGCGGTACAGCGCGGTGAGGAGCGTGGGTACGGCCGCGCACGCGACCAGGGTGTCGGCCCGGCGCCGGTCGGCGTCGAGGTCGTAGACCGGCCGGAAGCCGTGGGCCGCGCCCAGCAGGGACAGCGCCGTGCGCAGCCCCTCCAGCGGGCCGGAGAGGCGGCTCGCCGCCGCGATCGCGGGCAGCGCCGCCCGGACCTCGTCGGGTAGCGGGCGCAGTGCCGCAGTCTCGGCCGCGAAGGCGGCGCGGCCCTCGGCGTCCGGGAGCCGGCCGTGGACCAGGAGATGCCAGACGTCCTCGAAGCCGCGGCTCTGCGCGAGTTCGACGGCCGAGTACTGGCGGTAGTGGTAGAAGCCCTCGCGTCCGCGGACGTCACCGATCTCGGTGTCGGTGACGACGACGCCGGCGAGGCCGCGCGGTACGTCGACAAGAGGGGTTGCAGCCCTGTTGATGGCCATGATTCTCCTCCCTGAACTTGATTCGACTGTCCATGCTTGACGCACATTCTGTCAATGTTGATTGAATCAATGCAGCGCTATCAACCCGTGCAGAGGCGACTACGGTGACCCCCATGCGCGATCACGAAACCGCTCCCGGCCGCGCCGGCCGCCGGCTGACCACCAAGGAGACCGCCGAACTTCTCGGCGTGAAGCCCGAGACGGTGTACGCGTACGTGAGCCGCGGGCTGCTCAGCAGCAGACGCGAACCCGGCGGCCGCGCCAGCACCTTCGAGCCCGCGGAGGTCGAGGCCCTCGCCCGGCGCCACCGGCGGGAGAGCGCGGGGACCCCGGGCTCGGGCGGCGACCTCTCCGTCCGGACCCGGATCACGCTGATCGACCAGGACCGGTACTACTTCCGTGGCGTCGACGCCACGGAACTGGCCGCACACCACACCTACGAAGCGGTCGCGGAGTGGGTCTGGACGGGCCGGCTCACCCCCGGGGTGGCCTTCTCCGCACCCGAGGCGACCGTCAAGGTCGCCCGCCGCGCGGTGAACTCCCTGTCCGAGCACGCCTCCCCCATCGACCGGCTGCGGGTGGCTGCGATCGCGGCGGCTGCCGAGGACCCGCTGCGCTTCGACCTCTCCGAGGACGCCGTGCTGAACACCGCGCGCACCCTCATTCCCACGCTCGTCGCCGCGCTGCCGCCGGTGCTGCGCGACCACGCGGACGGCGCCCCGCTGGCCCACCGCCTGTGGAGCCGGCTCACCGGCCAAGCCCCCGACGAGGCCTCGCTGCGCGTGCTGGACACCGCGCTCGCCCTGCTCATCGACCACGACCTGGCCGCCTCCACGCTCGCCGTACGGGTCGCGGCCTCCGCCCGGGCGCATGCCTACGCGGCCGTCTCGGCCGGGTTCGGCGTCCTGGAGGGCCCGCTGCACGGCGCCGCGAGCGGGCTCGCCCACCGGCTGCTGCTCGACGTGCTCGACCAGGGCACCGCCGTGCCGGTGATCGCCGACGAGCTGCGCGCCGGCCGCCGCGTCCCCGGCCTCGGCCATCGGCTGTACGCGGGCGAGGACCCGCGCGCGCGGGTGCTGTTCGGCCTTCTGGAGCAGCTTCCGCGCGCGGAACCGGCCCTGCTCGCGGCCCGCGACATCGTCGCCACCACCGCCCGCCACCGGCCCTTGCACGCCAATGTCGACCTGGCCCTGGCCGTCTTCACCGCCTCCTCCGGCATGTCCGCCACGGCCGGCGAGACGATCTTCGCGGTCGCCCGCACGGCGGGCTGGATCGCGCATGCGCTGGAGGAGTACGGCGAGCGTCCGCTGCGCATGCGCCCCGTCGGTCACTACGTCGGGCACCGGCCGCCGCAGCCCCTGCCGGAGTAGGCGCCCCCGCTCCCGCGGGAGCCGCCCGCGCAGGACACGGGCACGGCCGGAAGTCACCGCAGGGAAAGTCAGGTTAGGCTCACCTGTGTGAGTAGGTGTGCGACCGTCTCCCGGAGCCTTGACGAGCCGGTATCCGGTACGGCGGCCACGGCGACGACGTGGCTGCTGCTGGAACAGCCGGGCCCGTGGGGTGCCAAAGCGCTCACTTCGAGCCATCTGGACCCCGTGCTGGGCCGGGCGCTGGAGGCCGCGGCCGAGGGGACAGGCGTGCGTGTCGCCCTGATCCGGCACCCCGGGCGGCACGCCGACCCCGGCACTCCCCCGGTCCGGCAGGTGTTCGCCGCGCACACCGTCCCGGGTCGGGTGTGGGTGCACAGCGCCACCACCCGCGATCCGGGCCGGCTGCTCGACCTCGACTTCCGCGCGCTCGGGGCGGGCGACCACCGTTCCTTCGGCACGGCGCTCGGCGGACGGCCGTACACCGGCGACCCGCTCGCGCTCGTGTGCACCAATGGCAAGCGCGACCGCTGCTGCGCCCTGCTGGGACGTCCGCTCGCCGCCGAACTGGCCGCCTCGGGTGTCCGCGGGGTCTGGGAGGTCACCCATCTGGGTGGCCATCGCTTCGCTCCGACGGTGCTCGTCCTGCCGTACGGCTACGCCTACGGCCGCGCCGAGGCGCACACCGTCAAGGCGGCGCTGCACGGCGCCCGGGACGGGCGCGTGGTCGTCGAGGGGTGTCGCGGGTGCTCCGCCTGGGAGCGGCCCGGCCAGGCGGCCGAGCTGGCCGTCCGGTCGGCGGCGGACGAGTACCGGGCGGGCGTGCTGAGCGTCGTACGGACCGAGGGCACCGCCCCGCACTGGGAGGTCACCGTCGAGCACGCGGACGGGCGCCGCTGGCGGGTCACCGTGGCACAGGGCGCCGCGCTGCCGCCCCGCCCGGAGAGCTGTGGAGCGGCGGTGCTGGGCGCTCCCGCGCGGATGGACGTGATGGCGGTACGCGAACTGCGGCCGACCGCGCTGGCGAGCTGACCGGCCGGCTCTTCCCGGCATGGGGCAGGAGATCCACGCCACACCCTCTGGGGTGCGTCGGGGCTTGCCACGTACCGTCGTTCCATGAGCCCCACTCCCCCCGTACGCCGGCTGCGTCTCGGTCTGCCCCGGCGGGTGTTCTCGCAGGTGCTGCTGATGCAGGTGGCGATCGCGGCAGGGGTGGCGGTGCTCGCGACCGGGCTGTTCCTCGCGCCGCTGAGCAACCAGCTCGACCACGAGGCGATGCGCCGCGCGCTGGCCATCGCGCAGACGACCGCCCAGGACCCGCAGATCGCCGCCGGCGTGCTGACCACCCCGCCGAGCAGAAACGGTCCTGTGCAGCGGGAGGCCGAGCGAATCCGGCATGCCACGCACGCCGAGTACATCGTCGTGATGGACCACCATGGGGTGCGCTGGTCGCACCCGACCCCGGGGCAGATCGGCCACCACGTCTCCACCAGCCCGCATGACGCCCTGGCCGGCCAGGAGGTCATGGAGATCGACAAGGGCACCCTCGGCCGCTCGGCACGCGGCAAGGTGCCGTTGTACGACGCCCGGCACCGCATCGTCGGGGCCGTATCGGTCGGCATCGCCTACGACAGTGTCCGGGCCCGGCTGATCAGCGCGATACCGGGGCTGTTCGCCTACGCCGGCGGTGCCCTGGCGGTGGGCGCCCTGGCCGCCTGGCTGATCTCCCGCAGGGTCCAGCGGCAGACCCGGGACCTGGCCTTCTCCGACATCTCCGCGCTGCTCGCGGAGCGCGAGGCGATGCTGCACGGCATCCGGGAGGGCGTGGTCGCCCTGGACCGCGGCGGCCGTATCCGGCTGCTGAACGACGAGGCCGGACGGCTGCTGGGCATCGGTGACGAGGCGGTCGGGCGCACCCCCGACGAGGCGCTGGGCGCGGGCCGTACGACGGATGTGCTGGCCGGCCGGGTCACCGGCACCGACCTGGTCACCGTGCGCGGCCAGCGCGTGCTGATCGCCAACCGCATGCCCACCGGCGACGGCGGCGCCGTGGCCACCCTGCGCGACCGCACGGAGCTGGAACAGCTCGGGCGCGAACTCGACTCCACGCGCGGGCTGATCGACGCCCTGCGCGCGCAGGACCACGAGCACGCCAACCGGATGCACACCCTGCTCGGGCTGCTGGAACTCGAGATGTACGACGACGCCGTGGAGTTCGTCGGCGAGGTGGTCGGCGACCACCGGGTCACGGCGGAGCAGGTCACCGAGAAGATCCAGGACCCGCTGCTGGCCGCGCTGCTGGTCGGCAAGGCCACCGTGGCCGCCGAACGCGGTGTCGCCCTCTGGGTGACCGACCGGACCCGGCTGCCGGACCGGCTGATCGATCCGCGGGGCCTGGTCACCGTCGTGGGCAACCTCGTGGACAACGCCCTCGACGCGGTCGCGGGCACCCTGCACGCGCGCGTGGAGGTCGAACTGCGCACACAGGGCCGTACGGTCGTCCTCCGGGTGCGCGACACGGGTCCCGGCATCCCGCCCGAACAGCGGGAACTCGTCTTCACGGAGGGCTGGTCGACCAAGCAGCCGCCGGCCCACGGCAAGCGGGGCATCGGGCTCTCCCTGGTGCACCGGCTCGCCGAGCGGCAGGGCGGGAGCGCGGTGGTGGGCACGGCGGACGGCGGCGGCGCGGAGTTCACCGTGGTCCTGCCCGAGGCGCTGGCCGAACCGGAACTGGCACCCGCGGGGCTCGACGAACCCCTCGGGCGTGCCGCCGTCGCCGAGGAGGAGGCGTGATGATCGAGGTCCTGGTCGTGGACGACGACACCCGGGTCGCCCAGGTGAACGCCGCCTATGTGGAGAAGGTGCCCGGCTTCCACGTGGCCGGTGAGGCGCACAGCGCGGCCGAGGCGCTGCACCAGGTGGAGACACTCCCACGGCTGGACCTGGTGCTCATGGACCACTATCTGCCCGACGAGACCGGTCTCGCGGTCGTCCAGGAGATGCGCCGGCGGGGCCACCAGACCGACGTGATCATGGTGACGGCGGCGCGGGACATGTCCACCGTGCAGGCGGCGATGCGGCACGGGGCGGTGCAGTACCTGGTGAAGCCGTTCGCCTTCGCCGGCCTGCGGGCCAAGCTGGAGGCGTACGCCGGGCTGCGGCGCACCCTCGACCGGGGCGGTGAGGCGGAACAGGCGCAGGTGGACCGGATCTTCGGGGCGCTGTCCACGCCGGCGGAGCCCGACCTCCCCCAGGGGCACTCCCCCACGACGGCCGATCTGGTGCGCCAGGCGCTGATCCACGCCTCCGGGCCGCTGTCCGCGCAGGAGATCGCCGCGCGGACGGGGGTGAGCCGGCAGACCGCCCAGCGCTATCTCAAGCTCCTGGAGCGCACCGGACGGGCCCGGCTGACCCTCAAGTACGGCGACGCGGGCCGCCCGGAACACCGTTACGTGTGGGCGGCCCGCGTCTGAGCGCGGCTCAGGGTCCGACTACTTGGCGGCCTTGACGAACTCGGTTGTGTACGTCTTGCTCAGGTCCACCTTGGCGTTCTGGACGTTGGGGTTGAACGCCTTGAGGACCTTCTCGACGGTCTCGGGGCCGTTCTGGGGCATCACGCCGTCGTCGGTGAACATCGGCAGGGTGCTCTTGATGGCCTGTGCGTAGAGCGTCTTGTTGCCCTGGGAGTAGTCGGCGGGCATCTTGGCGGCGATCTCGTCGGCGCTGTGCGTGGACATCCACTTGAGCGTCTTGACGAATGCATTGGCCAACTTCTGGACGGTGTCCTTGTGTCCGTTCACCCAGTCCGTCTGCATGTACAGACTTGACGACGGGTACGGTCCGCCGAGCGCCTCCTGCGACCCCTCGGGGGTGCGCATGTCGATGAGGACCTTGCCCGCCTTCTTGTCCAGGATGGTGGCGACGGTCGGGTCAGTGGTCATACCGCCGTCGATCGCCCCGTTCTGGAGGGCGGCGATGAAGGTCGGACCGGCGCCCACCGCGACCGGCGTGAACTCGCTGACCTTCACGCCGTTCTTGACGGCCAGGTACTTGGTGAGGAAGTCGGTCGAGGAGCCGAGCCCCGTCACACCCAGCTTGCGGCCCTTGAAGTCCTTGGGGTCCTTCAGTTCGCCGGCCGCCTTGCCGGAGACCACCTCGACCTCGCCGGGCGCGTGGGAGAACTGCACCACGGACTCGACCGACTTGCCCTTCGTCTGGAGGTCGAGGGTGTGGTCGTAGAAGCCGACCGCCCCCTGGACCTGGCCGGAGACGAGCGCGGTCTCGGCCTGGACTCCGGCGGGCTCGCTGAGGAGCTGGACGTTCAGGCCCTCGGCCTGGAAGTAGCCGAGCTGCTGGGTAAGCATCGCCGGCAGGTAGATGACCTTGTCCAGGCCGCCGACCATGATCTTGACGGTCTCGCCCTTGCCTCCGCCGGTGTCGGCCGTGGTGCCGGCCGCGTCGTTGGCGCAGGCGGTGAGCGTGGTGAGGGCGAGCAGGCCGGCGGCCAGCGCGGCGTGTCTGGCGGTCTTGCGCATGCGGTTCACGTCCTTGTGAGAGGGCGGTGCGGGGAGGAGGTGGGGGGCGGCGGTGGGGGCCGGTCAGTCGCCGGAACGGGCGGGCTTCCAGCGGAAGATGCGGCGCTCGGCGAAGGTCAGCAGCCCCTCGGCGACGAGGGCGACGACCGCGAGGATGACCATGGCGGCGTAGACGCCGGCCGCGTTGAAGGTGTTCTGCGACTGCGAGACGAGCAGGCCGATGCCCTTGGTCGCGCCGATGTACTCGCCGACGATGGCGCCGATGAGCGCGAAGCCGAAGCTGACGTGGAGGCTGGTGAAGATCCAGGAGGTGGCCGACGGGATGACCACCTGAAGGGTCACCCGGCGGTCGCTGGCGCCCAGGATGCGGGCGTTGGCCACCAGGTTGCGGTCCACCTCGCGGGCGCCCTGGAAGGCGTTGAAGAACACCGGGAAGAAGACCAGCACCACGGCGGAGGCGACCTTGGAGGAGGGACCGAGCCCGAACCAGATCAGGAAGATGGGTGCAAGGACGATCCTGGGGATCGAGTTGAGCACCTTGATGTACGGACCAAGGACCTCGGCGAGCAACCTGATCCGCCCGAGCGCAATACCGAGCAGTACACCCGCGATCACACCGATGACCCAGCCGAGCAGTGCCTCGTAGAGCGTGTACCAGACCTGTTCGCCCAGGGAGCCGAGGGCGGTCCCGTGCATCACCCAGGTCCAGATCTGGTCCCAGATCTTCGTGGGCATCGAGAAGTTGAACGGGTCGATGACCTTCGCCCGGGACAGTCCCTCCCAGAGCCCGAGGCCGGCCACCAGGAGCAGCACGCGTACCACGGTGACGAGCGCCTTGCGGCGGCGGGCGGCCTGGGCGCGGGTCTGTGCCCGGTCGGGGACCTTGGCCGTTTCGACGACCGCGGGCTTGAGAACCTCAGGCGACACGGGCGGCACCCCTCTCACGGGTGATGCGGACCTCTTCGCCGAGCGACTCCCAGATCTCGCGGTAGATCTCGATGAACCGCGGCTCCAGCCGCACCGACTCGACCTTGCGCGGCCGGGGCAGGTCGATGGAGAAGACCTGCTTGACGGTCGCGGGCCCAGCGGTCATCACGACGACCTTGTCGGCCAGCGCGATGGACTCCTCCAGGTCGTGGGTGACGAAGACGACGGAGGCGCCCGTGCCCTCCCACAGCTCCAGCAGCTCGTCCGACATCAGCGCCCGGGTCTGCACGTCGAGCGCCGAGAAGGGCTCGTCCATCAGCAGGATCTCGGGGTCGTTGACGAAGGTGGCGGCGAGGGCGACGCGCTTGCGCTGACCGCCGGAGAGCTGGTGCGGATAGCGGTCCTCGAAGCCGGCGAGCCCGACCCGGGCCAGCCAGTCGCGGGCCTTCTCCTTCGCCTCCGCCTTGGGCACGCCCCGGAAGCGCAGGCCTGCCATGACGTTGGACAGGACCGTACGCCAGGGGAAGGTGGCGTCCTGCTGGAAGACGAAGCCGACCTTGTCGCCGACGCCGTCGACCGGCTCCCCGGCCACCAGCACCTCGCCTTCGCTGGGCTCCTCCAGACCGCTGACCAGCGTCAGCGTGGTGGACTTGCCGCAGCCGGTCGGGCCTACGACGGCCACGAACTCGCCGCGCTCGACGGTGAGGTTCAGGCCGCGCACCGCCGTGTGCAGTCCCCCGGACGGGGTTCTGAAGGTCTTGCTAGCGCCCCGCAGCTCGATGGCGGGGCTGGTGTGTGCGCTCATGGCCCGGGACGGTAGGTGTGAGCGCGGCCACGGCAGCAGTCTTGTGAGCACAAGCTGTTCTTTTGCTCGCAAGAACCTGTTGTGCTCATTTTGCTCGCGCTACAACTGCGGAGCACGAAACACGGGCTTAACGCTCGCCGGCCTTGAAGGAGAGGCCTGATGATTGACGTCCTGGTGGTGGACGACGACTTCCGCGTCGCTGAGATAAACGCAAAATACGTGGGGAAGGTTCCCGGCTTCCGGGTGGCCGCCCGCGCGCACAGCGCCGCCCAGGCGCTGGCCGCCGTCGAGCGCGGCGCCATCGACCTGGTCCTGCTCGACCACTACCTGCCGGACGGGACCGGCCTCGAACTCGTCCACCGCATGCGTGAGCAGGGCCACGGCGCGGATGTCATCATGATCACGGCGGCCAGTGATGTGGCGACCGTCCAGCAGGCGATGCGCCTGGGCGCCCTGCACTACCTGGTCAAACCGTTCACCTTCGCGGCGCTGCGCACCCGCCTGGACTCCTACGCCGCGCTGCGCCGCACGGTCGACCGCGTGGGCGGCCGGGGCCTGACCGGCCAGGAGCAGGTGGACCGCATCTTCGGCGCGCTGCGTACCGCCCCCGCCCCCTCCGCGCCCGGCCTGCCCAGCGGCCACTCGGAGCCCACGACAGACCTGATCTGCGGCATCCTGCACCGCGCCGGCCATCCGCTGTCGGCCCACGAGGTCGCCGCCCGCACCGGCCTGAGCCGCTCCACGGCCCAGCGCTACCTCCGCCACCTGGAACAGGCCGGCCGCCTGCGCCTCTCCCTGAAGTACGGCGACACGGGCCGCCCGGAGCACCGGTACGCCTGGGTGGCCCCGTAGACCCGGCGTGGGATCGCCCGGGGTGCCTGGTGAGCTACACGGCTCCGGCCCCGGTCAACGACCGCACCTCGGTCTCGGCGTACTTCGCCTCGTCGGCGACCTCGTCCGAGGTGATCGTGCCCAGCCAGCCGGCGAGGAAGCCCAGCGGGATGGAGACGAGGCCGGGGTTCTGCAACGGGAAGTACTGGAAGTCGACCCCCGGGAAGAGCGAGCCCGGACTGCCGGAGACCACCGGGGAGAGCAGCACCAGCCCGAGCGCCGGGACCAGCCCGCCGTATACGGCCCAGACGGCGCCGCGGGTGGTGAAGCCGCGCCAGAACAGCGAGTACAGCAGCACCGGAAGGTTTGCCGACGCGGCGACCGCGAAGGCGAGACCGACCAGGAAGGCGACGTTGAGGTCACGGGCGAGCAGACCGAGCGCGATGGCCACGACGCCGATTCCGACCGCCGCCAGCCGGGCCACCGTCACCTCGCTGCGCCGGGTGCCGCGTGAGCGCCGCAGCGACGCGTACAGGTCATGGGCGACCGAGGCCGAGGAAGCGAGGGTGATGCCCGCGACCACCGCGAGGATCGTGGCGAAGGCGACCGCCGCGACGATCGCGAACAGCACCGTGCCACCGGTGGAGCCCGCTCCACCGCCCAGGTCGCGGGCGAGCAGGGCCACCGCGGTGTTCCCGGCCGGGTTCGAAGCGCGCACCGCGTCCGTCCCCACCACCGCAGCGGCCGCGAAGCCGAGGACGATCGTCATCAGGTAGAAGCCGCCGATCAGCCCGATCGACCACACCGCGGAGCGCCGGGCGGCCCGCGCGGTCGGCACGGTGTAGAAGCGGGACAGGATGTGCGGCAGCCCCGCCGTGCCCAGCACCAGCGCGAGTCCCAGGCTGATGAAGTCGAGGCGGGCGGTCCAGCTCCCGCCGTACTTCAGGCCCGGTGCCAGAAAGGCTCTCCCGTGGCCGCTGCGCTGCGCGGCGGCCACCAGCAGCCGGTCCACATCGCCGTGGAAGCGCAGCAGGACCAGCACGGTCAGGGCGACCGTCCCGCACAGCAGCAGGACCGCCTTCACGATCTGGATCCAGGTGGTGGCCCGCATGCCCCCCAACGACACATAGACGACCATGAGCGCGCCGACCCCGATGACCGTCCATGCCTGGGCCGCCCCGCTGGTCCGCCCCAGCAGCAGCGCCACCAGGCTGCCCGCGCCGACCATCTGCGCCACCAGATACACAACGGACACGGTGACGGAGGCGGTTCCCGCGGCGATCCGCACCGGCCGCTCGCTCATCCGGGCGGCGATCACGTCGGCGAGCGTGAACCGTCCGCAGTTGCGCACCAGTTCGGCGACCAGGAACAGCACGACCAGCCACGCCACCAGGAAGCCCACCACGTACAGCATCCCGTCGTACCCGTACAGCGCGATCAGCCCGGTGACGCCGAGGAAGGAGGCCGCGGACATGTAGTCGCCCGCGATGGCAAAACCATTCTCCATCGGCGAGAACAACCGGCCTCCGGCGTAGAACTCGTCCGCCGACCCCTGCCGCCGCCGGCTCACCCAGGTGGTGATGGCCAGGGTGACGGCCACGAAACCGCTGAACATCAGCAGCGCCAAGGTCTGGTGATCACCGGTCATGAGGCGCCTCCCCGCGCTCCGCCCTGTGCTTCCCGGGTCAGTTCCTGGGTGTCCCAGCGCAGGTCCAGCGCGGCCCGGTCTCGGCGCAGCCGCGCATGCCGGGCGTAGGCCCAGGTGAACAGGAAGGTGGTGAGGAACTGCCCGAGTCCCGCGAGCAGCGCCACGTTCACCGCTCCTGCCACGGGTCGGGCCATGAGCCCGGGAGCGGTCGTCGCGGCGACCACGTAACCCACGTACCAGGTGAGGAAGGCCACGACTCCCGGCACCACGAACCGCCGGTATCTGCCGCGCACTTCCTGGAAGGCGGCGCTGCGCTGCACTTCGAGGTACACCTCGCATGCGCGGGCCGCCGTCCCGCTCCCCTCCCCACGGGCCGACGGTACGGCCGCTGCCGGCATCCCGGTGCCGTCCAGCTCGCCCCAGCCGGTGGCCAGCGCGTCGTACCAGGGGTCCTCGTACGTCATGTCGCGGGCGGGGACACCTTCGGTCTCCCGGTGCTCGGCCGATCTCCCCTGGCCGTCCCCGGCTCCGCGGGAACCACCGTTGCTTGGCTGCATGCCCAAGTGTGGACAGATCCGGAGGAGTTCCGACTATTCTTCCCCGGCTCTTCACCCCATCAGGTGATTCACCGGGTGGGCGGCCGCACCAGTCCCTTCGCATACGCGTAACGCACCGCCTGGGCACGGTCCTTGAGACCCGTCTTGGTGAAGAGGTTGTTGATGTGTGTCTTCACGGTCGCGGTCGAGACATGGAGCCTGCGGGCGATCTCCTGGTTGGAGAGGCCCTCGGCGATCAGCGTCAGCACCTCGGTCTCCCGCGCGGTCAGTCCGTCGGGCGCGTCGGCGGTCGCCGGGGCGGGCTCGGGTCCGGGCTGTGACAGCCGCTCCAGCAACCGGGCTTGCACGCTCGGCGACAGCCCCGCTTCCCCCGACAGCACGCTCTGCACGGCCCGCACGATCTCGTCGCCGCCCGCGTCCTTGGTCAGATATCCCCGCGCTCCCGCGCGCAGCGCCGGGAACAACGACTCGTCGTCCGCGTAGGTGGTGAGCACCACGACCTGGGTTCCCGGGTACTGGGCCCGGATCCTCCGGGTGGCCTCCACACCGTCGCAGCGCGGCATCCGCAGGTCCATCAGGACGACGTCCGGACCGAGTTCCCCGACCAGCCGCACCGCCTCCTCACCGTCCCCCGCGGCACCGACGACCTCGACCCCGGGCAGCAGCCCGAGCAGCATGACGATGCCCTCCCGGACCACCGTCTGGTCGTCCACGACCACCACGCGGGCCGGCTTCCTCTCCCCCTCCTGCTCCGTCATACGGGCACCTTCAGCGTCACCACGAACCCCTCCTCGTCCGGCCCGGCGTCCAGCGAGCCGCCCAGCAGTTCCGCGCGCTCGCGCATCCCCAGCAGACCGTACCCACCGCCGGCTGCGGTGAGTTCGCCCGGCCGGCCGCCCGAGTCCCGGACGTTCAGCCTCACTTCGTGCTCGCCGTAGTCGAGGCGGACCTCCACCTTGGCGCCGTGGGCGTGCTTGCGGACGTTGGTCAGCGCTTCCTGCGCGACCCGGCGCACCGCCTGGGACGCCTCGGCCGTCAGCGCTCTGCGCTCACCCGTGACGGTGACCTCCGCGCCGTCGGTGCCGCTGACCAGCTCGCTCAGGAAGTCCTCGAGCGGAGTCAGCTCGCCGCGCAGCGCGGACAGCGCCTGCCGGGTCTCGGCGAGGCCGTCGCGAGCCATGCCCCGGGCCGCCACCACCCGCTCCAGGATCTGTTCTCGATCCGCGCCCCGCTCGATCAGCAGCCGGGCCGCCTCCAGGTGCACGAGCTGCGCCGAGAGGCTGTGCGCCAGCACGTCGTGGATCTCCCGGGCGATCCGGGCCCGCTCCGCCAGCGCCGCCGACTCCGCCTCGGCCGCCCGGGCGGCCCGCTCCTGGGCGAGCAGCCGCTGTGCGTTGCCGCGGGCTTCGGCGTCCAGCCGGAGGACGTAGCCGGCCAGTCCGAGGCCGACCATGGTGGCGGCGGTGGTCAGCCACGCGTCGTTGTTCACCGTGGCGTACGCCTGGAAGGAGATCCAGGTCACCGGCAGCGCGGCGGCCATCGGGAGTCGCTCCAGCGACACGACACCGCAGCCGCACCAGATGACCAGCGCCGGGACCCGGAAGCCGGCGACCTGGGCGACGACCGCCATCGCCACCAGGAGCAGAGCCAGGGCCACCGACGGCAGAAGCCGGTGCTCGAGGGTGGTGCGGAAGAACGCCACGGCGGCGGCAGCGGCCGCGATGACCACCGCGACGGCCGCCACAGTGCCCCAGCCGTGGACCTGGCCGCTGGTGAAGGCGCTCCAGAGCAGCAGGCCCAGTGCGATGCCGCGTGTACCCCAGCCGAGCACCCTCCGGGGCCTGCTGATGCCGGCGTGGCCGAGCGCCTCGCGCGACGGCCAGCGGGTCCAGACGTTCCCCGTCACACGCGCTCCTTCCCGGCCGACCGCACACCGTCACCGTACGCCGGGACAGGGCGGGCCGCCGGGCCCAGGGACTGCGCCCGCCAGGCCAGGACCGCCCCGCGGACCAGCAGGGTGGCGGCGAAGCCGAGCATCAGGACCGAGCTGTCCTGGTGCAGACCGAGCGCGGTGCCGAGGGCGAAGAGACCGATGCGCAGGGCGATTCCCACGCCCCACACGGCGGCGCTCGCCGTGGAGCTCTTGGCCCATACGACGCCGTCCGGCGCCGTCCAGACACGGCTGGTCCAGCCCCAGCCGGCGCCGATGGCCACGCCGAGGAGCAGCTCCACGACGAGCAGTGCGCCGGATTCGATCCGATGGTGGGGGTCGAGGATGCCGGAGTGGCTCAGCGAGAGCGCGGCGAGGACGACGGGCACTATCCACCAGCGCCGGTCGGTGTCGATCGCGCGGGCACGGAACTGCCGCGCGATCACCAGGGCGACCACGGCCACGATCACCAATGCGTTGGCGAGCCCGGACATCAGATCCTCCGTGAGCGAGAAGGGCGGTGCCGGAAGCGAGCGCCGCCGACCCTTCGAAGCTACGGAAATGCGCTGGTCGGCAGATCGGCGCACGGGTGGATCACGGGTGGATTCCCACAGCGCGGTGTCTCCACCCCCGGGTGGAGAAATCCGGGCGGCGGGCGCCGGACCATCCCAGCGGACGCGGGGGAAAGCAGACGTCGGCGAGCCGGGGCGCAGCCGAATCCTCGATCAGCTGCGCCCGGTCGGCTCGCGGTCGTCGTCCCGGTCGGGCCCGTCAAGCGGAGCCCGGTCGGCTCCGCCCGCGGCTACGCGTCGATGCGGGACCGGTCCAGCGTCGCCGCGGAGCTGGAGATGAACTCCTTGCGCGGCGCCACATCGTTGCCCATGAGCAGGTCGAAGACCTGTTCGGCGGCTTCCAGGTCGGAGAGGTTGATGCGGCGCAGGGTGCGGTGACGCGGGTCCATCGTGGTCTCGGCCAGCTGGTCGGCGTCCATCTCGCCCAGACCCTTGTAGCGCTGGATGGAGTCCTTGTACCGGATGCCCTTGCTCTGGAACTCCATGAGCTTGTCGCGCAGCTCCCGGTCCGAGTACGTGTAGACGTACTTGTCCTGGCCCTTCTTCGGCTGGACGATCTCGATGCGGTGCAGCGGGGGCACCGCGGCGAAGACCCGGCCGGCCTCGACCATGGGCCGCATGTAGCGCTGGAACAGCGTGAGCAGCAGGCACCGGATGTGGGAGCCGTCCACATCGGCGTCGGTCATCATGATGATCTTGCCGTAGCGCGCCTGGTCGATGTCGAAGGTACGGCCGGAGCCTGCCCCTATGACCTGGATGATCGCGCCGCACTCGGCGTTCTTCAGCATGTCCGTCACCGACGACCGCTGGACATTGAGGATCTTGCCGCGGATCGGCAGCAGGGCCTGGAACTCCGAGTTGCGGGCCAGCTTGGCGGTACCCAGCGCGGAGTCGCCCTCGACGATGAACAGCTCGCTGCGGTCGACGTCGTCGCTGCGGCAGTCGGCGAGCTTGGCCGGCAGGGACGAGGACTCCAGGGCGGTCTTGCGTCGCTGGGCGTCCTTGTGCTGGCGGGCGGCGACACGGGTGCGGGCGGCGGCGACCACCTTCTCCATGACGACCCGGGACTGGGCGGCGGCGTCCCGCTTGGTGGCGGTCAGGAACGCCTTCAGCTCCCTGGACACCACGTTGTTCACGATGCGGCGGGCCGCGGAGGTGCCGAGGACCTCCTTGGTCTGCCCCTCGAACTGGGGCTCGGCCAGACGCACGGTGACGACCGCGGTCAGACCCTCCAGGGCGTCGTCCTTGACGATGTTGTCCTCGGCCACGCGCAGCAGCTTCTTGGCGCGCAGCACGTCGTTCAGCGTCTGGGTGAGGGCCTGCTCGAAACCGGCCACGTGGGTGCCGCCCTTGGGGGTGGCGATGATGTTCACGAAGGACCGGACGGTGGTGTCGTACCCCGTGCCCCAGCGCATCGCGACGTCGACACCCAGCTCGCGGGTGACCTCGGTGGGGGTCATCTGGCCGTGCTCGTCCAGGACCGGGACGGTCTCCTTGAAGGTGCCCTGGCCCGAGAAGCGGAGGACGTCGCAGATCGGCTTGTCGGCCGCGAGGTACTCACAGAACTCGCTGATGCCGCCGTCGAAGCGGAAGGATTCCTCGCCCTTGCTGCCACCCTCGCCGAGGCCGAACTCGTCACGGACGACGATGGTCAGGCCGGGCACGAGGAACGCGGTCTGCCGGGCACGCTGGTGCAGGTTCTCCAGGGAGAGCTTGGCGTCCCTGAGGAAGATCTGCCGGTCGGCCCAGTACCGCACCCGCGTGCCGGTGCGGGTCTTGGGGATCTTCTTGGCCTTGCGCAGTCCGCTCTTGGCCTCGAACTTCGCATCGGCGCCGTCCGCCGCGAAGGCGCCCGGCACACCGCGCCGGAAGCTGATCGCGTGCGTGTGGCCACCGCGGTCCACCTCGACGTCGAGCCGGGCGGACAGGGCGTTGACCACGGAGGCGCCGACGCCGTGCAGACCGCCGGAGGCGGCGTAGGAACCGCCGCCGAACTTGCCGCCCGCGTGGAGCTTGGTCATGACGACCTCCACGCCGGACAGCCCGGTCTTCGGCTCCACGTCCACGGGGATACCGCGGCCGTTGTCCCGCACCTCCACGGAGCCGTCGTCGTGGAGGATCACCTCGATGTGGTCGCAGTACCCGCCGAGGGCCTCGTCCACGGAGTTGTCGATGATCTCCCACAGGCAGTGCATCAGCCCGCGGCTGTCGGTCGATCCGATGTACATACCCGGGCGCTTGCGCACGGCCTCGAGGCCCTCGAGGACGAGCAGGTGCCGCGCGGTGTAGTTGGAACCGTCCCGGTCTGCTCCTGCCAGCAGCGCTGTGGACGGGACGGACGTCTCGGCGGTCACGCGGTTCGCTCCTCGCTGAATTTCAGGTGGGCCCCTTCTGGGTAAGGGGGTGGCTTCGGTTGCCGCTCAGAGGGTACCGAGGCCTGGTAGAGCCGGTGTAACGCCACCCTCGTCGAGAACTCAGACTAGTCCAGCCTCGCATGCATGTTCGATCCCTCGTTGGAGTGAAGTACATATCACGTTCCCTGGGAGGCATGAACCAATTAGGCTCCGGGCACGTCCTCATGAACAACCGGCAACCCCGCCGGGAGGACCGAGACCAAGACCGCGCGAAACCGTACGCACACAAGAGACGCACTACGGCACATTCGCCGCCAACCGGCAGCAGACAGTCGACCCGGAAAGATTTTTTCGAGAAAGAGCCCCGAGCGGGAACGTTTTCGGGCTGGTTGGATGTTGACCCTGGTACGACAGCTCGTCGAGCTAGAGAAGAGGCGACGTGACTACTGTTCTGACCCCCGCGAGCCCGCTGACGGCCGCTGATCGATGCGACCGCTGCGGCGCCCAGGCATACCTGCGCGTCGTCTTGCTCAGCGGCGGAGAGCTGCTCTTCTGCGCCCACCACGGTCGCAAGTTCGAGCCGGAACTCAAGAAGATCGCCGCTGAGATACAGGACGAGACGGAGCGGCTGACGGCCGTGCCGAACACCGCTTCCGAAGAAGAGCGCTGAATCTCGCATATACGACGAGCCAGCCCCGGCCCAGGCCGGTGAACGGGCGGCCGCTCCCCTCTGGGAGCGGCCGCCCGTGCTCGTGTCTCCGGGATCGCCCTCAGCGGCCCTCAGGAGCGCGTGCGGGGGCCGCTGCGGGCTCCTGAGGCTGGTTCCAAGGCTCGTGCGACCTCGGAGACGCGCGTGTAGACGCCGGGACTGCCCGGTTGCCCGCAGCCGCTCCCCCACGACACGAGCCCGATCAGCCGCCCTCCGGCCACCAGTGGGCCGCCGCTGTCGCCCTGACAGGCGTCCGGGCCCCCGGCGGGCTCTCCGGCGCAGAGCATGGTGCCGGCGCGGTAGGTGCCCTGCGGGCCGCCCGGGTAGGCGCGCGCGCAGAGATCGTCGGCGAGCACGCGCACCCGTGCGGCGTGGAGATGGCTCGCGTAGGCGCCCGTACCGGTCGTGTCGCCCCAGCCGGAGACCAGTGCCTCCGTGCCCGGCGTGTAGGCGGGATCGCCGGCTCCGGCCATGGCGACCACCGCGCTCTGCGGCAGCGGCTCGGCAAGCGTCAGCAGGGCGAAGTCGCCGGAGCTGGCCTCGGCGTCGTACCCCGGGTTGACCTGGACGTTTTGGACGGCGATCTCCTGGCCCTCGCTCGACAGCAGATCCGTGCGGCCCGCGATGACCTTGAGATCGCGCGCGCGGTGCGGCGGCTCCCCGAGGACGTCGTCGGCGAGGCAGTGGGCAGCGGTCAGCACCGTCGTAGGGGCGATCGGCACACCGCCGCAGAACTGACCCGCCCGCGTACCGCCGAACCGGTCACGGCTGGACAGCGCGACGGTCCACGGGGCCTGGGAGACCTCTATCGGGAACCCCCCGACCACGACGCCGTGGGCGGCCACAGGGGCCGCGCCGACCAGGGGTATGACGGTCAGGGCGGCCGCCAGGGCCACCGGCCGGATCAGTGCGCGGGCAACGGAACGGCGCATGCATGCTCCTCACTCCGTGGTTCCGATGGAACACCCAGAGTCAGTCACGGCGGCTCCGTGCGCAGCACGAAGGCCCGGCTCCCGCGTGGGGAACCGGGCCTTCGTCGTCGTACGGCCGCGACCTAGTCGAGGTAGTCGCGCAGCACCTGGGAACGCGAGGGGTGGCGCAGCTTCGACATGGTCTTGGACTCGATCTGGCGGATGCGCTCACGCGTCACGCCGTACACCTTGCCGATCTCGTCGAGGGTCTTCGGCTGACCGTCGGTGAGACCGAAACGCATGGAGACGACGCCGGCCTCGCGCTCGGACAGGGTGTCCAGAACCGAGTGCAGCTGCTCCTGGAGGAGCGTGAAGCTGACGGCGTCGGCGGGCACGACGGCCTCGGAGTCCTCGATGAGGTCACCGAACTCGCTGTCGCCGTCCTCGCCGAGCGGGGTGTGCAGCGAAATGGGCTCGCGGCCGTACTTCTGGACCTCGATGACCTTCTCCGGGGTCATGTCGAGCTCCTTGGCCAGCTCCTCCGGGGTGGGCTCGCGGCCCAGGTCCTGGAGCATCTGACGCTGCACGCGCGCGAGCTTGTTGATGACCTCGACCATGTGCACCGGGATACGGATGGTGCGGGCCTGGTCGGCCATGGCGCGGGTGATCGCCTGACGGATCCACCAGGTGGCGTACGTGGAGAACTTGTAGCCCTTGGTGTAGTCGAACTTCTCGACCGCGCGGATCAGACCGAGGTTGCCCTCCTGGATGAGGTCCAGGAAGAGCATGCCGCGGCCGGTGTAGCGCTTGGCCAGGGAGACCACCAGACGGAGGTTGGCCTCCAGGAGGTGGTTCTTGGCGCGGCGGCCGTCCTCGGCGATGATCTCCAGCTCGCGCTTCAGCTTCGGGGCGAGCTTGTCGGCGTTGGCCAGCTTGTCCTCGGCGAACAGACCCGCCTCGATGCGCTTGGCCAGCTCGACCTCCTGCTCGGCGTTGAGCAGGGGGACCTTACCGATCTGCTTCAGGTAGTCCTTGACCGGGTCGGCGGTGGCGCCGGCGGCGGCGACCTGCTGGGCGGGCGCGTCGTCCTCGTCCTCGTCGGACAGCACGAAGCCCGCGCTCTCGGCGCCCTCGGGCTCGTCGCCGACCTTGGTGTCCTCGAGGACCTCTTCCTCGAGAAGCTCGACGTCGTCCTTCTTGGCGCTGGTCTTCTTGGCGGCCGTCTTCTTGGCGACGGTCTTCTTGGCGACCGCCTTCTTGGCGGTCGTCTTCTTTGCGGCGGCCTTCTTGGCGGGTGCGGCTTCCTCGGCGGAATCGGCTGCGGACGCGGCGACGGGCGTCGCGGCGGCGGCCGTGGGGGCGGTGGCCTTGCGGGTGGTCACCGTCTTCGCCGCGACCGTCTTGGTGGCGGTGCGCTTCGCCGGGCTCTTCGCTGCGACGCTCTTTCGGGTGCGCTTGGGCTCTGCTGCACTGACCATCAGCGTCACACCCTCTTCCTCAAGAATCTGGTTGAGGTGGCGCAGTACGTTCTTCCACTGAGTGGCCGGAATCTGGTCAGCTTCGAAGGCCCGACGGACATCGTCGCCGGCGATCTGCCCCTCAGCCTTTCCCCGCTCAATGAGCGCCATGACAGAGACGGACTCGGCGATCTCCGGCGGGAGCGTACGGGATGTGCTGGCCGACACGAACAACCTCTCGGAACGTTGGAAAACGGCTTCCGGCACCGTCCACTGCGGACGGGAGCCGACCACCGGCCTGGGGATGGGCCGACGGGGCGGGCGGGTACCGGGGAAGATGCACAGCGCCTGGCATGGCGTCCGTATTCCCTCCGCGGCTGTCACCTCTTAGGTCATCGCGCTGCCCCCACGAGCGTTACGCCCAATCTGCGTGGCCCGAGTCACACCCCGTAAGCGGTCAAAAGTGGTCGTACATGCACAGATGAGATCACGCAGGGTGTAGCCGCTGATCGCGCCCGCCGGCGCGGCGGCCCGTCATGGCGCCGGACCCCACCGGATTCCAGGGATCCGGGGGGTCCGGCGACGGCCGACGCTCGGCCGGCGCCGCCATGAGACCCATCGAGGACACCGCACACCGGCGACCGCACCGCCCCGCGCGTCGCGGATCAGTGCTCGCGAGGGGCGGGAACCACGCGCTCCACCTCGGGGTGCACCGTGAGCAGCTGACGCATGGCCGCCTCCGCCGCAGCGCCGTCCCCGGTGCCGAGCGCGTCGACGATCCGTGCGTGCTGCGCGAGGGACGCCTCGTTCGGCCGGTCACAGCCCGTGACGGGGCCGCCCGAGACCTGGAGGGCGGCCGAGACGATGCCGGAGAGGTGCTCCAGCATGCGGTTGCCCGCGATCTGGATGAGCAGTGCGTGGAACTCGGTGTCGGCGCGCGAATACGTCAGCGCGTCCCCCTGCGCCATGGCGTGGCTCATGATCTCGACCATGTCGCAGAGCCGCTGCTGCACCTCCTCGCGCCCGTGCCCGGCGGCGAGGCGGGCGGCGAGCGGCTCGATGGTCCAGCGCAGCTCGCTCAGCTCGCGGCGCTGGTCGTCGCGCTGCGGCCCGAAGGCCCGCCACTCGATGATGTCCGGATCGAGGAGGTTCCAGTCACTGACCGGGCGCACCCGTGTGCCGACGTTCGGCCGGGCGCTGACCAGGCCCTTGGCCTCCAGGACACGGAGGGACTCGCGGACGACGGTGCGGGAGACCTCGAAGCGCTGGCCGATCTCCTCGGGCACCAGCGGGCGGTCCGCGCCCAGATCGCCGGAGACGATCATCTGTCCGAGCTGCTGGACGAGTTGGCCGTGCAGGCCGCGGCCGCGGCTGCCCGCGGCCCGCCTGCCGACCCGGCCCAGCTCGGGGTCGCCTCCGTCCCAGGCGGGCATTCCGACACGGTCGGCCACCGGGGCCTCCGCGTAGGGATAGCGGTCGAGTTCGCCCGGGCCGGCCAGGCCGGAATCTGCGGAGCGGGCGGCGGTCATCATGGTGTGCGCAAGGGTACTCACGGATCCTTTGTCGGCGCTGCCTCCAACTCCCTTGAGGTCTTTGGTGAAAAGCACACGAAAGGGTGATCGCTCACCCCGTCGCAATTGACGCCTTATCGGAAAGAAATTGGCTTTCTTCGAGGGATTTGTGCACACAGTGGAACCGAACGAGGACGGACGGTCATCATCGAAACCTGGTGCTCAGCGTCGTGCACAGATACGCGCACAGCAGCGCGGTCAGCGACAACGCCAGTGCGCCGCCCACGGGTTGCGCGAGGATCCGCACGGCCCCGAGGAGGTACCGCTCCCCGCCGAACGGCCACTGCAACAGGAACACCTCGCGCATCCGCGCCGGGAAACCGGCGGCCATCCGCACGGCCGGATCCCGCAACACCTGGTGCACCAACGGCACGACGACGACGGGCACGGCGAGGACCGCGGCCAGACCGGCCGTGGTGGACCGGAACACACCGGCCGCCAGCACGCCGGCCCAGGCGCAGCCGATGACCAGGCAGAACCAGCCGGCGGTCAGCGAGAGCCAGTCTCCGGGAACCTGCGTCAGCTCCCGTCCGTAGACGATGTAGAGCGCTTCGGCGTCGCAGCCCAGGGTGAGAAAGGCCAGCAGGGCGGCGGTGACGCCGGAGACGAGGAGTTTCGCGGCCAGCAGCCCCAGCCGACGGGGCACGGTGCCGCGGTCCGCCGCCAGCGCGGGGTGGCGGAACTCGTCCCCGAAGGCCAGCGCCCCGAGCAGCCCCGCGCCGAGCGCCGCGGGCGCCAGCGGCAGCTCCCTCGGCCATGCCGCGAACAGCCGCTCCTGCGGGGTGTGCCCGAGCCTGGCCAGGAGTACGGCGGTGAGCGCGGACACCACCAGCACGGCACCGCAGGTGAGGAAGCCGGTGCCGATACCGGCGGCGCGCCGGATCTCGTAGCGCAGGGGCCGGAGCGGACTGGGGGCGGGGCGGACGGAGATGGGGGGTGGAAGGGTGGAGAGCGCGTCGAGGGGGCGGACCACGCCGGGCTGGGCTCCGCCACGGGTCGCGGCCTGCCGGGGGCCGGATGTCCCGGCCCCCGGCAGAGGGGTACGGGTGGAGGGAATGGCCTTGCCGCCGGTCTGCGGCCTCGGACCCGCCGACGCGCGATCATGGCCGGGCTGCGATGGCGTGGCCGCGGGAGTGCGGTCACCTCCGGACTGCGCCCCCGCCCCGGCGGCGGTCGGACCGGCTTGCGGCTCCGATTCCGCCTGGCCACGCCGACCCTCGGTCTGCGCTTCCGGGCCCGACCCAGCACGGTTGCCGCCGGTCTGCGCTTCCACACCAGAGGCGGAGCGGTTGCCTCCGGACTGCGGCTCCGGATCCAGGGCGGCGCACCCGACCTGCACAAGCGCTTCCGGCACCGCGGCGGCGCTCTCCCCGCCGGTCCGCGGCTGCGGACCCTCGGTTGTCGGCCCGGCAGCGCCCGGCGACCGTGAGGGGAAGGAAGGGTGCCTGCCGCCGGCCTCCGGTGCCTGCGCCATGGACCCCGGGCTGCCACCGGCCTCCGGTTCCTGCCCCGCCGCGGCGGTACGGCTGTCGCCCTGCGGCCCGGGTGCCGTGGGACGGATGAGGTGTGCGGTGGCGGTCGCGGCGGCGGCCGGGGCGGTACCGGCCCCGGCGAGCGCCTCCGCGGACACCGTCGGTACCCCGTCCGCGCCCACCCTGCCCTCGCTGCTCGCTACGGCCGTGGCCCAGGCCGCGCTGTCCGGCTCGGCTTCCCGGCCGAGGGCTCCGGCGAGCCCTGCCCGCTCCTCGCCATCGCCCGATGCACGCTCCCCCGACCGAGCAGCGGACGCGGTTCGCCCCGCCTCGGCCGAGGAGCGACCGGCCACGGTCCGGTCCTGCTGGTGTGACGCGGCGACGGCCGGGTCCGCCGCCGAGAAGCCGAACACGATCTGTCCCCGCTCCGCCGGCGGGCGGACCGCCGGGGTCTGCTCCCGCTCCTCCACGGTTGCAGCGGGCGGCGCATCCCCCTGCTCCGCGGGGCCGGACTCCGCCGCGCCCGCCCGCCCGACCGCCGCCGGAGCACCGGGCTCCGGCACGCCCGGCACGGCCTGCTCCCGCTCGCCGGCCCGTCGCGTCCGGTCCTGCTCCTGCTCCGCGCCGCCCTCGGCGATCGCGACCGCCGCTGCCCCTGCCCCCGCACCTGGGCCCATGTCACCGACCTCATCGGCGAGTTGGTGGACAAGGATGCCGTGGCGGAATGCCATCTCGCCGACGTCGGCGGTCGTACTGCCATACACCGACAGGCGGTTACCGCCCTCGTGCACGACCTCCACGGACCGGCGGGAGGTCCGGGCCTCCTTGGTGAGCAGCGCGGCGAGGCGGGTGGCGTGCGGGCTGCGCACGGCCACGCGCGGGCGCAGCCGGGTGCGGGCGAACTCCCTGGCGTCCTGGTCGGCGACGAGCCGGCCCCCGTCGAGGGTGACGACCCGGTCGGTCGTGCGCGCGGCCTCCTTGGGGTCGGCCGTGGTGAGGAGGACGGTGCCGCCCTGGTCGGCATGGGCCCGCAACATGCTGTGCAGCCACTGGGCCTCGCGGGCCGAGAGGCCGTCGGACGGCTCATCCAGGACGAGTGTGTGCGGGTCGGGCAACAGGGCGCCGGCCAGACCGAGCCTGCGGTCCATACCGCGGGACAGGGAGCCGAGGCGTTCCTCGCGCAGGCTGACGAGACCGACCACTTCGAGGACCTCGTCGGCTCGTCGCGCGGGCACTCCGGACGCGGCGCACAGCATGCGCAGATGGCCGCGGACCGAGCGGGCCGGATGCCCGGGCACATCGCCGAGCAGCACGCCGACTTCCCGCGACGGGTGGGCGATCCGGTGCAGGGGCCGGCCTCTGAAGTAGGTGATGCCGCGGCCGGGTTGGAGTTCGAGCATCAGTCTGAGCACCGTCGACTTGCCGGAGCCGGAGGCTCCGAGGAGCGCGGTGACCTGTCCGGCGCGCGCTTCGAAGGAGACGTCGTCGACGACGGGCGGGTGCGCCTTGCGGGTGGCGCTGGTCAGTCCGAAGGCCTGGATCACCCGAAGCAAGATAGCGCGCTATGCCTGATTTTCCTGGTATGAGGCGATCTCTTGACGGGTGCCGTGTGACCTGGCCGCTTCATGTCCACCGTTCGACGCAACCGGCGACCGGCAACCGAACCGGCACGCGCGGCCGGCCGCCATCACCCTCAGACCTCGGGACGCAGCATCGGGGGGTTGAGCAGGGTCGCCCCGCCGGCGCGGAAGAGCTGGGCGGGCCGGCCGCCCTGCCGGGTGGTCGTACCCCCGGTGGGGACGAGGAACCCGGGTGTGCCGGTGACCTTGCGGTGGAAGTTGCGCGGATCGAGGGCCACGCCCCAGACCGCCTCGTAGACCCGGCGCAGCTCGCCGACCGTGAATTCGGGCGGGCAGAACGCGGTGGCCAGCGACGAGTACTCGATCTTGGACCGGGCCCGCTCGACCCCGTCGGCGAGGATCTGGGCGTGGTCGAAGGCGAGCGGCGCGACGGGCTCGCCGTCACGGCCGTAACCGCCCTGCTGGAGCAGTTCCTCGACCGGTGCCCAGCGTGCGTTGCTGGCGTCGCCTCCCGCGCGCGGTGCGGGCAGGTCGGGCGCGAGCGCGAGGTGCGCGACGCTGACCACACGCATCCGCGGGTCCCGCTTCGGGTCGCCGTAGGTGGCAAGCTGCTCCAGGTGGGCCCCGTTGTCCTGGGCCGGGGCGGCGGGACCGTGTGCGCACAGCCCGGTCTCTTCCGCCAGTTCCCGTGCCGCCGCCTGGGAGAGGTCCTCGTCCGCCCGTACGAAGCCGCCGGGCAGGGCCCACCGCCCCTGGAACGGGGCCTCGCCCCTGCGCACCGCCAGCGCGCACAGGGCATGGCGGCGTACGGTCAGCACGACCAGGTCCACGGTCACGGCGAAGGGCGGAAAGGCTGACGGGTCGTAGGGCATGCCGTGATCATAGTCGTCTTCCTGACGATAAACACACCCTTCGGTGGTGGTTCCGCCGGGTTCCGGTATGAGGTGCAGGGTGGTCTCCTGTTCCCGCGTCGGCTCTCGTCGTACGAGGTGAGGGTCCGGTCGGTGGGTGATCACGCTCCTAGTTGGAGTCCGTCCGCCGCCTCCTCGACCATGGCGAGTCCCAGCCGGCTGATCCGTACGGCGAACGGCGCGCCCGCGACCCGGAGGCCCGCCAGACTGAGTTCGCCGAGCGGAGCGCTGCGCATCGGGCGCAGGGTGACCGTCCGGGCCGGGGTGTCGGGGCGGATACCGGCGTAGGCGGTGAGCATGAGGACCGCGGCGGCCGCTGCTGTGGCCGCCGGCCGGCAGGCGGCCGGGTGCGCGACGGGTGCGCTCCCGGCGGTGCGCTGTTCACCGGCGAACATCTCGGGCAGCCGGTGACCGAAGTGTTCTGCCGCTTCCAACAGTCCCTTGAGAAGGCCGCCGGCCTCCTTCTCGTAGCCGGCGGCGGCCAGTCCGGCGACCGCGACGGCGGTCTCCTGCACCCGTACGGCCCCGGTCCGGTGGCCGAAGGGGTTGTGACCCGGTTCCTTGGCGCCGAGCCCCCGCACTCCCCAGCCCGCGTCCAGAGCGGGGCTGCCGAGCAGCCGGGCGAGGTGTTCGGTCTGTGCCTTGTCGAGCAGGCCGGGGGCGAGCCGGCCCGAACCGAGCAGGCCAGTGTCGAGGAGGTGTACGGCGGCGGAGCCCAGGTGGGGAGCGGGGCGGCCGTCCGGGGCCAGGGCGGCTGCCGGGCGTCCGCCGCCGTGGTCGTCGACCCAGAACCCGGCCCGGAACGCTGCGCGCAGGGCCTCGGCCCACTGCCGTAACTCCGTGGCGCCGGGTCTGTCGTACGCGTCGAGGAGATCGGCGCCGAGTACGGCCGCGCGATGGGCGTGTGCCTGGGTCTCGCAGCGGATCGGGCCAGCGGGCTGCGGGTCCGGCAGGTAGGGGCCGTCGCCCACGGCGGTGCGCAGCCAGGTCAGACAGCGTTCGGCCGCGGGCAGCAGTTCTCTCGTCTCCTGTTCGGGAAGCCCCCAGCGGCGGGCCTCGGCGAGCAGGGCGGGGAAGAGGAGTGTGGCCTCCGTGCCTGTGCAGCCCGGCGGCAGGAACGGTCCCGCGTCCCGCCGGGGCCCGGGGATCAGCCCGGCCTGTGGGCCCGGCCCGGTGAGCTGGGTGCGGGCCAGGGCGCGCAGAGTGCCGGCGGCGAGCCGGGTGCCGAGGGGCAGGGCCATGCGTGCCGCGGCGAGGGCCTCGGCGGGTGCCATGCCGCAGCGCCAGGGGGCGCCCGCGGCGAGATGGGTGTCGGCGGGGTGTGCGGGGTCCCGCAGGAGCAGGGCTCTGAGGTCGGCGATCGCCGTGTGCAGCAACGAGCCCGCCCGGGGGTCGTCGCCGGTCGCGCGGGCCTCGGCGAGCGGGCTGGTCGCGGCCTGCCCCGCGGCTCGCAGCGGGCCCGCGCCGTCGGGTCGCACCCGGAGTTCCACGGTGGCCGTGGCACCCGGGGGCAGGTCCAGTTCCCAGCGCAGCAGGCCGGCCGATGCCAGGGCGTCGGCGGGCGGCGGGGCGCTGGTGACACAGGCGGTGACACCCCCTGAGGCCCAGCGCAGGCCCGAGTCGTGGACGCTGGCGGGGAGTTCGGGGCCTGCCCTGCCGGAGGCGATGGCCGCGAGGTCGGCGAGGTCCGTACCGAGGGCGACCTCGACGGGCAGCCGCAGCGGGCGCAGGGCGGCGTTGCGCAGCGTGATCCGTTCGGTGCCGTCCGCGTGGCGTGTTCGCTCCACCACGACGTCCGGGTCGGGACCGGCTGCCGGAGAGACCCGGAGCGTTCCCAGGAAGCGGGCGCTGTCGGCACCGGCCATCCTGGCCTGCACCGCGAGCGGCTCGCGGCCGGCTACGCGGACCTGGCACCGGGAGAGCAGCCGCCTTCCGCCTCGGTAGAACCCGTCCAGCCCCCGGCCGTCCAACTGGCCCGACTCACCGGAGACGGCGAGGCCGGGCAGGGCGACGCAGATCAGCGCGGTGTGTGTGGGCGGCAGCGCGGGCACAGCTCGGGTGCCCGGTGCGGGGTGGGCCGACGGGGCTTGGGCGGGCCGGCGGAGTCCGCTGGGGGGTGTGGGCCCGGGCCTGGTGTGCGTTGCCCGGCTGTCGGAGCGGGGGCCCGGCCACGGTTGCGGGGGCGGCCGGAGCGGGGTGCCGCTGCTCTGCGGAGCGGTGGTCTCCGGCGCGGTGCCGGCACCGTCCGCGGGGAATGGCGCCCGCCGGCCCGGAGGCGGGCGTCCGTCGTCGGCGGAGGGCCGCGTCGGCTGCTGGTGCATGAGGTGGCTTCTTCTGCGCTCGGTCCGCTGCGGACGTGCCGGGCCGCCGGTGGGACGCCCCGGGGGACAAGGGTCGTACGGCGGCAGAGGCCGTCCAGGCGTTCCGCCACTCAGGTGAACGGCAGGGGACTCGTCCGGGTCACGGCTCGGGCGAAGGAAGCCGACCGAATGGCGGGGTGCGGGGAGCACACAGGCATCGCGGCGCGAGGGGAGCACGGAGGCGCTGAGCCGGTGCGCGCGGGCGACCGGCGGGGCGCCCGAGAGCCGGGGACTGCGCGCGACCAGCAGAGCGCCCAGGAGGCGGCGGGGGGCGACCAGCAGAGCGCCCGAGAAGCGGCAGCTGCGGGAGATCTGCGAGGTGCTCCCCCGACGGCACCGGAGGACCGTCGGCAGGGTCTTCGGCACGTGGGGGCTGTGCCCGGCCGGCAGGATCCTCGGGACGCGCAGGCTTCGGACGGCCGACAGGAGACCGGGGGCACGGGCTCCGCCGACGGCCGACAGGAGACCGGGGGCACGGGCTCCGGCGACGGCCGGCCCGTGCGGGCAGGCCTTCCTCAGCATGGTCCGGAGTCCGTCCTTGCCCCACCGGACCCTCATCCGTCTCCCTCCGGCGTGCGGCGGCCGTCGCCGTCCGCCGAGGGGGCGATCTCGGTCGTGCCCTCGCCCCTGCCCACGGCACGCGTGTGTGTACCGCCGAGACGCCGGGTGCCGGGGCGCGAGGGTGCGGTCGGAGACGGCCGGGGGTGGGCGCCGGCCGGGCGCCGGCCGTCGGCCTCCCGGGCCCGGTGGACGCCGTCACCGCCGCCGGCGGCTCGAGCGCGGCGCCGTCGGACGGTGCCCGCTGCGCCGGCCTGCCCCGTCCGGTCGGCCCCGCCTCGTCCGCCCTGGGCGGCGGCCGGAGCGATCGGTCCCGTCACATCTGCCGGCCCCTTGTCCAGGTCCGGGTCGGCACCCGTGTCGGCCGCCCGGATGTCCGCCCTGGACGTGGTGTCCTCGGGCGCCGGCGGCTCGAGGCGGGCCCGGTCCATGGCCGGCTCGGGCTCCGCGTCGTCGGCCGGTGTGCGCCCCTGGCGTTCGGCGCGCAGGCAGCGGCGGACGGATTCGGGGTCGAGACCTTCGTTGCAGGCCTGGTGCAGCAGGCGGGCGAAGAGATAGTCGGGGTCCGCGCCCAGGGCCATGGCCAGGGCTTCGCGTGCCTCCAGTTCGTCACCCGTCGACCAGGCGACCCAGCCGGCGAGGGTCAGCGGCGCGGCGGCGTGCTCGCCGTACGGGCCGACACAGCGGCGGGCGAGGGCGCGCCAGAGCCGCAGCGCCGGGACCGCCTCCTCGCCCTCCATCCACGCGGCCGCCTTGTCGCGGGTGGTGCGGTCCTGGAGGCCGAGGATCAGCGCCGCCGCCTCGTCGTCCGAGAGCAGGTCGTCGTCGCGCAGGTCCGCCGGGTGGATACCGGACACGGGTGTGGCCGAGGCGTAGCGGTGGATGATCCGTTCGGCCAGGGCGAGGGTCTGCGCGGCGACGTCCGGGCGGGTCGCTTCGTCGAGGATGCGGGGGACCAGGGTCAGGCCGGCCGCGTCCAGGGCGATCTCCTGCTCCAGGGCGGCGCTGGTCTGCCAGGGTTGCAGCCGGGCATGCAACTCCTTGAGGGTGCCGCGCACTTGGATACCGGCGTAGGTGGCGGCGGCCGCGAGGACGGAGGTGCCGGGGAGGCCCATCGGCGAGCCGTCCTCGGGGCAGCAGCCCGGGATCGGGCAGCAGTACGACCAGAAGCGGCCGTCGGAGATGCAGAGCGCCTCGGCGACGGGCACGTCGAGGTCTCCGCACGCGGTGCGCATGAGCTCGGCCAGCTTCCCGAGTCGTCGCTTGACGTCCCGGCCCGACTCGCCGGGGCCCGGTTCCTGGCAGACGTAGGCCACCATCTGCTCGGGCCTGGCGCCTCGCCGCTCGCTGCCGGTGACCAGGCCGTGGGCGAGCTGCCGGGCCGCCGCCGGCCAGTCGGCCTCGTCGGCGGGGATGCCGAGCCTGGCCCGTCCGCCCAGCGTGCCGCGGCCGCCGCGGTCGTGCAGGGCGACCAGCACCATGCTGTCCTCCGGGCGGTAGCCGAGGAGATAGGGGAGGGCGTCGGCCAGTTCGCCCGGGGTGCGCAGGGTGACCTGTGTCTCGTGCGTGGAGGGTCCGGCCAGCGGCTCGGGGCCCGGGATGTCGCTGTTTTCGAGGGGTCCGGTGGTTTCGCCGTGATTCGTCATGCGCCGACGATCTCGCGGATCTTGAGATTCCGCTTGAGCCTGTGGATAAGTCGAATCAGGGACACGACAAGCGCCGGGCGGTTGTCCACAGCCGTGACCGGCCTGGTGGCTGATTGTCGGTGGCATCGGGTTGCATGGAGCCATGGACGACCTGGAACTGCGCGCCGAAGCCGATGCCATCCTCGCCGAACTCGTCGGGGACCCCGGAGGCTCGGCGCGGCTGCGGGAAGATCAGTGGCAGGCGGTGGCGGCCCTGGTGAAGGAGCACCGGCGCGCCCTGGTGGTGCAGCGCACCGGCTGGGGCAAGTCCGCGGTGTACTTCGTCGCCACCGCTCTGCTGCGCCGGCGCGGCAGCGGCCCGACCGTGATCGTCTCGCCCCTGCTGGCCCTGATGCGCAACCAGGTCGACTCGGCGGCCCGCGCCGGGATCCGGGCACGCACCATCAACTCGGCCAACCCGGAGGAGTGGGACTCCATCCATGCGGAGGTCGAGCGCGGTGACGTGGACGTTCTGCTGGTGAGCCCGGAGCGCCTGAACAACCCCGAGTTCCGCGACCAGGTCCTGCCGAAGCTGTCCGCGGCGACCGGGCTGCTGGTGGTGGACGAGGCCCACTGCATCTCCGACTGGGGCCACGACTTCCGGCCCGACTACCGGCGGCTGCGGACGATGCTGAGTGAACTCCCGCCGGGCGTCCCCGTGCTGGCCACGACGGCCACGGCCAACGCCCGCGTCACCGCGGACGTCGCCGACCAGCTCGGCACGGGCGGCACGTCGGGCGCCCTGGTGCTGCGCGGACCGCTGGACCGGGAGAGTCTGAGTCTCGGTGTGCTGCGGCTGCCGGACGCGGCGCACCGGATGGCGTGGCTGGCCGATCACCTGGACGAGCTGCCGGGCTCCGGCATCATCTACACCCTGACCGTCGCGGCCGCCGAGGAGGTCACGGCCTTCCTGCGGCAGCGCGGGCAGACGGTCGCCTCGTACACCGGCAGGACGGAGAACGCCGAACGGCAGCAGGCCGAGGAGGACCTGCTCGCCAACCGGGTCAAGGCGCTCGTCGCCACCTCCGCGCTCGGCATGGGCTTCGACAAGCCCGACCTCGGTTTTGTGGTGCACCTGGGCTCGCCCGCCTCCCCCATCGCCTACTACCAGCAGATCGGCCGGGCCGGCCGCGGTGTCGAGCACGCCGAGGTGCTGTTGCTGCCGGGCAAGGAGGACGAGGCGATCTGGGAGTACTTCGCGTCGCTCGCCTTTCCCTCCGAGGACCTGGTCCGGCGCACCCTGGACGTCCTCGCCCGGGCGGACGGGACCCTGTCGCTGCCTGCTCTGGAACCCCTGGTGGAGCTGCGTCGTTCCCGTCTGGAGACGATGCTGAAGGTGCTCGACGTGGACGGAGCGGTGCGCCGCGTCAAGGGCGGCTGGACCGCGACCGGACAGCCCTGGTCGTACGATGCGGAGCGTTACGCCTGGGTGGCCCGGCAGCGCGCGGCCGAGCAGCAGGCGATGCGCGAGTACGCCAGCACGACCGGGTGCCGGATGGAGTTCCTTCAGCGTCAGCTGGACGACGAGGGCGCCAAGCCCTGCGGTCGCTGTGACAACTGCGCCGGGCCGCGCTTCACCGTCGACACGTCCGCCGTGGCCCTGGACGCCGCGCGCAGCGACCTGGGCCGCGCCGGGGTGGAGGTGGAGCCCCGCCGGATGTGGCCGACTGGGCTGCTGGCCATCGGCATCGACCTCAAGGGCCGTATCCCGGCCGGTGAACAGGCCGCGCCGGGCCGGGCTCTCGGCCGTCTCTCGGACATCGGCTGGGGCAATCGGCTGCGTCCTCTGTTCGCGCCGCAGGCGGCGGACGCTCCTGTGCCGGACGACGTGGCACGAGCCGTGGTCGGCGTCCTCGCGGACTGGGCCAAGGGCCCCGGCGGCTGGGCGTCCGGGGCCCCGGACGCCCAGGAACGGCCGGTGGGTGTGGTCACCGTCGACTCGCGCAGCCGTCCCCTGCTGATCCGTTCCCTCGGGGCGCGGATCGCCGAGATCGGGCGGCTGCCGCTGCTCGGCTCCGTGGAGTACGCCGAGGACACGCCGCGGGTGCCGCGCAGCAACAGCGCACAGCGGTTGAAGGCCCTCGACGGGGCGTTGACGGTGCCGCCCGACCTGGCGTCGGCCCTGGCCTCGGCGCAGGGTCCGGTACTGCTGGTCGACGACTTCACCGAGACAGGCTGGACCCTCACGGTCGCGGCCCGCCGGCTGCGCAGATCCGGTGCGCGCGCGGTGTTGCCGCTGGTCCTCGCAGTCCAGGGCTGACCCCGCCGACAGTCCGCTGCGGCCTGAGGTGCTGTGCCGAGGCGCCTCAGGCGTCGTCAGCCGGCTCTGTGGGTAGGGATATAAACCCCGCACCATCAGATAACAGACGGTGGCCCCAATTGCTCGTTGCCGCATCCACGTTCGACAGGAAGAATTGAGATCCGCTCCCTGCACGGTTCGTCCGTGGTCCGGTTGGGCTTCGCTGCGGCGCGGGCTCCCCCGAATCCGACCTCGCCCCCAGTGTGGGCGCGTAGCCGAAGGGAGGAACGTGACCTTCGGATTCGCCTCGTCCTCGGCGGCCTCGTTGTCGACGCCAGCGTCCGCCGCCTCCGCCAGTCGCCTGCTCGAGCCGGCCGAGTGGGCCGCCGCCGGAATCCCCCTGCTGCGCAACCCCCGTGAGGTCGTCAGCGGGTTGCACGCCCGCCATCACCCGCAGCCGTCCACGGCGATCGTGGCCGTGCTGGATCCGGATGAACGGCTGTGTGCCAGCGCTTCGTTCACCCGCCGTACCGCGCCGGCCGACGGCTGGATGTTCCGCAACGCGCTGCTCGCCCAGCTGCGCCGGATCATCCCGCACGACCTGCGCCGCCGGGCGCCGGTGCGCACCGCCGTCCTGCTCTACTGCCGTGAGGGCGAAGGACATTGGACGGAGGAGGACGGTGCCTGGATGTGGGGGCTGCGCGACGCCTGCACGCTGCACGGGCTGCGCTGCGGTGCCTACATCACGCTGACCCAGGACGGGTGGCAGGTGCTCGGTGAGGGGCGCGGTGGCCGCCGCCCCCACGCCCACTCCGCGCCGGAGCCCTTCGCCACGTCGGAGGCTCCGCCGTCCGCACCGCGCACCGGCGGCCCGATGTCCGAGGTGCTGCGCCGCGCGGCGGCCCGCTGAGGGACACCGCACCGGGCTCCGGGCGGCCGTACGGGACCAGGAGGGCGTACGGAAAGGCAGGGTGGCCGGGTCGTGAGCCCGCCGCCGTGCACAGCCACCCGGTACGGGCGTCCGGCCCGGCCGGCATCGGCATCCGCACACCGTGCCCCGCAGCTTCGCCGCTCGCAGCCGGGCGGGGTGAACCGACCGACGCACAGGGACCGGACGTGCCGCCCCGGGCCGCGCGGACCGGCACGGCACGTGTCAGTGCCGTACCCGGGCTCCGCACGACCACCCGGTCGTATCGCCGGGATCCGCCGGCGGACCGCCCGGAGTGGAGCAGCCGCCCGGCGTCCGGGCACGCGGAAAGCCGCACCGTGCGCATATCGCCGGAGCAGCCCCTGCGTCATCCCGGCACCCTGGGGTGCCGGGAGCGGCTCAGACGCCGGCGCCCAGCACCGAGTTGATCTGCTGCGGGTCACCGCAGACGATCAGCAGCGCACCGGCCCGGGCGTGGGCGAGCGGAAGCGTGGTGGCAGCTGCGGAGGTGGGGCCTCCGTTGACCGCCACGACGACCACGGGGCGCGAGGCGGCACGGGCGGCGAGGGCGCCGTCCGCGTAGAAGACGTCGTCACCGGCGTCGTGCTGCGCCCAGTAGGACGCCTCGCCGAAGGACAGCTCGTGCTCGGCCCACGGGTGCTGGGCACCAGTGGTGAGCACGAGGACGTCGCCGGGCGCGCGACCCGAGTCCAGCAGCAGGTCCACCGCCTCGTCGGCGGCGTCGAGCGCACCCTCGGCCGAGGCCGGGATCAGCTGGATCTGCGGGGCCGCAGCGGCGGCGGGAGCGGCCGGACCGGACGGGCCCGGATTGGCCGGAGCCACGTCACGCGGAGTGCGCTGCACCGGCGGCGTCGGCCGCAGGGGGCCGGGACGACCGGGGCGGGCCGGAGCCGCGGGGCGGGGGCCGGGTACGGGGCGGGGGGTCGGCGCGGTGCGGCCACTGGCCGGCGTGGCGCGGGGACCCTGGGCACTCTCGTGAATCTGAGGCTCCTCGGGAATGAGAGGCATGAGCTGATATTTATCAAACGTTGGTGCGGCGCGGATGGCCGGGTGGCACATCAGTGCGAGCGGAACCGGTCAGAAATCGAAGCCGAGCTGACCTTCGATTTCCGGAACGCTTCCGTCCGCCCAGTTGCGGGCCTTCTTGAGGTGCCGCCACTGAGGCAACGCATCAAGATACGCCCACGACAAGCGGTGGTGCGGGGTGGGCCCCCGCTCCTCCAGTGCGGCCTTGTGCACGGGCGACGGATACCCGGCGTTGTCCGCAAATCCGAAGTCTGCATGGTCGATACCCAGTTCGGCCATCATTTTGTCGCGCTGAACCTTGGCGATCACCGACGCCGCTGCGACGGCCACGCAGGACCGATCGCCCTTGATCACCGTACGCACCCGCCAGGGGGCACCGAGATAGTCGTGCTTCCCGTCGAGGATGACGGCCTCGGGGCGGACCGGCAGGGCGTCCAGAGCGCGGACCGCGGCGAGCCGCAGGGCGGCCGTCATCCCCAGGTCGTCGATCTCCTCGGGGGAAGCATGCCCCAGCGCATAGGCCGTGACCCAGGTCCGGAGGATCTCGGCGAGTTCCGTGCGCCGCTTGAGCGTCAGCAGCTTGGAGTCGGTCAGGCCCTCGGGCGGCCGGCGAAGTCCGGTGATCGCCGCGCAGACGGTGACAGGCCCGGCCCAGGCGCCGCGCCCCACCTCGTCGACACCGGCAATGACCTTGGCTCCGGTCGTGGCGCGAAGAGAGCGCTCGACGGTGTGAGTAGGAGGTTCGTACGGCATGGCGCCCTTAGCGTACGCCGCCGGGATCGGCCCGCGACACCCCGGTCTCCCCACCGGTTCCGAGAGGGCCGAAGCGGACTCCGGGAACGCTCGGGCCGGCGGCGGCAGGGGCGCCGACCCGCTGGTCACACCCCTGCGGTCACGGGTCAGCGCATTCACTGATGCACACATTTACCCGGCGTGCCGTCACGGTCGTAGCGGCGACAGGAAACCCACCTGTCGCGCGCCCCGAAGGCGCCAAATGCCCTTACTTCCCAGGGCTTTGGCCAGGACACCTTGAACAAAGCCTTCCACCCGCCGAGCGGAGCCTTGGCAGCGTCCACTCCAACTGATCGCATTCGTGAACCAGTGCGTCGGGAGTTCAGCCGCCGGATCCCGTCGGCACCCAGTCCGGGAGGGCCTCGGTCCGCTGCGTCCATTCGGCGGGCGGCGCTCCGGCCTTGGTCGCACCGAGGATGCCGCCCATGATCGCGCAGGTGGTGTCCACATCCCCGCCCACCTGGGCGGTCGTCCAGAACGCCGTCTCGAAGTCGCCGAGGTGCCGGGCCGCGGACCAGAGGGCGAAGGGAACGGTGTCGTGCGCGCTCGTACGCCGTCCACAGCCGAGCACGGCCGCGACGGTGGCCGCGTCGCCGTAGTCCAGCATGTCCCGGGCGCGGCGCAGCCCCTGGCCGACCGCGCTCTTGGGCACCAGGGCGACGACTCCGTCCAGGAGCGCCTCCGGGATGGGCGGGCCGTCCGGCGAACCGGCCAGCGCGGCGGCCGCGGCCACCGCCATGGCCCCGACCACGGCCTCACGGTGCTGGTGCGTGGGATACGCGGAGATCTCCGCCTGGTGGACGGCCTGCTCGGGGTCGTCCGCGTACCAGGCGCCCAGGGGGGCGATCCGCATGGCCGCCCCGTTGCCCCAGGAGCCGTGGCCATGGAAGAGCCCGGCGGCCAGCTCCCGCCAGTCCTCGCCCTCGCGGACCAGCCGGAGCAGCCGGTTGACCGCAGGGCCGTAGCCCCGGTCGAAGTCATGGTGCTCGGCGAACGAGCGGGCCAGCGCGTCCTGGTCGATGCGGTGGTGAGCGGCGAGGACGGCGACCACCGAGCAGGCCATCTCGGTGTCGTCCGTCCACTGCCAGGGCCCCGCGGGCAGCTCGCGCCGCTTCAGCAGGGAGTGGTTCGCCGGAACGAAGAACTGGGAGCCCAGGGCGTCCCCCACGGCCAGGCCGCGCAGGCTCGCCAGGGCGCGCTCCAGGCGCCCGAGGGAAGAGAGGTCAGCGGTCATCGCTCTGCCACTTTATCCGCCAATCCAGTAGGGCACCGGCTCGCGCCAGCGTTGAAACGGCCGATCAAGGGTGTACTTGCCGTCGTCTCCCAGAACGAGCATGCGCATCTCGGCGTTCCCCGGGTTCGACAGCGACTCGAATTCGGAGACGGTCCAGTGGAACCAGCGCATGCAGAACAGCCGCATCGCGAGCCCGTGCGTCACCAGGAGCACGTTCGGCGGATGATCGGGGGCCTCGAAGCTGCGGAACAGGCTCTCCAGGAAGCCGCCGACCCGGTCGTACACGTCGGCGCCGGACTCCCCCTGCGGGAAGCGGAAGAAGAAGTGGCCGTACGCGTCGCGGTAGGCCTTCTGCAAGCGCACGTCGTCGCGGTCCTGCCAGTTGCCCCAGTCCTGCTCGCGCAGTCTGGGCTCCTCGCGGACGCGTATCAGCTGCGGGTCGAGGTGGAAGGCGCGGAGCGTCTCGTGGGTACGGCGGTACGGGGAGACGTACACGCTCACGCGTTCCCGGCCGAAGAGTTCGCGGAGCGTCTTGCCGGTCTCCTCGGCCTGCCTCCAGCCGCGCTCGGTCAGGGCGAGCGCGTGGTCGGGCTCCCGCTCGTACACGGAGTCGTCGATGTTGCCCGTCGACTCGCCGTGCCGGACAAGGACGATGCGCCGTGGTCGTGCCATGCCAAAACCCTAGATCGAACGGCGCATGGTCGAGCACTCGTACGGGGTCCATACGGCGTAGGTCACACAGAAGCAGGGTTGGATTTTCCAACCCGCGGGGCTGCCCTCAGACCGTCCAGGTCGGCTCCAGGTCCACGATGTCACCCGAGAGTGCGGCGATGTCCGCCTCGGTCTGGGCCCGCAGGGCGAGGCGCTCCACGCGTTCGGTGCGGTACTTGCCGTGCTCGGCGGCCGACCGCCACATCGACAGGATCAGGAACTCATGCTCGGGCGCCTCGGCGAACATGCCGCGGATCATGCCGGGGGAACCGGCCATCGCCGGGTTCCAGACCTTCTCCTGCATGAGGGTGAAGTGCTCGACGCGCTCCTCGTGCACCCGGCACAGGGCCACCCGGATCAGGTCGGTGTCGGTGAAGCGCGGCTCGAAGCCCGTCTTCACGTCGAAGCGGTACTCGAAGAGTTTGGTCTGGGCGTCCTTGAACGTGCCGGTCTGGGCGGCCGCGAGCCGGTCGTGCGAGCGGGCCATGAAGGAGTCGTAGAAGGCACGGCTCTCCCAGAAGGCGAAGATGTGCGCGACCCCCGGCCGCTGCCGGCTCCACCCTCCGCCCTGTCCCCTGAAACCCGGCTCCCCCGGAAGCCCCGCCCATTTCCGCTGCCCCCGCTCGAAGCCGCGGCGGTCCACCACGGTGCAGCGAATCCACTTGACCAGCACCGCGCCATCGTAAGGCCACCGGGCGTGGCGTCGGTCACGCTCCGGCGGAGATCGCCCGCGCGTGCGCCCCCGCGCACGTGGCACGATGGACAAGCAGCCCTGGCTTCACGGGAGTTGGGGGACGAGGGAGCCCACAGGGGGAAGGGGAGGCCTGGTGACCGGCTTCAGCAAGGGAATCCGCAAGGTCGAGGTCGGGGTGAAGTGGGATCCCAGTCCCGCGGGTCAGCCGCCCACCGATCTGGACATCATCGCCGCGACGTTCGTCTCGGGCGACGCCTACGGGCCACCGGCCTATCTGGTGCACTTCGACAGCCGCTCACCGGACGGCACCATATTCCTGGACCGGGACAGCACGGACGGCAGGGGCTTCGGCTGGGACGAGGTCATGACCCTCGAACTCGACCGCCTGGACGGCCGGTACGCGCGCGCGGTGGTCGGTGTCGTCATCCAGCAGCGCTACGGACGCCGGACGTTCGCCGAGGTCCTGAACCCCGCCCTGCGTGTCCGGGAGGGCTACACGGTACTGGCGGCGGACGACTTCGGGTCGGTTGCCGACGCCACGGCGGCCACGATCGCCGAGTTCGTACGGGACGAGTCCGGTGACTGGGCCTTCCGTCCCGGGGTGCACGGCTTCGACGAGGACCCGGCTGCCTTCACCCGGGTGATGGGCCGGGCGCACCAGCCCTGACGCCGAGGCCGTGCACGGGTAAGGGGCGCCGGCCATGGCCGGCGCCCCTTACTTCAGGAACGGCGTGTCATCAGCTGCAACCGCTGGTCGAGCCGCAGCCCTCGCAGATGTAGCAGGAACCGGCCCGCTGCATCTTCGTACCGCAGGAGAAGCAGAGCGGGGCGTCGGCCTGGATGCCCAGCTGCATCTCCACCAGTTCGGCGCTGGTGTGTGCCTGCTTCGGGGCGGGCTGGGCCGCCTCGGTCTCGGCCTTCGGCGTGGCGACCGCCTTCAGCTCCTGGGTGCGCGGCGCCGACTGGGCCAGGCCCTCGACGTCGACCTCGTCGTCGGCCGGCTCGTAGGAACCGGTCTCCAGGTGACGCTGACGCTCCTCGGCGGAGTGGATGCCGAGCGCGGAGCGGGTCTCGAAGGGCAGGAAGTCCAACGCCAGGCGGCGGAAGATGTAGTCGACGATCGACTGCGCCATCCGCACGTCCGGGTCGTCCGTCATACCGGCCGGCTCGAAGCGCATGTTGGTGAACTTCGAGACGTACGTCTCCAGCGGCACGCCGTACTGGAGGCCGACGGAGACGGCGATGGAGAAGGCGTCCATCATGCCCGCGAGGGTGGAACCCTGCTTGGACATCTTCAGGAAGACCTCGCCGAGACCGTCGTCCGGGTACGAATTGGCGGTCATGTAGCCCTCGGCACCGCCGACCGTGAAGGACGTGGTGATCCCCGGGCGGCCCTTCGGGAGGCGCTTGCGCACCGGGCGGTACTCGACGACCTTCTCGACCTTGGGCTCGACGGCCGCGGGCTGCTCGGCCTTCTTCTCCTCGGTCTCCTTCTTCTTGGCCGAGAGCGGCTGGCCGACCTTGCAGTTGTCGCGGTAGATCGCGAGCGCCTTGACGCCGAGCTTCCAGGCCTCGAAGTAGATCTCCTCGACCTCCTCGACGGTCGCCGTCTCCGGCATGTTGACCGTCTTGGAGATGGCGCCGGAGATCCACGGCTGGATCGCGGCCATCATGCGGACGTGGCCCATCGGGGAGATGGCGCGCTCGCCCATGGCGCAGTCGAACACCTCGTAGTGCTCGTGCTTGAGGCCGGGGGCGTCGATCACATTGCCGTTCTCGGCGATGTGGGCGACGATCGCCTCGATCTGCTCCTCCTGGTAGCCCAGGCGGCGCAGGGCCTGCGGCACGGTGCCGTTGACGATCTGCATCGAGCCGCCGCCGACCAGCTTCTTGAACTTCACCAGAGCCAGGTCGGGCTCGACACCGGTGGTGTCGCAGGACATCGCGAGACCGATGGTGCCGGTCGGGGCGAGGACGGACGCCTGCGAGTTACGGAAACCGTTCTTCTCACCGAGACGGACGACGTCCTGCCAGGCCTCCGTGGCGGCGGCCCACACCGGGGTGTCCAGGTCGTCCATGCGGACGGCCTTGCCGTTGGCGTCGGCGTGCTGCTGCATGACGCGCTTGTGGGCGTCGGCGTTGCGGGCGTAGCCGTCGTACGGGCCGACGACCGCGGCCAGCTCCGCGGAACGGCGGTAGGCCGTACCCGTCATCAGGGAGGTGATGGCGCCGGCCAGGGCGCGGCCGCCGTCGGAGTCGTACGCGTGGCCGGTGGCCATCAGCAGGGCGCCGAGGTTGGCGTAGCCGATGCCGAGCTGACGGAACGCGCGGGTGTTCTCGCCGATCTTCTGGGTCGGGAAGTCCGCGAAGCAGATCGAGATGTCCATCGCGGTGATGACCAGCTCGACGACCTTCTGGAAGCGCTCGGTCTCGAAGGACTGGTGGCCCTTGCCGTCGTCCTTCAGGAACTTCATCAGGTTCAGCGAGGCCAGGTTGCAGGACGTGTTGTCCAGGTGCATGTACTCGCTGCACGGGTTCGACGCGGTGATCCGGCCGGACTCGGGGCAGGTGTGCCAGTTGTTGATGGTGTCGTCGTACTGGATGCCGGGGTCGGCGCAGGCCCAGGCGGCCTCGGCGATCTTGCGGAAGAGCGCCTTGGCGTCGACCTCCTCGATGACCTCGCCGGTCATGCGGGCGCGCAGGCCGAAGCCGGTGCCGTTCTCGACCGCCTTCATGAACTCGTCGTTCACGCGGACCGAGTTGTTGGCGTTCTGGTACTGGACGGACGTGATGTCGTCGCCGCCCAGGTCCATGTCGAAGCCCGCGTCGCGCAGGACGCGGATCTTCTCCTCCTCCTTGACCTTGGTCTCGATGAAGTCCTCGATGTCGGGGTGGTCGACGTCGAGCACGACCATCTTGGCGGCGCGGCGGGTGGCGCCACCGGACTTGATGGTGCCGGCGGAGGCGTCGGCGCCGCGCATGAAGGAGACGGGACCGGAGGCGTTGCCGCCGGAAGAGAGCAGCTCCTTGGAGGAGCGGATGCGGGAGAGGTTCAGGCCGGCACCGGAGCCGCCCTTGAAGATCATGCCCTCTTCCTTGTACCAGTCGAGGATCGACTCCATGGAGTCGTCGACGGACAGGATGAAGCAGGCGGAGACCTGCTGGGGCTGCGGGGTGCCGACGTTGAACCAGACCGGGCTGTTGAAGCTGAAGATCTGGTGCAGGAGGGCGTACGCCAGCTCGTGCTCGAAGATCTCGGCGTCGGCGGGCGAGGCGAAGTACTTGTAGTCCTCACCGGCCTTGCGGTACGTCTTCACGATGCGGTCGATCAGCTGCTTGAGGCTGACCTCGCGCTGCGGAGTGCCGACGGCACCGCGGAAGTACTTGCTGGTGACGATGTTGACCGCGTTCACCGACCAGAAGTCGGGGAACTCGACGCCACGCTGCTCGAAGTTGACCGAGCCGTCGCGCCAGTTGGTCATGACGACGTCACGGCGCTCCCACGAGACCTCGTCGTACGGGTGTACGCCGGGGGTGGTGTGGATGCGCTCGATGTGCAGTCCCTTGCTACCCGCCTTGGTGCCCTTGGCTCGGGAACCTCGCGCCGGACCGCTCGCCGTCTCTGTCATGCCGCCTCCCTGTACGGGCAAAAACGCCCTGAAGTGCCCCGTTTGTTCCCGTGGCACGGTGTTCTGTCTGTGTTGCGGGCACCCTCAGCTGCCACCCGCAACAGGTCTTCGGTCGCCGCCTCGCGGCCGGAACCCGGGTCTCCCCCCGGTTTCCGGCCCGCCGGTCAGTCGGCGGCGTGGGCGGGCAGGGGAACCGAAGTGGTTCCCGCGGACCCGCGATCGTCTTCCTGGCTCCCCGGGTCCGCGTCTTCCTCGTCCGCGGCGGGTCCTCGCGTCGCCTCCCTCAGCTCCGCGATGGCGGCCTCGAAGTCATCGAGCGAGTCGAACGCCCGGTAGACCGAGGCGAACCGCAGATAGGCGACGAGGTCCAGCTCCTGCAACGGGCCGAGTATGGCCAGCCCCACATCGTGGGTGGTCAGCTCGGCGCTCCCGGTGGCCCGCACCGCCTCCTCGACCCGCTGGCCGAGCTGGGCGAGCGCGTCCTCGGTGACAGGCCGTCCCTGGCATGCCTTGCGCACACCATTGATGATCTTGGTACGACTGAAAGGCTCGGTGACTCCGGACCGCTTGACCACCATGAGCGAGCACGTCTCCACGGTCGTGAAACGACGGGAGCAGTCGGGGCACTGGCGGCGCCTGCGGATCGACGTGCCGTCGTCGGTCGTACGACTGTCGACCACGCGGCTGTCGGGGTGCCTGCAGAAGGGGCAGTGCATGTTCTCCAACCCTCCTCACAGCAGACTCAAGAACCTCACCGGACCCAAAGGCCCCGCGAAGCAGCCCTAAGCATAGGCGATCGCGGGCCCGGCTCAGACCGGGGGGACCACAATTTGTGGGCCGCGGTAGCCATCCAACCACTAGATGTGGGGATCGACTCATTCAGCGAGGCCGGCGCGCGTGTCGCGGTGAAGCGGCCGGTCCCAGGGTGCCGGCGGCGGCGCACCGGACACGCGGACACAGAGCCGTGCCGCTGTGGCGCTTGCGGAGATAGCGTGGGCGCCGCACGGAGGAGCCGTAGGACTCCGGCACAGAAGAGGGCCCGGATCCGGGCGGACCGGAGTCCGGATGGCAGACTGGGGAAACGGCCCACGAGGTCACCCATCCCGGCGGTGAAGAGTACAACGATGCACGCTTTTGTCCGCCAGGCACCGCGTTAGCCATTACACCCAGACACATGATCACGTCAGGTGAAACGCACTTTTTCACTCGAACGTGTGTTTGGCGCAACCTTTCGAAAGCATCTACCGTTGTGCAGCAGGGAGACCATCGAGAGGGGCCGACGTGACCACGACCGCAGACAGTGCCACCATCACCGCCCAGGACCGCTCCCAGGGCCGAGTCGAGCCGGTACACGCGATGAACGAAGCCATGAATCCCGAGGCGCACAAGCGCTCTCTGCCGGGGCGACCTCCAGGCATCCGAGCGGACAGCTCGGGGCTCACCGACCGGCAGCGCCGGGTGATCGAGGTCATCAGGGACTCCGTGCAGCGTCGGGGCTACCCGCCGTCGATGCGCGAGATCGGCCAGGCCGTCGGCCTCTCCAGCACCTCCTCGGTCGCGCACCAGCTGATGGCCCTCGAGCGAAAGGGCTTCCTGCGCCGCGACCCGCACCGCCCGCGCGCGTACGAGGTGCGCGGTTCGGACCAGGCCGTCACCGTGCAGCCCACGGACACCGCCGGCAAGCCCGCCGCGTCGTACGTCCCGCTGGTCGGCCGTATCGCGGCCGGTGGCCCGATTCTCGCGGAGGAGTCCGTCGAGGACGTCTTCCCTCTCCCCCGCCAGCTCGTCGGTGACGGCGAACTGTTCGTCCTCAAGGTCGTCGGCGACTCCATGATCGAAGCCGCCATCTGCGACGGCGACTGGGTCACGGTCCGCCGTCAGCCGGTCGCCGAGAACGGCGACATCGTGGCCGCCATGCTCGACGGCGAGGCCACCGTGAAGCGCTTCAAGCGCGAGGACGGCCATGTCTGGCTCCTCCCGCACAACTCGGCCTACGAGCCGATCCCCGGTGACGACGCGACCATCCTCGGCAAGGTCGTCGCCGTGCTGCGCCGCGTGTGACAGCCGCGGCGGGCGGGCCGGCCGGCTCGCTCCCTGACCGGGCCCCGGAACCCCTGCGCCGGTTCCGGGGTCCTGCGTTTCACCCCACCCGACGGGCCGGTCACGCACCTGTCCGGGGGTGGTCCGACCGTCACCGGTCGGACCACCCCCGGACTCACTTCTGCTCCGCCTTCGCCACCGCGTCGATGGCGGCCAGCGACTTGCGGACCTGGTTACGGTCCGTGGTGTACCAGAAGTCGGGCAGCGACGCCTTGAGATAACCGCCGTACCGCGCGGTCGCCAGCCGCTGATCCAGTACGGCGACCACGCCCCGGTCGCCCGACGCGCGTACGAGACGGCCGGCGCCCTGGGCCATCAGCAGGGCCGCATGGGTCGCGGCCACCGCCATGAAGCCGTTGCCGCCCGCGTCCTCGACCGCCTTCTGCCGGGCGCTCATCAGTGGATCGTCGGGCCGCGGGAACGGAATCTTGTCCATGACCACCAGCTGACAGCTGGGACCCGGCACGTCCACGCCCTGCCAGAGGGACAGCGTGCCGAAGAGACAGGTCTTCGGATCGGCGGAGAAGTTCTTGATCAGTTCGCCGAGCGTCTCCTCGCCCTGGAGCAGGATCGGGAACTCCGGGATCCGCGAGCGCAGCTCCTCGGCGGCGAGCTGGGCGGCCCGCATCGACGAGAAGAGTCCGAGAGTGCGTCCGCCGGCCGCCTGGATCAGCTCGGTCAGCTCGTCCAGCATGTCCGTGCGCTCGCCGTCACGGGCGGGGCGCGCCAGGTGCTTGGCGACGTACAGGATGCCCTGCTTGCGGTAGTCGAAGGGCGAGCCGACGTCGATGCCCTTCCACTTGGGTAGATCATCGCCCTCCGCCCCCTCGGGGCCGAGGCCGAGCGAGGCCCCGACGCCGTTGAAGTCGCCGCCCAGCTTGAGCGTCGCCGAGGCGAGGATCACGGCACGGTCCGCGAACAGCTTCTCCCTGAGCAGGCCCGAGACCGACATGGGGGCGACGCGCAGGGAGGCGCCGAAGCGGTCGTGCCGCTCGTACCAGACGACGTCCCACTCCGAGCCGTTCAGCACGCGCTCGGCCACGTCGTGCACCGTCTCCACGGAGGCCAGCGCCTGCTTGCGGACGGCGTCCTCGTCCTGGACGGACTTGTCGCGCGTGGCGCCGATCGCGGAGATCACCGTACGGGCGGCGTCCCGCAGCGCCATCAGGGCGTAGCCGAGATCCTCCGGGATCTCCTCCAGGCGGCCGGGCAAGGCCAGCTCCATGAGCCGCTCGAAGCCCTCGGCGGCGGTCTGGAGCTGGTCGGCGGCCTTCTCGTTGACGAGCTTGGCCGCGCGGCGCACGGCCCGGTTGACCTGGCCGGGGGTCAGCTCACCGGTGGCCACGCCGGTCACCCGTGAGACGAGTTCGTGCGCCTCGTCCACGATCAGCACCTCGTGCTGGGGCAGCACCGGCGCGCCCTCGATGGCGTCGATGGCCAGCAGTGCGTGGTTCGTCACCACGACCTCGGCGAGCTTGGCGCGCTCCCGGGCCATCTCCGCGAAGCACTCGGCGCCGTACGCGCACTTCGTCGCGCCCAGGCACTCCCGCGACGACACCGACACCTGCGCCCAGGCGCGGTCCGAGACACCGGGGGTGAGATTGTCCCGGTCGCCGCTCTCCGTCTCGTCCGCCCAGTCCCGCAGCCGCAGCAGGTCCTGGCCCAGCTTGCTGGTGGGGGCGGCGGCCTCGAACTGGTCGAAGAGGCCGTCCTCCTCGTCCTGCGGCACGCCCTCGTGGAGCCGGTGCAGGCAGAGGTAGTTGGAGCGGCCCTTGAGCATCGCGAACTCGGGACGGCGGCGCAGCAGCGGATGCAGGGCGTCGACGGTGCGTGGCAGGTCGCGCTCCACGAGCTGACGCTGCAAGGCGAGGGTGGCCGTCGCGACCACCACCCGTTCTCCGTGCGCGAGCGCGGGCACGAGATAGCCCAGCGACTTTCCGGTGCCGGTGCCGGCCTGCACCAGCAGATGGGATCCGTCATCGATCGCCTCGGCGACCGATTCGGCCATGGTCACCTGGCCGGGGCGCTCCGTGCCGCCGACGGCTGTGACAGCGGCATGCAGGAGTTCGGAGAGTGAGGGCTTCGTCATAGCCCGACCACCCTACGGCCCGGCACTGACAAACGGGGGATCACCGAGGGGACGGGGGACGCGATCACTGACCGGCTCCTGGGGGGACGGTGGGGAGGAGGGGCGGAGGCGAGGGGTGGGGGGCGAGAGGCGGCGGGTGGGATGCGGTGAGGCGAGGGGGCCGGCTCGGGCCGGAAATTTTTTTGAGAGATGTTCGGGATCCAGGGAACCCGCCTGGATCGCCGTTCGTACTAGGTGTGACGGATCAATCACCGACCGCTACGACGAGGGGGTCGGTCCCGGTCACGCATCACGAGCGCGGCCCGCTTGCCGGGCAGGTCGACCTCGGCGGCGATACGGAATCCCGCGCTCACGAACGCGGAGACGGAGGGGGTGTTGCGAAGATCGGGTTCCGCCACGACCCGTGCGCATGCGGGGCGCCGGTCGAGGACGAGGTCGGCCACTGCTCGGATCAGGGCTGTCCCCAGCCCCCGGCCCCGGTCGGCCGCTTCGCCCAGGAGCAGGTGGATGCCGGTGTCCTGGGGAAGAGCCGGATAGTGGCGGGCCAGGGGGTCGAGATCGGCCCGGTAGATCTCCCAGTAGCTCATGGGGGTGCCGTCCAGGATCCCGAGGCACGGCACGCTGCGTCCGTCGCCGTCGAGTTGCGCACGCAGGTGGGCTTCCGTGCGGTGCCGGGCACCGGCCAGCTCCCAGAACTCCGCCACGGCGGGGTCGTTCATCCAGCGGTGGATGAGCGGCAGGTCGCGGTCGATGCGGACGGGGGCCAGCCGGAAGAAGCCTGCGGGAGTGGGCGTCGGCCCCCATGCCCAGAGGTGGTCGAGGAGTCCGGCTGCCTCATCGGCGGCAGGGGTGACGGGCTCGGCGGGCAGGCGGGAGGCGGCACCGGGGCTCGCGTCGGTGGGCGGCATGGGGACTCCTCTCGGCGGTGTCGGCGGTGTCGGCGTTCAGGGATGGAGGGGGTTGGCGATGGTGACGTAGACGGACTGGGTGTCGACCGGGCCGACGAGTTCGTCCAGACCGTGCAGCCGGGTCAGCAGGTTGGCCTTGCAGCGCAGGACCGGTGAGTCGAGCAGGACGGCGGGCAGGGAGGTGCGCACTGGATCGGGCCCCGAGAGGAGGTCGGTGAGGAAGCGGCGGAAGGCGGCGAGGAGCAGGCGCTCGTCGGCGAGGCGCTGGAAGCCGAAGGCGCCGATCAGACCCAGCACGTTGTTGATGCCGAGGTAGTAGGCGAAGCGCTCGTCGGTGACCTCGTCGGAGACGAAGGTGTCGCTGTGGTCGCCGATACCGGGCAGCCGGGTGGCGAGTTCGGCGCGATGGGACTCGCGGAAGTAGTAGCCCTGGTTGTCGCGGTAGCGGCCGCCGGTGGGCCAGCCGTCGGCGTCCAGCAGCACCAGGGTGTTCTGCTGATGGGCTTCGAGCGCGATGCCGGCCTCGCCGTCCAGCCAGAGCACGGGGCGGACCACGTGCTCCAGATAGCGCAGGAACCACTCCGCGGCGACGGCTCCGACGGGCCGGCCGGTGCGCGCGGCGAGCCGCGTCGTGATCCGGGCGAGCCTGGACCGCATGCGCCAGGGGGCCTGCCGCGGTGGCGTGGTGCCGGCTGCACCGGCGAGGGGACGGGGCGAGACGAGTCCGGCGAGGCATCCGGCGTCGTCGCTCGGGCCGAAGGGGTTGTGCCTGATCATCACGGAGAGGCCGGGCACGGGAAGACCGTCCTGCCCGTCGACGTCGAGCCAGGCCGGGTCGCGGACGATGTCGAAGCCGGGGTGTGCGGCCTGCCACTCCTGGAACAGACCGGCGCGCAGCAGTCGGTGTACCTCGACTCCGCGGTGGAGTTCCTTGCGCAGGTTCTCCCGGCGGGAGTTGGTGATGCGCAGCCCCAGCGACAGCTTGAGCATCGCGGAGGCGCCGGACCGGTGGACCGTGCGCACCGAGGAGGTGGGGTGCCAGGCGGGGCCGTGTGGGCCCAGGTCCCGCAGGAGCCCGGAGTCGAGCAGGGCCGCGACGGCTTCCCTGTGCCGTACCTCGCGCGCCTGCCAGGGATGAAGGGGCAGGGCGGCGTACCCGTCGGGGAGGGGCAGCTCGGTTCCGGCGAGACGGCGGGTGAGGTGGTCGGCGGGTACGGGACGACCGCGTTCGGTCCAGGCGGAGTCGGCGGCGAGCAGGGAGGGGGCGACAGCCAGCCAGTGCAGGGGGAAGGAGCCGCGCAACTCCGGTGAGTAGAGCCGCTCTTCCGATGCGGTCAGACCGTCCCGGCTCTTGGGGGTCGGGTGCAGGGGATGGCCGAGGAGGAGGGCCTGTTCGGCGCTGAGGAAGAGGTCGGGGGTGTCGGTGGGGTGTGCACGCCGGTCACGGATGAAGGTGGCCGTGCGGCGGAGGGAGTCGGCCACTCTGGCCACGAGGTCGCCGTGGTCGCCGTCTTCGCCGTGGCGGGAGGCGGCGGGATGGGCGGCGCCCGGCGGGTCGGCGGGGGTGGTCTCCCTGGCGAGCAGTGCGGCGAGGGTGACGGCGTCGACGGGCGGGGCGGTTTCCGGGGCGTCGGCGAAACGGGGGGCGCCGAAGCGGTGCCAGCCCGTCGGGGACCAGTGGCGGACGGGGACCAGCAGGGAGGTGGCGCTGGCGGGCAGCGGGATGTGGAGGGTGTGGGTTGCGGGTGCAGGGAGGTCCGTCTCGCGTACCCAGCAGCGCAGAAGGTTCTCCACGGCGGCGGCCTGGGCTGCGAGGAGGGGATCGGGGTGATCGAGCGGGTCGGCGGCGGGGTCTGCGAGCCGTGGGGGTTCGGGCTGGTGCCGCGGGTGGGGTGGGACCGGTTCGGCGGCGGGGTCTGCGAGCCGTGGGGGCTCGGGCTCGTGCCGCGGGCGCGGCGGAACCAGCTCGGCGGCCGGGGATGACGGCCGTGCGGGCTCGGGCTGGAGGGGTTCTGCGAGGGGAGCCGGGGCGGTGCTGGTGTCGGGGCGGCCGCCGGGTGTGGGGGTGGTGGTGTTCATGACGGCTCCTGGGGCTGTGGGCGACCGCTCGCTCGCCGGTCCCCGATGACCGGTGACCGGGGTGGGGGTTGGCCAGGGTGGGGACCTGGGGTGAGCGGGCGTCCGGGCGGTGGACGGCGGGGAGTGGCCTGAGTGGCCGGTATCGAGGGGAGTTGGTATGTGCCGGGGATATGGGCGGGTGGGACGGGTGCCGGGTTCAGCCGGTGCGCTGGGCCGGGCCCTGATGGTGTGGGTGATCGGGGCCGTTGCGTTCGTGGTCGCGCGCTGCGGCCGCCACCGCGTCGGTCAGGCGGTCCAGGACGGCCTCCGCCTGTTCGTCACTGATCGTCAAGGGGGGAAGCAGCCGGATCACGGCGGCGTGACGGCCGCCCAGCTCGACGATGAGCCCCCGCCGGAGGCACTCACGCTGGACCGCCGTGGCGAGTTCGGGGGCGGCGGGTCGCGGAGTGCGGACGGCGGTGGGCTCCAGCTGGGACGCTGTGGAGGGCATCGGGAGGCTGTCGTCGGCCGGAGGTGCTTCGGGGAGGCCGGCGGCTTCCCGCTCCGGGTCCACCATTTCGACCCCCATCATCAGTCCGCGCCCGCGTACCTCTCCGACGCATGGGAAGGCACCGAGGTCGCGCCGGAGTCGGGTGAGCATACGGGAGCCGAGGTCGGCTGCTCGGGCGGCGAGGCCGTTCTCACGGACATGGGCGAGGGTGGCGGTACCGGCGGCCATGGCGAGCTGGTTGCCGCGGAAGGTGCCCGCGTGGGCGCCGGGTTGCCAGACGTCGAGGTCGTCGCGGTAGACGATCACAGCCAGCGGGAGGCTGCCGCCGATGGCCTTGGACAGGACCATGACGTCGGGCGTGATCCCGCTGTGGTCGACGGCCCAGAAGGCACCGGTCCTGCCGACGCCGGTCTGCACCTCGTCGGCGATGAGCGGGACCGACCGGTCCGCCGTCAATTGGCGCATCCGGCGCAGCCAGTCGTCCGGCGCGGGGATCACCCCGCCTTCCCCCTGGACGGGTTCCAGGATCATGCCGGCGGGCAGCGGGACGCCCGACTTGGGATCGTCCAGCAGCGACTCCGTCCAGCGGATGCCGAGCTCGGCACCGCGCGGACCGCCGATGCCGAACGGACAGCGGTAGTCCTGCGGATAGGGCAGTCGGGTGACCTGGACGTCGCGGGCGCCACCGGAGGCGGCCAGGGCGCCGGCGGTCATTCCGTGGTAGGCGCCGGTGAAGGCGAGGAGGCCGGTGCGGCCGGTGGCGGCGCGGACCAGTTTCAGGGCGGCCTCGACGGCGTCGGTGCCGGCCGGTCCGCAGAACTGGACGCGGGCCCGGGCGGCGAGGGCGGGCGGCAGTGTGCGGAACAGCTCGGTGACGAAGGCGTCCTTGACGGGGGTCGCGAGGTCGAGGACGGAGAGCGGGGCGCCGGAGTCGAGGACACCGCGGACGGCTTCGAGCACGACGGGGTGGTTGTGGCCGAGGGCGAGCGCGCCGGCGCCGGAGAGGCAGTCCAGGTAGCGGCGGCCGTCGGCGCCCTCGATGGTGAGTCCCCGGGCCCGGACCGGGACGATGGGCAGCGCCCGGGCATAGGTGCGCGCCGAGGACTCACGCGCCGACTGCCGTCTGAGGATCCCCTCGTGTACGGCACGCCGTTCCCTGTCTGTGCCTTCAGCCATCGGCTCCGTCACGGCCACGGTGGGCTGTCCTCCCCGCTGTTCGGAGGCGAGTTGATGAGCGGGGAGCGGCTTCGCCGGCACGCCCCCACCGCCTACAACCGCGGACCGTGCGGCGGGTTACGGGTCATGCCGGGTTCGTTGCCGTGCCGAAAGTGCCGCTGGGGTCGCCGTTGGGATGGCCGTTGGGGTCGCCGCCGGGCGCGGCGGCGGAATGCGGCGCCGCGGCCGTCAGCGTTGCTCGGCCAAGCCCCGCTCGACCAAACCCCGCTCGGCCATCACCGGCTCATCGACCTCCGGTTCCGCGGCCCCCGCTCCGACCGTCTCCCGTTCCACGGCCCCCGCTCCAGCCGTCTCCTGCTCCTGCCGGGCCCGGCATTCCTCGAGGAAGGCGAGGACGGAGCGGTGGTGGCGGTGGGCCGCGTGTCCGAGGCTGATGTTGTGGCCGGCACCCGCCTCATGCCGGACGCGCACCAGCGGAGCGGTGAGGGGTGCGGTCAGTTCGCGCACGGCGTCGGGGTCGCAGGCCCAGAAACGCTCGTGCTCGGCGAAGGTGAAGCGCACCGGCACCCGGATGGCGGCGGCCAGCCCGGCGTAGGCGCGGGGCCAGTCCCGGACGGACTCGGCCTCCCGGGGCGGGAACGGGCCGACGACCTTTCGCGCCACCAGGAAGGTGCCCGAGGGGTACAGCGACAGCGGGCCCCAGTGCAGCCGGGAGTCGGGGATCCGTCCGGGGGAGGACAGCCGGTCCGGGGGCAGGGCCCAGCGGCCGCCGACGCCCGACACGTCGACCCCGATCAGCCGGTCGTCCGGCACTGCCGAGGCGGCCATGGTGAGGGCCAGCGTTCCCCCGAAGGAGTGGCCGACGAGAAAGCATCCGGCGCCCGTCGGATGCTCGGCGGCATAGCCGCGCAGTGCTTCCCGGACGCAGGACGCCTGGTCGGCCAGGTCCATGCCCTCCGGCAGCAGGCCGGCCGAGGCGCCGTAGCCGGGGCGGTCGAGGGCGAGGGCGGCATATCCGGCCGCGGTCGCGAGCGACAGCAGGGAGGCGGACGGGTCCACATGCCCGTGGAAGTAGCCGGCTCCCATGCCTCCGCCGTGGAGGGCGACGAGCAGGGCACGCGGTTCCGTGCCGGTGGGCAGGGCGAGCAGCCCCGACAGCCGTACCGCGCCCGCGGTCAGCTCGATCTTCTCGACGGGGGGCGACGGAGGCGGGACGGATGCCGCCGGCGCCGGAGCGGTGTGTGACATCGGTGTCGTCTCCCTCTGTGTCGCCGGACGGTCCACAGGATGTCAGCCGTTCGGCCGAGTGGACGAGGGGCCCGGGGAGCGAGGGAGGTCCTCGCCTCCGTACCCTCCGGCGCGCCGTCGTTTCCCGGGGTGCCCCTCCCAAGGCACCCCGTGCGGGGTGGAAGGAGAGAGTTTCACGGTTCGTCAGCGTGTGCACCCCGGCGCGGCCATCCGGCGGATCCCCGGGGGGAGGGTCCGGCAACTCTCCCACGGGTCTCGGGATATGAGCCGGCTCCCTGGATACCGACCAGGTCAGACGGCTTGTAGCCGAACCGTTGCCGTTCCATCGGATGTCCCCCACAGGGAACGCATAAGGTGTGGTGCCGTTCCCAGAACGTCGTGGGACCGGTGGGTGAACTCTCCCTGGGTTCACCGCTGGTGCCCTCGATGAGCGCCGAGTCACTTCACCACACGGGGAGTCAAGAACATGCGATCCATACGGCCGTCGTCCACCGCTGGGCGAGGGAGGGGCCCGCGTCGCGCCTCCACGTCGCTGGCGGCGGTCGCCCTCGCCTCGGCGCTGGCGCTGACCGCCACCGGCTGCAACGGCGACGACCAAGCCGACGGCTCGCCGACCGCTTCCGCGACGGCGGCCGGCTCGGGCGACGGCAAGATCAAGATTCCGGACGACTTGAAGCAGAAGCTCAAGGAGCACGGGATCGACATCGACAAGTGGAAGAACGGCGCCTGGAAGAACTGGAACAGGCAGGACTGGCTGCGCGAGGCCAACGACTTCATCAACCCGATCATCAAGGGTCTGTGGGACCCGAACCGGATGCGCCACGCCAACGACCCGGACAAGGGTGTCGACAACAACGACATCTCCGGTGACCAGGGCGTGACGGACCCGACGCCGCAGCCGGTGAAGGCGCAGGCGGTCGCGGCGCCGTACCACACCAACGCGGCCCCGTTCGGCAAGCTGTTCTTCGACTCGCCCGAGGGCACCATGGTCTGCTCGGGCACGGTCGTGGAGGACCCGGCGCACCCGGGCAAGTCCAACCTCGTGTGGACGGCGGGCCACTGTGTGCACGCGGGCAAGAAGGGCGGCTGGTACCGCAACCTCGCCTTCGTGCCGTCGTACAACAACGCGGCCATGTCGACCGCCCAGCTGAATAAGGCCTCCCGCTCGCAGATCGCCCCGTACGGGGTCTGGTGGGCGGACGCGGCGCAGACCTCCCAGCAGTGGATCGACCAGGGCGGGGAGACCGGCGGCAACGGCGCCTCCTACGACTTCTCCGTCATCCATGTGACGCCGGAGCAGGGCAACAAGGGCAAGTCGCTGGAGGAGACGGTCGGCGGTGCGCTGCCGGTGAACTTCGACGCGCCGGCCGTGCCGAAGGTGCAGAGCATCAGCGCGGACGGTTACCCGGCGGCGCCTCCGTACGACGGTCAGCTGCTGTACCAGTGCAAGGACAAGCCCGGGCGGCTGTCGATCAACCAGTCCGACCCGACGATGTACCGCATCGGCTGCACGATGACCGGTGGTTCCTCCGGCGGCGGCTGGGTGGAGACGGGCTCGGACGGCAAGCCGGCGCTGGTGTCCAACACCTCGATCGGCCCGGTCAGCTCGGGCTGGCTGGCCGGTCCCCGGCTGGGTCCCGTGGCCAAGGGCGTGTACCAGGCGGTGAGCAAGAAGTTCGCCGGGCAGTGACGAGCTGAGACCGGTAGGCGGAAGGCCCGCCGCCCCAGGGGGGGTGGCGGGCCTTCGTCGTGCCGTGGGTCAGGCCGCGGAGACCGCCGTGTAGGGGGCCAGGTCCGCCGCCAGCTCCTCATGCACCCGGACCTTGAGCAGGGTGCCCTCCGCGGTGTGCTCCTCGGAGATCACCTCGCCCTCGGTGTGGGCGCGGGCGACCAGCTTGCCGTGGGTGTACGGCACGAGAGCCTCGACCTCGACCGAGGGCCGGGGCAGCTCGTCGTCGATCAGGGCGAGCAGCGTCTCGATGCCCTGGCCGGTGCGGGCGGAGACCGCGAGGGAGCGCTTCTCGATCCTGAGCAGCCGCTGAAGGACCAGCGGATCGGCCGCGTCCGCCTTGTTGATCACGACGATCTCGGGTACGTCGGTGGCGCCGACGTCCCGGATCACCTCGCGCACGGCGGCGAGCTGCTCCTCCGGGTTCGGGTGCGAGCCGTCCACCACGTGCAGGATCAGGTCGGAGTCGCCGACCTCCTCCATGGTGGAGCGGAACGCCTCGACCAGGTGGTGCGGCAGATGCCGGACGAAGCCGACGGTGTCCGCCAGCGTGTACAGGCGGCCGCTCGGGGTCTCCGCGCGGCGGACGGTCGGGTCCAGGGTCGCGAACAGGGCGTTCTCGACCAGGACGCCGGCGCCGGTGAGGCGGTTGAGCAGGGAGGACTTGCCGGCGTTGGTGTAGCCCGCGATGGCGACGGACGGCACCTTGTTGCGCCGGCGCTCCTGGCGCTTGACCTCGCGGCCGGTCTTCATGTCCGCGATCTCCCGGCGCATCTTCGCCATCTTCTCGCGGATCCGCCGCCGGTCCGTCTCGATCTTGGTCTCACCGGGGCCACGCGTGGCGAGGCCGCCGCGGCCACCACCCATCTGCCGGGACAGCGACTGACCCCAGCCGCGCAGCCGCGGCAGCATGTACTGCATCTGCGCGAGCGCGACCTGCGCCTTGCCCTCGCGGGACTTGGCGTGCTGGGCGAAGATGTCGAGGATCAGCGCCGTACGGTCGATGACCTTGACCTTGACGACGTCCTCCAGCTGGATCAGCTGGCCGGGGCTCAGCTCACCGTCGCAGATGACGGTGTCCGCGCCCGTCTCGAGGACGATGTCACGCAGCTCGGCGGCCTTGCCGGAGCCGATGTAGGTGGCCGCGTCGGGCTTGTCGCGGCGCTGGATGACGCCGTCGAGCACGAGCGCGCCCGCGGTCTCGGCGAGCGCCGCCAGCTCCGCGAGGGAGTTGTCGGCGTCCTGCGCGGTGCCGGTGGTCCACACCCCGACGAGCACGACCCGCTCCAGGCGGAGCTGGCGGTACTCGACCTCGGTGACGTCCTCCAGCTCGGTGGAGAGGCCGGCCACGCGGCGCAGGGCCGCGCGCTCGGAGCGGTCGAACTGGTCGCCGTCCCGCTCGCCGTCGATCTCGTAGCTCCAGGCGACGTCCTCTTCCATCAGGGCATCGGCCCGAAGACCCTCGGGATAGGCGTGCGCGAGGCGCTTGGTGTCCTGGGAAGGGGAAGAAGAGGAGGTCATTTGATCCTTATGTCGATGGAGAGTGCCGGAGTGCCGTGATGGCCTGGACACGGCGGTCGCGAGGGACCGCTCGTGTGGTGTCAACGTACGAGTACCCCGGGAGATTCCCGGGTCCCGCGTGTCGCGCCGACCGGAAGATGGTCGCACGAGGCGGCACGTCGCGTCACCGTGTTATCGCACGGCCCGCTGGGGGGCGGAGGTGGTCGGCGGCAGGGGCTTCCAGTCCGGGTGGCCGGGCATCGGCGGGGTCTTCGCGCCGTACAGCCAGTCCTTGAGGAAGCCGCTCAGGTCGCGGCCGGAGACGGTCGAGGCGAGCTGGACGAAGTCGGCGGTGGTGGCGGTGGAGTCCCGGTGCTCCCGGACCCAGATCCGCTCCAGGCGCTCGAAGGCGGGCCGGCCGATCTTCTGGCGCAGCGCGTAGAGGACGAGCGCGGCGCCGTCGTAGACGTTGGGCCGGAAGATGCCGATCTTCTGGCCGGGGGCGGGAGGCTTGGGCCGGGCGGGGGGTCCGCCGGCTTCGCGCCAGCGGTCGGAGGCGGCGTAGGCGGCCTTCATCCGGTCCGCCATGGGCCGGTGCGCGGTCTCCTCGGCGTACAGCTCCTCGTACCAGGTGGCGTGGCCCTCGTTCAGCCAGACGTCGGACCAGGTACGGGGGCTGACGCTGTCGCCGAACCACTGGTGGGACAGCTCGTGCACCATGATCGACTCGAGGTACCAGCGGGGGTAGCCGGGCTGGGTGAACAGGCTCTTCTCGAAGAGCGAGAGGGTCTGCGTCTCCAGTTCGAAGCCGGTGGAGGCCTGGGCCATGAGCACGCCGTACGTCTCGAAGGGGTACCGGCCGACCTTGCTCTCCAGCCAGGCGATCTGGTCGGGGGTCTTGGCGAGCCAGGGTTCCAGGGCCTTGCGGTCGACGGTGGGCACGACGTCGCGCACCGGCAGCCCGTGCGGGCCCTCGCGGTGCAGCACGGAGGAGCGGCCGATGGACACCTGGGCGAGTTCGGTGGCCATGGGGTGCTGGGTGCGGTAGCTCCAGGTGGTGGTGGGGCCGACCCGGTCCGCGCCGACGGGCAGGCCGTTGGCGACGGCGGTGTAGCCGTTCGGCGCGGTGACGTGGAAGGTGAACATCGCCTTGTCGGACGGGTGGTCGTTGCACGGGAAGACCAGGTGGGCGGCGTCGGCCTGGTTGGCCATGGCGAGCCCGTCGGAGGTGCGCACCCAGCCGCCGTCCTGGTCCGGGGCGGAGACGGGGTCGCTGCTGTGCCGCACGGTGATCCGGGTCCACTCGCCCTCGGCCAGCGGATGGTCGGGGGTGACCACCAGGTCGTCGCCGGCCCGGGTGAACGCGGCGGGGCGCCCGTCGACCTCGACCGAGCGCACCGTGCCGTGGGCGAAGTCGAGGTTGATGCGGTCCAGGTCGGCGGTGGTCCAGGCGTCGATGGTGGTGACGGCCTGGAGCGGCTTGTCGTTGGTGCCGGGATAGCTGAAGGACAGGTCGTACGACGCCACGTCGTAGCCCGGGTTCCCCAGGTACGGGTAGAGGCGGTCGCCGATGCCGAGCGGCTCGGGCGGGGCCGCGGCGGCGAGCAGGCAGACGGAGACGGCGGAGGCGAGCAGGGCCGCCGCCCTGCGGTGCCGTACGGTCCGAGTCCGGGTCCGGGGGCGGGAGCGGGGGGTGAGCAGCATGCATCACCGCTACCAGGACGCGCGCGTGCCGGGACGGCGACGCGCGACGGCCCCACCCGAACGGGTTGGTCCCGGGACGCCGTCCACAGCCGTCCACAGGAGGGCGTGAGCAGGATGCTGTGCTCAGGAGGCGGTGTGCCGGGCGCGGCTCACGTCGTACACGCCGGGGACGTCCCGCATGGCGCGCATCAGGGCCGGGAGGTGGGCCGCGTCGGGGAGCTGGAGGGTGTAGGTGTGCCGCACCCGCTGCTGGCTGGGCGGTTCCACGGTGGCGGAGACGATGTCGACGCCTGCCGAGGAGATCGCCTCGGTGAGGTCGGCGAGCAGATGGGGGCGGCCGAACGATTCAGCGACCAGGGTGACCCGGCACTCGGTGGCCTCCCCCCAGCGCACGCCGATCTCCGCACGCCCTCTGGCCTTCATGTGCGCCGCCGCCGCGCACTCCGCGCGGTGTACGGTCACCACTCCCCCGCGGACGGCGAAGCCGGTGATCTCGTCGGGTGGTACGGGCGTACAGCACCCGGCGAGGCGTACGGCGGCCCCGGGCCGGTCGGCGAGCACGTCGGCGCCCCTGGGGCGGGCGGCTCCCGGCGCGGGGGCGCTGTCCGCCGGACGGGCGGCGGGCGGTTCGGTACGGGCACCGGAGGTGTCCTCGGTCGCGGTGCCGCCGCCGGGGTGGGTCGCCAGCCAGCGCTGGATGGCGATGCGGGCGGCCGGGGTGTGGGCGTGCTCCAGCCACTCCCGGGAGGGCTCCGAGGCGGGGTCCTGGCCCATGAGGAGCTGGACGGTGTCGCCGTCCCGGAGAACGGTGCTCAGGGTGGCCAGGCGGCCGTTGACGCGGGCGCCGATGCACGCGTGCGCGTCCTCGCCGTACTGGGCGTAGGCGGCGTCCACACAGGTCGCGCCGTCGGGCAGGCCGAGGGTGCCGCCGTCCGGCCGGAACACGGTGATCTCGCGGTCCTGGGCGAGGTCCTCGCGCAGGGTGGACCAGAAGGTGTCGGGGTCGGGGGCGGCCTGCTGCCACTCCAGGAGGCGGGAGAGCCAGCCGGGGCGGGTGGGGTCGGCCCGCTCCCCGTCGGCGAGGGCGCCGGTGCCGGCCGGGTCCGCGACGGGCGCGTAGGGATTGCCGAGCGCGACGACACCGGCCTCGGCGACCTTGTGCATCTGGTGGGTGCGGATGAGGACTTCGACGACCTGGCCGTCGGGGCGGGCGACGGCGGTGTGCAGCGACTGGTAGAGGTTGAACTTGGGTACGGCGATGAAGTCCTTGAACTCCGAGACGACCGGCGTCATACAGGTGTGCAGTTCACCGAGGACGCCGTAACAGTCGGCGTCCTCCTGGACGAGCACCAGCAGGCGGCCGAAGTCGGCGCCGCGCAGCCGGCCGCGTTTGCGGGCCACGCGGTGGACGGAGACGAAGTGCCGCGGCCGGATGAGGACTTCGGCCTGGATGCCGGCCTCGCGCAGCACCCCGCGCATCTCGTCGGCGACCTCGGTCAGCGGGTCGTCCGCGCGGGCCGCGTTCCCGGCGATGAGTTCGCGGGTGTGCTCGTACTCCTCGGGGTGCAGGATGGCGAAGACCAGGTCCTCCATCTCGGTCTTCAGCGCCTGCACGCCGAGGCGTTCGGCGAGCGGGATGAGGACGTCCCGGGTGACCTTGGCGATCCGCGCCTGTTTCTCGGGGCGCATCACGCCGAGGGTGCGCATGTTGTGCAGCCGGTCGGCGAGTTTGATCGACATCACGCGCACGTCGTTGCCGGTGGCGACGAGCATCTTGCGGAAGGTCTCCGGTTCGGCGGCGGCTCCGTAGTCGACCTTCTCCAGTTTCGTGACGCCGTCGACCAGATAACGCACTTCCTCGCCGAACTGTTCCCGGACCTGGTCCAGCGTCACATCGGTGTCCTCGACGGTGTCGTGGAGCAGCGAGGCGGTCAACGTGGTGGTCTCGGCGCCCAGTTCGGCGAGGATCAGCGTCACCGCGAGCGGGTGGGTGATGTACGGCTCGCCGCTCTTGCGCATCTGGCCGCGGTGGGAGGACTCCGCGAGCACGTAGGCGCGGCGCAGCGGGTCCAGGTCCGCGTCGGGGTGGTGGGCGCGGTGCGCCTCCACGACATGGCTGATGGCGTCGGGGAGTTTGCCGCGGACGGCGGGGCCGAGCAGCGCGGCCCGGCCGAGCCGGCGCAGATCGAGGCGGGCCCGGGACTTCCGCCGGGTCGTGGTGGGCGCGACGGACACGGTGGCCGCTGTGGGCACTACCGGGCCAGGGGTCGCAGGGTTTGTGGCCTCCGCACTCATGGGCACCTCCGGCTCGTGGACCGGCGGACGGGGCCCCCAGGGCATACGCGGCTCAGGGATGGCGACGTTCCCCCGTCCGTGCCGGTGCTTGATGCTACCGAGCCCACCACCCGCGGCAGACCGCCTCTCGCCGAGCGTGAAACGGATCACCCATTCGAGCGACGACGGCGAGGTTTACGGTTTGCGCCATGCGTGCGGGGATCGATCGCGCCGACGGTCAGCCCCGGCCACCGGAAACCGCTGTTCCGACGGCCCTGGGGCAAAACGGCCTGCATGACACCGGGTCAGCGGGCGGCGTTTTCCAGCCAGTCGCCGTCGATCTCGCCCTCGGCCACGATCACCGCGGGCCCGGTCATCTCGATCTCGCCGTCGGGCCGTTCGGTGATGACGAGGCGTCCGCCGGGCAGGTCCACGGTGTAGGTCGCCGGGGTGCCGGTGACGGCCGGGTCCGCGCCGTCGCGCCGGGCGGCGGCCACGGCGACGGCACACGCGCCCGTGCCACAGGAGCGGGTCTCGCCGGAGCCGCGCTCGTGCACCCGCATGGCGACGTGCCCGGGGCCGCGGTCCACGACGAACTCGACGTTGACCCCGTCCGGGTAGGCGGTCGCCGGGCTGACCGGCGGCGGGGTGTAGAGGTCGCCGGCCTGCGCGAGGTCGGCCACGAAGGCGACCGCGTGCGGGTTGCCCATGTTCACGTTGCGCGCGGGCCAGCTGTGCTCACCGACGGAGACCGTGACCTCCCCTTCGGGCAGGAGGGCGCGGCCCATGCCGACCGTGACGTCGCCGTCCTTGGCGATGTGGACGGTCTTCACACCCGCGCGCGTGGCGATCGCGAGGTCGCCCTCGCCCACGAGTCCCGCGTGCTGGAGGTAGCGCGCGAACACCCGCGAGCCGTTGCCGCACATCTCGGCGATCGAGCCGTCGCTGTTGCGGTAGTCCATGAACCACTCCGCCTCGGCGGCCATCGCCCGCGCCTCCGGGTGCGCGGCGGACCGTACGACACGCAGCACTCCGTCGCCACCGATGCCGGCCCGGCGGTCGCACAGGGCGGCGACGGCGGCCGGGGACAGGTCGAGGGCGTTCTCGGGGTCCGGGACGATCACGAAGTCGTTCTCGGTGCCGTGACCCTTGAGGAAGGGGATCCGCGTGCTCATTCCTCGATCGTACGGGGTCGGATCGTACGGGTCGGAGTACGGGCTCGCTCCGCGGAGGTTCAGCGCAGCCGTGCCACGCGCCACACGGCGAGTACGGCCACCAGGGCCACCAGCAGCACATAGCCGAGCACGACCCGCCAGTCCGGGCGGCGGCCGGAGCCGCGCGCGGGCAGGCCGGGCCAGGTGTAGCCGACCCGGCGGGCGGCCATCATGCCCCAGCCCGCGGCGCAGGAGCAGATCAGCAGACCGAGCATGGCGATCACCGCGCCGCTGTCGCCGAAGTCGAAGGCGAGCGGGAAGGCGAACATCAGGGAGCCGACGGCGGAGAGTCCCACGATGGGCGCGAGCTGCCAGATGCGCAGCCGGCGCTGCGGGCGCAGCTCGACCTCGACCTCGGGCCCGCTGGTGTACATCTCCTCGGGCGCCGGTCCGTCCTCGGTCACGCCGACCGGTGTCTCGTCGGGCCCGTCGTCGGTGAGCCGCTCCTCGTCCAGGAGTTCCCCGGCGAGGGGGTCCCCGGACAGGGCGTCCTCGCCGGGGCGGTCCACGGCCGGACGGCCCTCGGCCGGGTCCGGCTCGTCACCCTCGGTGGTGAGGTACTCGGCACTGTGTGCGGTGTCGCGAGGGCCGGCCTCCATCGCCACGCGCCCTCCCAACTTGGCTCCACTTGGTCGATCGAAGCTCGATGATGGCACGGCGCCGAAGGCCGCGATGACCGGCGGCGCATCCCGATGCCATCACGTGATCAGGCTGTAACCGGTCGTTCGACCAACGTCAGCGCCCGGTGCGGAAGTTCCGCGCGGTCCGCCGCCGCCCCACTCAACCAGTGCACCCGGGGATCGCGCCTGAACCAGGAATCCTGGCGGCGCGCGAAGCGCTTGGTGGCGCGAACGGTCTCGGCCCGCGCTTCGTCCTCGGTGCACTCCCCGGCGAGCGCCGCGAGAACCTGCTGGTAGCCGAGTGCGCGCGACGCCGTACGCCCCTCACGCAACCCCTGCGCCTCCAGTGCGCGCACCTCGTCCACGAGGCCCGCCTCCCACATGCGGTCGACCCGGCGGGCGATGCGGTCGTCCAGTTCCGGACGGGCGACGTCGACACCGATCTGGACGGTGTCGTAGACCGAGTCGTGGCCGGGCAGGTTGGCGGTGAAGGGCTGGCCGGTGATCTCGATCACCTCCAGGGCGCGGACGATCCGGCGGCCGTTGCTCGGCAGGATCGCGCGGGCGGCGTCCGGGTCGGCGGCGGCCAGGCGGGCGTGCAGCGCGCCGGAGCCGCGCAGCGCCAGTTCCTCCTCGAGGCGTGCCCGGACCACCGGGTCGGTGCCGGGGAACTCGAGGTTGTCGACGGCTCCGCGGATGTACAGGCCGGAGCCGCCGACCAGGATCGGCCAGCGGCCCTCGGCGAGCAGGGCGTCGATCCGCGCGCGGGCGAGCTTCTGGTACTCGGCGACCGAGGCGGTGACGGTCACGTCCCAGATGTCCAGCAGATGGTGCGGGACGCCGGCGCGTTCGTCGGGCGTCAGCTTGGCGGTGCCGATGTCCATCCCTCGGTACAGCTGCATGGAGTCCGCGTTGACGACCTCCCCGCCGAGTTGCTGGGCCAGAAAGACGCCGAGATCGGACTTTCCGGCCGCGGTGGGGCCGACGACGGCGATGACGCGGGGGGCTGGACGTGCACTGCTCACCGCACCAGTCTCGCAAACGCCGGCGCGGGGTCTCGAACGAGTTACGTGACGGTGCCGCCTGCGGGTCGTTGCCCGTGGCGAGGTGCCGTCTGCCGGTTCGCCGGAGGCGGTGACCCGGGCGGCGCAACTGTACGCACCGGGTGACGCGGGAATTCCCCCGCACGAGTACCGTATGGAGTGGATATGGGCGTGTTTTCACGACTCCTCGGCAGGTCGAAGCCGACTCAGGAGGGGTCGGCCGAGGCGGCACAGGCCGAGGCGGCACAGGCCGAGGCGGAGCCGGCCGAGGCGCAGGAGGCGGAGCCGGCCGAGGCGAAGGGAGCCGGTCCGGCGCAGGCGGAGGAGGCAGCCGAGGAGGCGGCCGAGGACGGGCGCGAGGCCGAGGCCGTGACGGCGGGCGCGGAGGCCGCTGTGGACGAGGAGGACGCGTCCGCGGCCGAGGGCGCCGGGATCCCCCGTCAGCAGTCCGCCGGGGAGGCCGTCGACAGCGAGGCCGGCGAGGGCGCCCGCAGGTAACTGGCCCGCGAGGGAAGGTGGACCAATGGGTCTATTGGACAACATGAAGGCCAGGCTGGGCCCGGCCAAGGACAAGGTGTCGGACCTCGCGCGACAGCACGGGGACAAGGTCCAGCACGGGATCGACAAGGCCGCCAAGGTCGTCGACGAGCGGACCAAGCGCAAGTACACCGACCGGATCCACGCAGGTCAGGGCAAGGCCAGGCACGCGATGGACCGGCTCGCGCACATGGACGCCAAGGACACCCCGGGCAGGTCCGCCGGCCCGACGACGCCGACCCGCCCGGAGGGCCCGCCTCCGACCTCGTGAGCCTGGGCGGACGCCTGCACGGGCGACGGCGCATCGGCGGACGGCCGGGAGCGGCACGCAGGACGCGCGCCTTCCCGGCCGTCGCCGCTCAGGTCCAGGTGGCGACCAGGTATCCCACGCCGTACGGCGCGTCCTCGTAGAGCAGCGCGCCGGTGAGCCGGGTGTTCTCCGCGGCACCGGCCAGGAACTGCCAGGGGGCGCGGCCGGAGGCCTTCAGCTGGGCGGCCAGCTCGGCGTCCAGCGCCGTAACGGCCGCCAGGTCCGCGGTGCCGAGCGCGCGGGCGATCTCCGCGTCGAAGGGTGCCGCCCGCTCGTCCAGATAGCCCGGCGCCTTGACCGTGCGGCACGCGCTGGCGTCGCCCATCACGAGCAGCGCGACCCGCTCGGCCCGGGCGCCGGTCTCGCGGCCGGCCGCGAGGCACGACTCGACGTCGAGGCTCTGCTCGATGCCGAGCCCCTCGACCGGGGCGTCCGCCCAGCCGGTCCGTTCCAGCAGCCAGCCGGCGACGGCCAGCGAGGCCGGCAGCCGGCGCTCGGGGACGGTGCCGGTGTCCGGGGCGGGGCCCAGCGCCACGCCCAGGTCCACCCCGAAGCCGCCGAAGGATCCCGGGCTGCCCTGCGGAAAGACCCCGGTCGGGCCGTGCTCGACGGGCCCGACGACCACCAGCAGATCGGGGCGGCCGGCGGCGAGCACCCCGAGCGCGTCCGCGCACGCCGCGCGGGCGGCGTCCAGTTCGGGCGCGGCACCGGCGGCGACCTCGGGCACGAGCAGCGGAGGACAGGGGCAGAGGGCGGCGGCGACAAGCATGATCGGCAGCGTAACGCCGGGCCGCCGCCCGGCGGCACTCCAGGTCACGGCCCGGCGCCTCACAAGAACAACCCGCTCTCGCCCGGTCAGTCGCAGCCGCAGCCCGTCGTCGCCGCCGCCGGCAGCGGGGCAGGAACGCCGATCTTCGGCAGGCCGAGCATGACGCCGGCCGGCTTGGCGGCCTCGGCGGCGTTGCGCTTCTCCCACGCGTCACCCGCGCGCGTGCGGCGCACAGCGAGGACGGGGCCCTCGGCGAGCAGGTGGTGCGGGGCGGCGTACGTCACCTCGACGGTGACCACGTCACCGGGGCGCACCTCCTGCTCCGGCTTGGTGAAGTGGACCAGGCGGTTGTCGGGGGCGCGGCCGGACAGCCGCTGCGTGGCGCCGTCCTTGCGGCCCTCGCCCTCGGCGACCATCAGCTCCAGGGTGCGGCCGACCTGCTTCTTGTTCTCCTCCCAGGAGATCTCCTCCTGGAGGGCGACGAGACGCTCGTAGCGCGCCTGGACGACCTCCTTGGGGATCTGGTTCTCCATGGTCGCGGCCGGGGTGCCGGGGCGCTTGGAGTACTGGAAGGTGAAGGCCTGGGCGAACCGCGCCTCGCGCACGACGTGCAGGGTCTGCTCGAAGTCCTCCTCGGTCTCGCCGGGGAAGCCCACGATGATGTCGGTGGTGATCGCGGCGTGCGGGATGGCCTCGCGGACCTTGCGGATGATGTCGAGGTAGCGCTCCTGGCGGTAGGAGCGGCGCATCGCCTTGAGCACCGGGTCGGAGCCGGACTGAAGCGGCATGTGCAGCTGCGGCATCACATTGGGCGTCTCGGCCATGGCGGCGATGACGTCGTCGGTGAAGTCGCGGGGGTGCGGGGAGGTGAAGCGGACGCGCTCCAGGCCCTCGATCTTCCCGCAGGCCCGCAGCAGCTTGCTGAAGGCCTCGCGGTCGCCGATGTCGGAGCCGTAGGCGTTGACGTTCTGTCCGAGCAGGGTGATCTCGCTGACGCCCTCCGCCACCAGCGCCTCGACCTCGGCGAGGATCTCGCCGGGCCGGCGGTCCTTCTCCTTGCCGCGCAGCGCGGGGACGATGCAGAAGGTGCAGGTGTTGTTGCAGCCGACGGAGATCGACACCCAGGCGGCGTACGCGCTCTCGCGCCGCGTCGGCAGGGTGGACGGGAACGCCTCCAGCGACTCGGCGATCTCGACCTGCGCCTCCTCCTGGACGCGGGCGCGCTCCAGCAGGACCGGCATCTTGCCGATGTTGTGCGTGCCGAAGACGACGTCCACCCAGGGCGCCTTCTTCACGATGGTGTCCCGGTCCTTCTGGGCCAGGCAGCCGCCGACCGCGATCTGCATGCCGGGCCGGCTCGCCTTCTTCGGCGCGAGCCGGCCGAGGTTGCCGTAGAGCCGGTTGTCGGCGTTCTCCCGCACCGCGCAGGTGTTGAAGACCACGACGTCGGCGTCCCCGTCGGAGCCCTCCGGGGCGCGTACATAACCGGCCTCCTCCAGCAGCCCGGACAACCGCTCGGAGTCGTGCACGTTCATCTGGCACCCGTAGGTGCGCACTTCGTAGGTCTTGGGTCCCTGAACGTCCACGTCGAGGCTCCGGTCGCTGCTGCTGGTCATGTCCTCAAGGGTAAGGGCGCGCCGGGAACGCCCCGACCTGTGCATGGCCTCCGCCGTCAGGGGACCTCCGGGCCGCCGTACTCGGCCATCGCGTCGATGAGCCAGCGGGCCAGGTAGTCGGCGAAGGACGAGCGCGGCAGGAGCCGGTACGTCGGTGCGTCGTCGGTCTGCCAGAGGAGTACGGCGACGGGGCCGACCGTGGTGGAGAGCGCCGTGCCGGGTGCGAAGGCCCTGGGGTGCAGGTCCAGCGGGCAGCCCTTCTCCAGCACCTGCCGGGCGGCGGGGCCGCTCAGCTCCAGGGTGGTGCGGTTCGCCGAGACGTCCACGGCCGAGCCGGGGTCGCCGTCGAGGGCCTCCCGCAGTTCTGCGGTGACCGCGTCGGCGTCGGCCCGGGACAGCACGAGCCACTCGTCGGGGCCGAGCCAGACGACCGTGTGGGGGCCTGCCGTGGTGGTGTGGCCGCACCGGCGCGGCAGCGGTGTCCCCAGGGTCTTCTCGATCCGCCCGGCCGCCGCGGAGGCGGGGTCGGCGCGCAGGTTCACCATGGTGCCGAACGGCAGCTCGGCCAGCGTGACGCCGCGGGCGCCGGTGACGGCGGCGGCGCGCATCCGCTCCGCCAGGTGTGCCAGCGGGCTCACCCGGGGGTCGGTCGTCGGCTCAGCCATCGCGCCTGGTCCCTTCGGGGTCGTAGAGGACGGAGTCGGTCACCTCGACCGGCACCAGCTCCTCGCCCACCGGGGCGAGCAGGGTCTGGCCGATCCGCGCCCGACCGTCGGCGACGAGGGCGAGGGCGAAGGGGCGGCCGAGGGCCGGGCTGTGGTAGCTGGAGGTGACATGGCCGAGCATCGGGACCGGCCCGGCCTCCGGGGTGACCGGCACGCCCGGTGCGACGAGCTGGGTGCCCTCGGGCAGCCGGGTGCGGCGGTCGCTCGGCAGCAGGCCGACGAGTTGTCTGCGGCCGGTGCGGGAGGTGTCGGCGCGGACGTGCGACCGCTTGCCGATGAAGTCCTTGTGCCGGGAGACCACCCAGGACATGCCCGCGTCCTGCGGGGTGACGGTGCCGTCGGTGTCCTGGCCGACGATGATGTAGCCCTTCTCGGCCCGCAGCACGTGCATGGTCTCGGTGCCGTACGGGGTGATGCCGTACGGCTGCCCGGCCGCGTCGACCTGGTCCCAGACGGCCGGGCCGTACCAGGAGCAGACGTTGATCTCGTAGGCGAGTTCGCCGGAGAAGGAGATCCGGCAGATGCGGGCGGGGATGCCGGAGGCCAGGGTGGTCTCGCGGAAGGCCATGAAGGGGAACGCCTCGGCGGACAGGTCGAGGTCCGGGGCGAGCCGGGCGAGGACCTGGCGCGAGCGCGGTCCCACGACGGCGATGGTCGCCCACTGCTCGGTCACCGAGGTGCAGTGCACGTCGAGTTCCGGCCACTCGGTCTGGAGCCACTCCTCCAGCCAGTCCAGGACCGCGGCGGCGCCGCCGGTCGTGGTGGTCATGAAGTAGCGGCGGTCGTCGAGGCGCAGGGTCACCCCGTCGTCGAAGATCATGCCGTCCGCCCTGCACATGACGCCGTAGCGGGCCGTGCCGGGCTTGAGCTGCTTGAAGGCGTTGGTGTAGACGCGGTTCAGGAACTCGCCGGCGTCCGCGCCCCAGAGCTCGATCTTGCCGAGGGTGGAGGCGTCCATGAACGCCGCCCCTTCCCGGGCCGCGCGGCACTCGCGGGCCACCGCGGTGTCCATGTCCTCGCCGGGCCGGGGGTAGTACCGGGGGCGCTTCCACTGCCCGACGTCCTCGAACACCGCGCCCCGGGCGACATGGCGGGCGTGCAGGGAGGTGGTCCGCTCCGGGTCGAACAGCTCGCCGCGCTCGCGTCCGGCCAGGGCGGCGAAGGCCACCGGCGTGTACGGCGCCCGGTAGGCCGTGGTCCCGATCTCCCCCGGCGAGCCGCCGAGGATCCGGGCGATCACCCCGATCGCGTTGACACCCGAGGTCTTGCCCTGGTCGTTCGCCGTGCCCAGCGAGGTGTAGCGCTTGACGTGCTCGACACCGCGCATACCGGCGCCGGTGGCCCGCAGGACGTCGGCGACGGTGGCATCGCGCTGGAGGTCGACGAAGTGGGTGTCCCAGCCGGCGGGTCCGCCGTCGGGGGCGGGCACCAGCCACAGCGCGCGGACCGGTGCGACCGGGGGCCGGGCCTCGCGGGCCGCCGGCACGGGCGCCGGGAACCCGGCGTCCGTCGCGGCCCGCGCACCGGCCCGTGCCCCTTCGGCCAGGCAGCCGCCGAGGTCGTACGTCCCCCGGGCGGCGCCCACGACCTGCTGGCCGCGTACGACCCCGTCGGGGACGAAGGCGGCCAGGTCCTCGTCCCAGCGCAGCCGGCCCTGGCGCTGGCTGTGCAGATGGACCACCGGGCTCCAGCCGCCGGAGACGGCGAGCAGGTCGCAGTCGAAGGACTCGGGGACGCCGGTGAGCCGGTCGTCCGCGCCGAGGGCCTGCACGGTGACGCCGGTGAGCCGGCCCTCGCCCGCGGTGCCGGTCACCGCGCTGCCGGTCAGCACCCGCACCCCGGTCGCCGCGGCGACCTCGGCGGCCCGGTGCGACAGTTCCGGGCGGGCGTCCACGACGGCGGCGACGCCGGTCCCGGCGGCATGGAGGTCGGCGACCGTGTCGTAGGCGCTGTCGTTGGTCGTGCACACCACGGCCCGGGAGCCCGGGGCCACGGCGTAGCGGTTGAGGTAGGTGCGCACGGCCCCGGCGAGCATCACCCCGGGACGGTCGTTGCCGGCGAAGACCAGCGGGCGCTCGTGCGCACCGGTGGCCAGCACGACCTGGCGGGCCCGGATGTGCCACAGCCGCTGGCGCGAGACCCCCGCGGGAGCGGCGGTGCCGAGGTGGTCGGTGCGCCGTTGCAGGGCCAGCACATAGTTGTCGTCGTACGACCCGAAGGCCGTGGTGCGGCGCAGGACGACGGCCTCGGGGGCGGCGTCGAGCGCGGCGCGGACCTCGGCGACCCACTCCAGGGCGGGCTGTGCGCCGGTCCGCTCGGCGCGCCCGGACAGCAGGGAACCGCCGGGCTCGGGCTGGTCGTCGAGGAGGATCACCCGGGCGCCGGAGCCGGCGGCAGCGGCGGCGGCCGCGAGCCCGGCGGGTCCGGCGCCGACCACCAGGACGTCGGTGTGCACGTACTTCTTGTCGTAGACGGCGGGGTCGGGGGCCGGGTCGAGCCGGCCCCTGCCGGAGAGGGTGGTGGCGGACAGGCCGTCGTGCAGCTCCACGGTGGTGGCCGGGAGCATGCCCTCGGCGCACGGGCCGTCGAGGCGGACCAGGGCGTTGGGCTCCTCGACGCCCGCGGCGACGATGCCGCGCGGGCGGCCGCGGTAGAGGGAGGGGGCGACCTCGAGGAGGCCGTTCGCCAGCATCGCCGAGGCGAGGGTGTCCCCGGGGTGCCCGGTCAGCTCCCGTCCGTCGACGGTGAAGCGCAGTGCGGTGCCGCGGTCGATGCGGCCGCCCTGCGGGAGCCGGAGGTGCTGGTGGGTCATCGGTTCCCTCCGGGGCGGGGTTCGTCGGGCCGGTAGGAGGTCAGCACCTGGTGGGTGGCGGTGTCGCGCAGGACGTTGAACCAGCGGCGGCAGCCGGTGCTGTGCACCCACCGCTCGGCGAAGGGGCCCTTGGGGTTGTCGCGGTAGAAGAGGTACTCGGCCCACTGCTCGTCGGTGAGGGCGTCGGGGTTCTCCGGGTAGGGGACATGGGCCTGTCCGCCGTAGTGGTACTCGGTCTCGTCCCGGGGGCCGCACCACGGGCAGGTGATCAGCAGCACGGTGTCCTCCTCAGTGGGCCACGGCCGCGGCGCCGTGCTCGTCGATCAGCGCGCCGGTGCGGAAGCGGTCGAGGGCGAAGGGGGCGTTCAGCGGGTGCGGCTCGCCGGTGGCGATGGTGTGCGCGAAGGTCCAGCCGGCGGCCGGTGTGGCCTTGAACCCGCCGGTGCCCCAGCCGCAGTTGACGTAGAGGTTCTCCACCGGGGTGGTGCCGACGATCGGGGAGGCGTCCGGGGTGACGTCGACGATGCCGCCCCAGGTGCGCAGCACATGCGCCCGCGCGAAGACCGGGAACAGCTCGACGGCGGCGGCCATCTGCTGCTCGATCACATGGAAGGAGCCGCGCTGCCCGTAGCCGTTGTACGCGTCGACGCCGGCGCCCATGACCAGTTCGCCCTTGTGCGCCTGGGAGACGTAGACGTGCACGTGGTTCGACATGACCACGGTCGGGTGCACCGGCTCGTGCAGTTCGGAGACGAGGGCCTGCAACGGGTGGGACTGCACGGGCAGCCGGAAGCCGGCCCGCTCGGCCAGCACACTGCTGTGCCCGGCGGCGGCGAGACCGATCCGGCCGGCCAGGATGCGGCCGCGGTCGGTCTCGACGCCCACGACGCGGTCGCCGTCCTTGAGGAAGCCGGTGACCTCGCAGCCCTGGATCAGGTCCACGCCCATCGCGTCGGCGCGCCGGGCCAGCGCCCAGGCGACGTGGTCGTGCTTGGCGATGCCGGCGCGGGGCTGGAAGGTGGCGCCGAGGACCGGGTAGCGGGTGCGCGGCGAGACGTTGAGGATCGGGCAGACCTCGGCGGCCTGGTCCGGCTCCAGCCACTCGGCGTCGACTCCGCCCAGCCGGTTGGCGTTGACGCGGCGCACGCCCTCGCGGACGTCCTGGAGGGTGTGCGCGAGGTTGAGGACCCCGCGCTGGCTGAACAGGAAGTCGTAGTCCAGCTCCTCCGGCAGCCGCTCCCACAGCTTCAGCGCGTGCTCGTAGATGGCCGCGCTCTCGTCCCACAGGTAGTTGGAGCGGATGATCGTGGTGTTGCGGGCCATGTTGCCGCCGGCCAGCCAGCCCTTCTCCAGTACGGCGACGTTCGTGATGCCGTGGTTGGCGGCGAGGTAGTAGGCGGTGGCCAGGCCGTGGCCGCCCGCGCCGACGATGACGACGTCGTACGAGGAGCGCGGTTCGGGGGTGCGCCAGAGGAAGTCCGGATGCTCCGGCAGCGGCTGGGCGGTCATGCCGCGGCTCCGTTCGGGGAGAGCGGGAAGGCATGCGGGTAGAGCGGGAAGGCGGAGGTGAGCTTCTCGACGCGGGCGCGCAGTTCGCCGTCGGGCCGTCCGCCCTTCAGGGCCTCGGCGACGATGTCGGCGGCCTCGCGGAACTCCGCCGCCCCGAAGCCCCGGGTGGCCAGCGCCGGGGTGCCGATCCGCAGCCCGGACGACACCATCGGCGGTCGCGGGTCGAAGGGCACCGCGTTGCGGTTGACGGTGATGCCGATGCGGTGCAGCCGGTCCTCGGCCTGCCGTCCGTCGAGCGCGGAGTCGCGCAGGTCGACCAGGACCAGATGGACCTCGGTGCCGCCGGTCAGCACCGTGATCCCGGCCTCGGCGACGTCGTCGGCCAGCAGCCGTCCGGCGAGGATGCGGGCGCCGGCCAGGGTGCGCCGCTGGCGCTCCCTGAACTCCTCGCTCGCCGCCATCTTGAAGGCCACCGCCTTTGCCGCGACGACGTGCTGCAACGGGCCGCCCTGCTGGCCCGGGAAGACCGCGGAGTCGATCTTCTTGGCCAGCCCGGACCGGCTGAGGATCACTCCGCCGCGCGGGCCGCCGAGGGTCTTGTGCGTGGTGGTCGTGACGACGTCGGCGTACGGCACCGGGCTCGGGTGCAGCCCTGCGGCCACCAGCCCGGCGAAGTGCGCCATGTCGACCAGGAGATACGCGCCCACCGCGTCGGCGATCCGGCGGAACGCGGCGAAGTCCAGCCGCCGGGGGTGGGCCGACCAGCCGGCGACGATCATCCTGGGCCGGTGCGCCAGGGCGAGCTGTTCGACCTCGTCCATGTCGACGCGCAGGTCGGAGCGGCGCACGTGGTACGGCACGACGTTGTACAGCCTGCCGGAGTAGTTGAGGCGCATGCCGTGGGTCAGATGACCGCCGTGCGCCAGGTCGAGGCCGAGGACGGTGTCGCCGGGCTCGAGCAGCGCGAACATCGCGGCCGCGTTGGCCTGGGCCCCCGAGTGCGGCTGTACGTTCGCAGCCTCGGCGCCGAACAGCTCCTTGACGCGGGCGATGGCCAGCCGCTCGATGACGTCGACGTGTTCGCAGCCGCCGTAGTAGCGGCGGCCCGGGTAGCCCTCGGCGTACTTGTTGGTCAGCACCGAGCCCTGCGCGGCCAGTACGGCGGCCGGCGCGAAGTTCTCGGAGGCGATCATCTCGAGGGTGGACCGCTGGCGGTGCAGTTCGGCGTCGACGGCGGCGGCGACCTCCGGGTCGACTTCCCCGAGCGGGAGGGAGAGAGGGGAGATGGGCGTGCTGATCGACGGGTTCGTTGCCATCTGCGCACCATTCTGGGAGCCATCTCGTGGGCAACTGATATATCAGCCTGTGCGGTAAGGTATGGGAGCTCGCCGGACAGGTCAAGGGGGCATCCATGCAGCAGGTGGCGACCGAGCCCGGGGGCGAGGAGCTGTCCCTCGCCGAGCGCGCCTACCGCGCCATCCGCGACCGGCTCGTCATGCTCGACATCCGCCCCGGCGCCCCGATCAACGAGGAGCAGCTGGGGCAGTCCCTCGGCGTCGGCCGGACCCCGGTGCGCGAGGCGCTCAAGCGGCTCCAGTACGAGCGCCTGATCACGACGTACCCCCGGCGCGGCACCTTCGCCACCGAGGTCAACATCACCGACCTCGCCCATATCTCCGAGGTGCGCCAGGAGTTGGAGCCGCTCGCCGCCGCCCAGGCCGCCCGGCGCGCCACGGCCGCGGACCGTGCGGCCCTGACGGCCCTGCGACAGGACCTGGAGGGCGCGGACACCGCCCGGCGCGATCCGGCCGACCTCATGCGCCTGGACCTGCGGGTCCACCGCGCCGTCTACGCCGCCACGCACAACCCGTACCTGGAGGACACCCTCGTCCGCTACGACAACCTGGCCACCCGGATCTGGTGCCTGTTCGTCGACCGCCTCTCCGACATGCCCGGCCATGTCGGGGAGCACGGGCCGCTGATCGAGGCGATCGTCGCCGGGGACGCCGAGCGGGCGGCGCAGCTCGCCCGCGGCCATGTGGTGGGCTTCGAGCGGGCGGTTCGCGAGGCCATCTGAGCGGGGCGTGACGGGCCGCCGCGGAAACCCGATGGAGAAGGCGCGCCCCCTGCGCCTATGGTCGCGCCATGAGTACCCGTACCTTCCGTGTCACCGTCCGCGGCGCCTTCGACGGCCTCACCGAGTCCCAGCGGGCGACGCTGCTGGCCGAGGCCGCCGAACACGACGTGCTGCGCGCGGCGTTCACCCCCGAGGGAACCCTGACCTACGACATCGCGGCCCGGCCCGCCTTCGTCTTCCGCTTCTCCGCCACCGGAGAGGAAGAGGAGGACATCCTGGAGGCCACCGAGCAGGCCGAGCAGGCGGCGACGGCGTGGCTGACCGAGCGCGGCTACGGCTTCAAGAACCTCCGGTCCACCGCCGAGGACCTCTCCCAGGCGCCGATGGGCAAGCGGCAGCGCCGCGCGGCACGTTCCTCGGGTGGGCAGGGCGCATGAAGACAGCACATCGACACCGCCCGAAACTTGAGCAGTCAAGGAGATGTCACATGACTGGGATGCGTGACGGCGGTGAGCTGGGCCGATGAGCGAAGCTCTGGACGCGTCACTGCGGCTGCTGCGGGCCCAGGCGGCACTCGCCCGGCGGTTCGACGCCCGGCTGAGCGGGCTGCACGGGGTGAGCCTCGCCGACTTCACGCTGCTGCTGCGGCTGGGACAGGCGCCCGGCGGCCGGATGCGCCGGGTCGATCTCGCCGAGGCACTGGGCCTGACGGCCTCCGGGGTCACGCGCGGGCTGGCTCCGCTGGAGCGGATCGGGCTGGTGAGCCGTGAGTCGGACGCCCGGGACGCGCGCGTGGCGTACGCGGCACTGACGGCGACGGGCCGGCAGCGGCTCACGGAGATGCGGGCCACGGCCGAGGAGACGGCCGCCGAGCTGTTCGCCGCGCCGACCTGGAACGCGGAGGACATCGCCCTGCTCTCGGGCCTGCTCACCCGGCTCGGCGGCATCGGCCTGCCCGGGCACTGAGGCGCTGAGCGGCGTGGACCTCCCGAGGCGCTGAGGCACCGTCAATTCCCCGCCAGGGCAGGCCGAAACGCATCCGTGTCCCACCTCACGCGAGCCTGTGTGCGGTGGGTGAGGGAACCGCGGGCGAACCGTGGCATGCTCATGGCTTACCACTTGGTTACCGGCCGGTTCTACCTACGAGTAGCAAGACCGGCCGGTCCCTTCTGCCACCCCCCTCACCCAGGACCGACCTTGCGCAGACGCATGAGGCAACGGCGCGCCCTGCTGCCCGCCTTCGCCGTGACCGCTCTCTTTCTCACCGCGGCCTGCTCCTCACCCGGGCCGCATCCCGGGCAGCCGGCGGCCGCAGCCGGGCCCGGACAGCCGATCACGGCGACCGCGGCCCCCGCCGACGGCACGGGCGGCCGCTCGCTCACCGTCGCCGCCGCTCCCACCGCTCCGACGGCCACCGCGACCGCGACCACCGCCGCGGGCCGGGCCGGCTCCGGACAGCGGGCCCACCGGACGGCACTGAGCATCAGCAGCTACGACAGCCGCACCGGGCGCGCGGTCCTCACCGACCAGCCGCACGGCCACGGCAACTCCCCCGGCCCCGCCTCCCCTTCGGCCTCCCCTTCCGCTTCTCCCTCCGCCTCGTCCCCCGCCGCGCCGCACCGGACCGCCGTGGGTGATGTCATCGCCAGCGCGCCCGCGCCCGGCGCTCCGCACGGGCTGCTCGCCAAGGTCACCAAGGTGCTCGGCGAGACGGACCACGGCACCGAGGTGCAGACCGAACCGGCCACCCTCAACGCCCTGTTGGGCGATGCCACGGCGAAGGGTGCCGTGCCGGTCGACCCGTCCTCCTTCGCCGTGGACAAGCTGCTGCCCGATGTGAAGGTGTCCTGGTCGAAGGCGGGCGACGTGCACATCGGCCCCCGGGGCAGCACCGTGCCCCTCGGCAGCCTCCGGCTCGACGTGAGCGCCGGCATCCCGACGGCCCCGGGCGCCCCGGTCTCGGCGACCGCCTCGGTGAAGGGCTATGTCCAGGTCGCGCCCCGGGTCGACTTCGGCTACGGCGGCACGGGGACGAACGCGGCGCCCGGCTCGGCGTACCTCGGCGTGTCCGGCGACTGGACCTCCGGCTGGGCGGTCCGGGGCCGGGCCGCCGCGACCACCGGCACGGCACTGCGCATCCCGTTCGCCAAGCTGCACGCCGACCCGGTGCTCCAGGTCGGCCCCGTCCCCGTCGTCGTCAACCTGGACCTGACCTGCTACCTCCAGCTCAGCGGCGACGGACACGCGACCGTCGACGTGGAGCAGAGCGTCAAGGGCGGGTTCCGGGCGGGCGGCACCTTCGGCCTGGCCCGGGGGTGGACGCCGGTCAGCTCCTCGGACGTGACGAGCACACCCGTGCACGCCTCCGTCACCAGCGAGGGGCAGCTGCGGACGGCGCTCGGCGCGGAGGCCTCGGTCGGCCTCTACGGCACCGTCGGCGTCACCGCCGACCTGGCCCCGTACCTGCGCGGTACGGCCTCCGGCACGGTCACCACCTCCTCCGGCGGCGGCGCCAGGGCGACCGGCACCTGGGACGTGTACGGCGGGATCGACCTGTCCGGGACCCTGCGGCTCCAGCTCTCCGTCTTCGGCACGCCGTTCGTCGAGCGGAGCATCCCGCTGGGCAGCCTGCACCGCGAGTGGAAGCTGGCGGGCGGTTCCCTGCCGTCGTGACCGCCTGCGGCGGTCACCCTCGTAGCCGCCGTACCCCTTCCGGCCGTCAGGCCGCGCCGCCCGGTATCCAGCCCTGGCGGCGCAGGACGGCCGAGACGTCCGGCGCCCGGTAGTGCTCGCCCTTGAGGACCTTGCCGTCGGCCCGGCGGGCGACCTGTCCGTCCGGGCCGAGCTTGCTCATGTTGGCCCGGTGGATCTCGGCGATCACCTCGTCCAGGTCGATGCCGTGGACCAGGGCCGTGCCGTAGGCGACGTAGACCACGTCGGCCAGTTCGTGCGCGAGCCGGTCCAGCGGACCCTCGACCGCGACCTCGGCCACCTCCGCGGCTTCCTCGGCGAGCAGTTCCCCGCGGTGGGCGGCGAGTTCGGGGTCCACCTCCACCGGTCTGGTGCGCGCGTCCAGGCCGAAGGCGCGATGGAACTCACGGACGAGATCGGCGGGCGAAGTGCTCATGCGGCGACTCTAACGGCCGCCACTGACAACGCCCCGCGGGCAACCGACGGCGAGGGCGCCCCGGGTCGGGTCCGGGGAAGTGACCTCCGCCCTGGTCAGGGCCCGGCCCGCCTGGCAGGATCGCCGCATGTCCAAGGTGTTCCACCGGCTCCAGCGGCGCCGGGCCGTGCAGGGTGCGGCCGTCGGCGTGCTCGCCCTCGGGCTGCTGCTGTGGTGGCTGCTGCCGCTGGGCGAGAAGCCGCCGAGCGGGACCATCGTCTTCAGCACCGGTACGCCCCGCGGGGTCTACCAGGAGTACGGCGAGCGGCTGCGCACCGAGCTGGCCAGGGACATGCCCGGGCTGAAGGTGAAGCTGCTCAACAGCGCCGGTTCGCAGGAGAACGTCGAGCGAGTGGCGACCGGCAAGGCCGACTTCACCATCGCGGCGGCCGACGCGGTCGAGGCGTACGAGCTGAGGCATGGCAAGGGCGCCGGCACCCTGCGCGGAGTGGCCCGGCTCTACGACGACTACGTGCACCTCGTCGTGCGGCGCGGCTCGGGCATCAGCAGCATCGCGGACCTGCGGCACAAGCGCGTGGCGACCGGGCTGCCCGACTCCGGGGTACGGCTGATCGCCGACCGGGTGCTGAAGGCGGCCGGCATCGACCCGGACAAGGACATCACGCCCGCCGCGGACGGCATCGACACCGGTCCGAACCGGCTGGCGCGGGGCGGGATCGACGCCTTCTTCTGGTCGGGCGGCCTGCCCACGAAGGGGCTGGCCGGGCCGGCGAAGACGAACGACTTCACGTTCGTGCCGATCGACGGCGGCACCGTCGCACGGCTGCACGGGCAGGGCGAGGAGGCGCGCTACTACCGGGTCACCACCATCCCCGAGTCCGCGTACCCGGCCGTGCAGCACGGCTCCCCGGTGCCCACGATCGCGGTGTCCAACCTGCTGATGACCCGCGCGGACGTCGATCCCCGGCTGACCGAGTGGCTGACCCGTACGGTGATCGACAGCCGCGACGGGATCGGGGCGCACGTCCACTCCGCACAGCTGGTCGACCTGCGCACCGCCATCTACACCGACCCGCTGCCCCTTCAGGAGGGCGCCCGCCGGTACTACCGGTCGGTCAAGCCGTAACGGACACCCGGCGCCGACGGCCCGGCGGTCCCGCCGGCCACCTCACCGACCTCCGCGTGCCGCGGCACCGTGACCGTCACCCGCAGTCCGCGGGGCTCGTGGTGGGCGAAGTCGAGCGAGCCGCCGCCCGCCGCGAGCAGGGCGCGGGTGATGGACAGGCCGAGGCCGGAGCCCTGCACGTTCTGGTGCCGGTTGCTGCGCCAGAACCGGTCGCCCACGCGCGCGAGTTCCTCCTCGGTCAGACCGGGGCCGGTGTCGGTGACGACGACGGTGCACAGGCCACCGTCGGCAAAGACGGTGACCTCGACGGTGCCGCCCTCGGGGCTGAACTTCACGGCGTTGTCGATGACGGCGTCCAGCGCGCTGGACAGGGTGATCGGGTCGGCCCAGGCGGTGGTGGGCGGGCAGGTGCCGGTCAGCCGCACGCCCTTGGCGGTGGCGGCCGGTGCCCAGGCGGCGACCCGTTCCTCGGCCAGCGCGCCGACGTCGGTCAGCATCAGGTCGGCCTCGGCGTGCTCGGCCAGCGCCAGGCCGAGCAGGTCGTCCAGGACCTGGGCGAGCCGTTTGCCCTCGGTGCGGACCGAGGCGATCTCCTCGTTGCCCTCGGGGAGTTCGAGGGCGAGCAGTTCGATGCGCAGCAGCAGTGCGGCGAGCGGGTTGCGCAGCTGGTGCGAGGCGTCGGCGACGAAGGCGCGCTGCTGTTCCAGCACGTCCTCGACATGGTCCGCCATCTCGTTGAACGAGCGGGCCAGCCGTCTGAGTTCCGGCGGCCCGCCGGCCGCCGCGACCCGGGACTTCAGCCGCCCGGTGGCGATGTCGTGGGTGGTGGCGTCCAGGACCCGTACCGGTTTGAGCACCCAGCCGGTCAGCCGCAGCGCCGCCCCGACGGCGAGCAGCATCGCCGCGATCTCGCCGGCCCCGATGAACAGCCAGCCGCGCAGGATCCGCGCACGCATCTGCCCGGTGGGCGAGTCGGTGACCACGACCGCCACGACGTCGCCGTCCCGGATCACGGGTGAGGCGACGACCAGCCGGCCGCGCTGCCAGGGCCACACCTGCCGGGGGTCGTGGCTGCGCCGGCTGAGCAGCGCCTCGTCGAAGGCCGCACGGACCGCTCCCGCGCGCGGGACGGACCAGTCGCCGGGCGCATGGGCCATTGCCGTGCCGTTGCGGTAGAAGACCCCGGCGCGGATGCCGTAGACGTCGTAGTAGCTCTTCAGTTCGCTGCGCAGGGCCTCCCCGCGGTCGTCCGGGCCGGCCCGGCGGGAATCGCCGGGGCCCTCGGCGACGAACTGGGCGAGCGCCGCGAAGCGTGCGGTGTCGTCGATCCGGTCGACGACGACCCGCTGCTGCTGGGCGGCGGCCACACTGACGGCGAGCGGCACACCGAGCGCGAGCAGGACCGCCGCCAGCAGGACGATGAGCAGCGGGAGCAGACGTGCGCGCACCCGGCCCCGCTACCCGGCCGGGGCGACGAGACGGTAGCCGACGCCGCGTACGGTCTCGATCAGTGCGGGCATGCGCAGTTTGGCGCGCAGGGAGGCGACATGCACCTCCAGGGTGCGGCCGGTGCCCTCCCAACTGGTGCGCCAGACCTCGCTGATGATCTGCTCCCGCCGGAAGACCACACCGGGACGCTGGGCCAGCAGCGCCAGCAGGTCGAACTCCTTGCGGGTCAGCTGGATCGCCGAACCGTCCACGCTGACCTGCCGCGTGGGCAGTTCGATGGTCACCGGGCCGAGCCTGAGGCCGCTCTCCGCGCCCGTGCCGGCGTCCTCGTGGACGGTGCGCCGGCTGACGGCGTGGATCCGGGCGAGCAGCTCACCGGTGTCGTAGGGCTTCACCACGTAGTCGTCGGCGCCGAGGTTGAGCCCGTGGATGCGGGAGCGGACGTCGGAGCGCGCGGTGACCATGATCACCGGGGTGCTGGTGCGTTTGCGGATCTTGCCGCAGACCTCGTAGCCGTCCTGGTCGGGCAGGCCGAGGTCGAGCAGGACCACCCCGAACCCGGCGCCTTCGGGGACGAGCGCCTGAAGCGCCTCCTCGCCGCTGCGCGCGTGGGTGACGTCGAAGCCGTGCCGGGCGAGGACGGCGGACAGGGCCGCGGCGACATGGTTGTCGTCCTCGACAAGCAGCAGTCTCATCCCGGCCCCCTCCGGTTCAGCGGTCGTACGGTCTCGGTTCTCGTGCGGCCGGTAGGCCACGCGCGTGTGCACCATGCAGTGACGCCGATGGACAAGGACGGCGTCAAGAGGGTTCCGGTTGCCCGCCGCTTCCGTTATCCGGCCGATACGCACACAGGGGGCAACTGCTACGACACGTGTCCGATTGCTATCGGATCGTGATGCTCAGATCTCCCTCAGATGTGATGACGCAGGTCACAGGCGCTCACTACTGTCCTGCGAAACCGAGGAGGACGGAGCCTGAAAGCGATGACCAAAGTACCGGTGGCCAAGGAAGACGTGGCCACGTCCGACGCGCTGGTCGTCCTGAAGAGCGTCAACAAGCACTTCGGCGCGTTGCACGTACTCCAGGACATCGACCTGACGATCGCCCGCGGCGAGGTCGTCGTGGTCATCGGGCCCTCCGGGTCCGGAAAGTCGACCCTGTGCCGCACCATCAACCGGCTGGAGTCGATCGACTCGGGCGCCATCACGATCGACGGCAGGCCGCTGCCGCACGAGGGCCGCGAACTGGCCCGGCTGCGCGCGGACGTCGGCATGGTGTTCCAGTCGTTCAACCTCTTCGCGCACAAGACCGTGCTCGAGAACGTGGTGCTCGGCCAGGTCAAGGTTCGCAAGGCGGACAAGAAGCAGGCCGAGGAGAAGGCGCGGACCCTTCTCGACCGGGTCGGTGTGGGTGCCCAGGCGGACAAGTACCCGGCCCAGCTGTCCGGTGGCCAGCAGCAGCGCGTGGCCATCGCGCGGGCGCTGGCGATGGACCCGAAGGTCATGCTCTTCGACGAGCCCACCTCGGCCCTCGACCCCGAGATGATCAACGAGGTCCTGGAGGTCATGCAGCAGCTCGCCCGCGAGGGCATGACCATGGTCGTCGTCACCCACGAGATGGGCTTCGCGCGCTCGGCCGCCGACCGGGTCGTCTTCATGGCGGACGGACGGATCCTCGAACAGGCCGCTCCCCAGCAGTTCTTCAGCAACCCGCGCAGCGACCGGGCCAAGGACTTCCTGTCCAAGATCCTGCACCACTGACGGCGTCGGCCCCGCTCCCACACGCTCCGAGTCGCCCTTTCCCACGGACCTCGGTCCGCACACCCGAAGGATGTTCAGCATGCAGCTCCGCAAGGTCACCGCCGCCTCGGCCGTCGTCCTCGCCCTCTCCCTGTCCGCCACCGCCTGCGGCGGCGACAAGAAGGACGACAACGGCTCCTCCGGCGGGGGCAAGAAGATCGCCATCGGCATCAAGTTCGACCAGCCGGGCCTCGGCCAGCAGACCCCGCAGGGCTACTCCGGCTTCGACGTCGACGTGGCCACCTATGTCGCGAAGAAGCTCGGCTACAGCGCGAACCAGATCGAGTGGAAGCAGTCGAAGAGCGCCGACCGCGAGACGATGCTCCAGCGCGGTGACGTCCAGTTCATCGCCGCCACCTACTCGATCACCCCGGAGCGTCAGCAGAAGGTCGACTTCGCCGGCCCGTACCTGCTGGCCCACCAGGACGTGCTGCTGCGCGCCGACGAGACGAAGATCAAGTCTCCGTCGGACCTGAACGGCAAGAAGCTCTGCTCGGTGGCCGGCTCCACCTCGGCGCAGAACGTCCACGACAAGCTGGCGCCCAAGGCCGACCTCGTGACGTACCCGACCTACTCGGCCTGCCTCGGCGGCCTCCAGAGCGGCGCCATCGACGCCCTCACCACGGACGACTCGATCCTCGCCGGTTACGCCGCCCAGGCCCAGTTCAAGGGCAAGTTCAAGCTCGGCGGCTTCAAGATGACCAACGAGAACTACGGCATCGGCGTCAAGAAGGGCAGCGACCTCAAGGCCAAGATCAACAAGGCCCTGGAGGAGATGGTCTCCGACGGTTCGTGGGACGCGGCCGTGAAGAAGAACTTCGGCCCGGCCGAGTACAAGAACGAGCCCGCCCCGAAGATCGGCGACATCAAGAGCTGAGGCCATGCCCGGCCGGTGCGCCGCTCCTGACGGCGGCGCACCGGGGCATCCCTACACGCGGAAGCGCGGGAGATCGTGTTCGACTTTCTTGACAAGTACGACCTGCTGGGCGCCTTCTGGACGACGGTGCAGCTGACGCTGCTGTCGGCCGTGGGCTCCCTGGTCTGGGGCACTCTGCTGGCCGCCATGCGGGTGGGCCCGGTACCGCTGATGCGCGGTTTCGGCACCGCCTATGTGAACATCGTGCGGAACATCCCGCTCACGGTGATCATCCTGTTCTCCTCCCTCGGCCTCAACCAGACGCTGGGCATCAGCCTCGGTGCGGACGACTTCAAGACGATCAACTTCCGGCTCGCCGTACTCGGCCTGATCGTCTACACCTCGGCCTTCGTGTGCGAGGCGATCCGGGCCGGCATCAACACCGTGCCGGTGGGCCAGGCGGAGGCGGCGCGGGCCATCGGCCTGAGCTTCGGTCAGGTGCTGGGGCTGGTCGTGCTGCCGCAGGCCTTCCGCGCGGCCGTCGGCCCGCTGACCAACGTGCTGATCGCGCTGACCAAGAACACGACCGTGGCCGCGGCGATCGGTGTGACCGAGGCGGCGCTCCTGATGAAGGACATGATCGAGAACGAGGCGGAGCTGCTGCTGATCTCGGCGGTCATCGCCTTCGGGTTCGTCTGTCTGACCCTGCCGACCGGTCTGATCCTCGGCTGGGTGGGCAAGAAGGTGGCGGTGAAGCGATGAGTTCGGTCCTGTACGACGTCCAGGGGCCGCGCGCCAAGCGGCGCAACATCCTCTACACGGCGGTCTTCCTGGTCGCCCTCGCCGCTCTCGTGTGGTGGGTCTACTCGTCCTTCGACGAGAAGGGCCAGCTGGACTGGAGGCTGTGGAAGCCCTTCTTCACCGGCACCGCGGCGTACTCGGCGTACATCTGGCCCGGTCTCCAGAACACGCTGGAGGCGGCGGCGCTGGCGATGGTCGTCGCGCTTCCGCTCGGCGCCGTCCTCGGTATCGCCCGGCTCTCGGACCACCGTGGGGTACGCGTCGTGGCCACCACCGTGGTGGAGTTCTTCCGCGCGATCCCCGTCCTGGTCCTGATGATCTTCGGCCTGGCGCTGTTCGCCCAGTACACCGATGTCAGTTCGGACGACCGTCCGTTCTACGCGGTCGTCACCGGTCTGGTGCTGTACAACGCGTCCGTGCTCGCGGAGATCGTCCGCGCGGGCATCCTCGCCCTGCCGAAGGGCCAGTCCGAGGCGGCCCTCGCGATCGGCCTGCGCAAGGGGCAGATGATGCGGCTCATCCTGCTGCCGCAGTCGGTCAGCGCCATGCTCCCGGCCATCGTCAGCCAGCTGGTGGTCATCGTGAAGGACACCGCCCTCGGCGGCGCGGTCCTCACCTTCCCCGAACTGATGTCGTCGGCCAACACGATGGCCGCCTACTACGGCAACATGATCCCCTCGCTGACCGTGGTCGCCGTGATCTTCGTGATCATCAACTTCTCGCTGACCTCCTTCGCGAGCTGGCTGGAGGGCCGGCTGCGGCGGGGCAAGAAGTCGACCGGCGCGATGCTGAAGGTCGACGACACCGTCGCCATCCCGGGGCACGCGGGAGCGGGAACCGCGGCCTGACACCCGGTCAGTCCTCACAGCGTCACCCGGAGGCAGTGGCATGATCGCCACTGCCTCCGGTCACTTGACGCAAACTCTGCCAATGGGTTGCATACGTTCTGTGATCGTGCACCCCGCTTCACCTTGCTGTTCATCCACATCCGTCAGGGCACCGCTGCGGGCAGGGGGCGCCGCGTCGTGGACCCGGTGATCATCGTCGGAGCGGGGCCCGTCGGGCTCACGCTCGCCCTGGCGCTGGCCCGCCAGGAGGTGCCGTCCGTCGTCCTGGACGAGGGCCCGGGCAAGGACGAACCCCGCGCGGCGCGCACCGTCGTACTGCGCGAGGACACCGCCGCCCTGCTGGAGCGGCTGACCGGAACGGCGCTGGGCGAGCGGGGCGTGCGCTGGGCCGGATGGCGGTCCGTGCGGCGCAAGCAGGTGATGAGCGAGATCGACTTCCCCGAGTCCGGTCCGGCCGCCCCGCTGCACATCGCCCAGCACCTCGTCACCGACGCGCTGCGCGCGGCCCTGGCCGACGAGCCCCTGGTGAAGGTGGCCGTGGAGAGCCGTCTGGACACCATCGAGCAGGAGCGTTCCGGCGTCACCGCGCACACCCGTGGCCCCAGGGCGACCTGGTGGCGGGGCAGTTACCTGGTCGGCTGCGACGGTCCCCGCTCCACGGTGCGCAAGCTCCTGGACATCCGCTTCCCCGGCCGTACGGCGGTGGAGCGGCACGCGGTCGCCGCGCTGCGTGCGGAACTTCCGTGGGAGGGCCGGGCGTTGCTCCATCGGATGCCGCCGTGGCGGTCGTCCGGGCCCTCGGCCGGGGAGGTGACCGCCCGCCCCCTGCCGGACGGGGTGTGGCGTCTGGACTGGCTGCTGCCGCCGGGCAAGGACCTGGTCACACCCGAGCTGCTGCTGGCCCGGATCGGCGAGACCCTCGCCGGCTGGACCGACGACCCGTCACCGGCGTACGACCTGCTGGACACCGGTGTGCACACGGTGCACCACCGGCTCGCCCGCCGCTGGCGCGCGGGCCGGGTCTTCCTCGCCGGGGACGCCGCCCATCTGCTGGGCGCGTTCGGTACCCAGGGCCTGGACGAGGGCCTGCGGGACGCGGACAACCTCGCCTGGAAGCTGGCCCCCGCCTGGCACCACGGCCCGCACGAGGCGCTGCTGGACAGCTACCAGACCGAGCGGCGCGCGGTGGTCGCCTCCCGGCTGCGCGCCGCGGACCAGGTACTGCCGGTGCTGCGCGGTGGTGGCGGGCTGCGGCACATCGTGCCGGGCGCGGGCCGCGGCCATGACGCGCTGCTCACGGACGGCCATCTCGGGCGCGGCCCGCTCGGCGCGCCGGGGACGTACGCCGGCTCCCCGCTCGCACCCCGGCAGCTGGAGGGCGAGATCCCGGTCGACACCCCGCCCGGAGCGCCGGTCACCGACGTCCGGGTGACGGCGGAGGACGGCTCCTTCGTACGGCTGCGCGACCGGCTGGGCCGCAACGCGCTGCTCGTCGTGCTGATCGCGCCGGGTACGGGCGTGTGGGACCGCAAGCACTGGGTGTCCGCGGGGGTGATGCCCCGGCTCGCGGCCGCGGTGGCCGCACTGCCGTACCCGGCGGAACTGCTGGTCGCCGAGAGCTATCCGGGTGCGCCGGCGCACAGCGTGCTGCTCGTGCGCCCCGACGGCCATCTGGTCACCGCGCTCAGCGGGGTCCGCCCGGCCGACCTGTACACGGCGGCCGAGGCAGTGGTGGGCGGCGCGGTGAAGGAGGAGGCGGAGGCCGGCTCCGGGGTGCGCTGACCCGCGCTCCGGTCTCGCCGCGTCCACGGAGTGAGATGAGTTGACCGGGGTACGGCCGCATGCTGTACTCCGGATCGTGACCGACACCTGTGTGCGCCTGTGGCGGAGGGTCCATATGGACCTCGTCCGCTACGCGGGCTGCGTGTGTCGCCCGTCCTGCTGAATTCGCATCCGTTGTTTCTCCGGGCGCCGTCACGCGCCCGCTTCCGCGAACCTCCTCAGCGCCTCAGGACGGTGCACGTGTCTGTTTCCTTCCTCGCTTCCGTGTCCCCTGCCGCCGGTCCGGCGCCCACGCAGGCGGACCTCCTCGACTTCGTCCGGCGTACGGCCGCCGACGCCGGGCTGATCGCCTCCCTCCCGCTCGACCCGGAGGGCCGTACCTGGGTGCGCCTGGACGGGCCCGGCGGAGTGGAGGCCTGGCTGATCGGCTGGCCGCCCGGCACCGGTACCGGCTGGCACGACCACGCCGACTCGGTCGGTGCCTTCGTCACCGCCTCGGGCGAGCTGACGGAGAAGTCGCTCGCCGCACGGCTGCCCACCGACGGCTGGCAGAGCCTGGAACTCAGCGACGGCGTGGACCGCGAGCGCCGGCTGCCCGCCGGTCAGGGACGCGCCTTCGGCCGGCACCACGTCCATGAGGTGCTCAACGAGTCCCGCGACCGGCACGCGATCTCGGTGCACGCCTACTATCCGCCCCTGCCGCGCATCCGCCGCTACAGCCGCACCGGCCGCGTGCTGCGCCTGGAGCAGGTCGAACGCCCGGAGGACTGGCAGTGAGCGACAGCACCCGGCGGACGCCGACCGGTATCGACGCGCTGTTGGAGCAGGTCCGGGCCGGGTACCGGCGCATCGAGGCAGTCGAGGCGCATACGGCGGCGCGTGCCGGCGAGGCCCTGCTGGTGGACATCCGTTACGCCGCCCTGCGCGACCGGGACGGGCTGATCCCCGGCGCCCTCGTCATCGAGCGCAACGAACTGGAGTGGCGCCTCGACCCGCAGGGCAGCCACCGGGTTCCGGAGGCCACCGGGCACGACCTGCGGATCGTCGTGATCTGCAACGAGGGTTACGCCTCCAGTCTCGCGGCCGCCTCCCTGCACCAGTTGGGCCTGCACCGGGCGACCGACCTGGTGGGCGGCTTCCAGGCCTGGCGCGCGGCAGGGCTGCCGGTGTCGCCACCGCCCGGCTGAGCAACGCCCGGCTCCGGCCGGGTCACTCCTTGGCCGGGGCTACCGTCACCGCGTGACGTCCGCGTTCAGAGGTCGGCGTCTCCCAGGAACTCCGTCTCCTCGCCCTCTTCCTCCAGGGCCTGGCGGACGAGGCGGAGGGCCATGCCCTCGGAATAGCCCTTGCGGGCGAGCATGCCGGCGAGGCGCCGGATCCGCTTGTCGCGGTCGAGGCCACGGGTGGCGCGCAGCTTGCGGGCGACGAGCTCCCGGGCGGTGGTCTCCTCCTGCTCGGAGTCGAGCCGGCCGACGGCCTCGTCGATCAGCGCCGAGTCGACTCCCTTGGTGCGCAGCTCCTGGGCGAGCGCACGCCGGGCGAGGCCACGGCCGTGGTGCCGGGACTCCACCCAGGCGCCGGCGAACGCGCCGTCGTCGATCAGTCCGACCTCCTCGAACCGGGCCAGCACCTCCTCGGCCACGTCCTCGGGGATCTCCCGCTTGCGCAGGGCGTCCGCGAGCTGCTTGCGGGTGCGCGGGGTCCCGGTGAGCAGGCGCAGGCAGATCGCCCGTGCCCGCTCAGCCGGGTCCCCTGAAGACTCCCCCCGCTCGGCCCTCGACGAGGGAGGGTCGCCTTCGTCCTCACCGGGCGTGTCCCCGAAGCCGCGCCGTCTCCGGCCGCGCCCACGCCCGCCCCCTGGCCTGCCGCTGTCCCGGCTGCCGTAGCCGCCGCGCTCGCCCGGCCCGCCGTACTCGCCCGATGCGCCGTACTCGCCGTACTCGGTGTGGTCGCCGTGTCCTTCCCCCGGGTATCCGTCGTCACCGCCCGGGGCGGAGCGCGGGCGGTCGCCGGTGCCCCTCCCCCGGGGGGCACCGGGGGTGGCGTACTCGTACTCGGCCCAGTCGGTTCGTCGTGTCACGGGTCAGCTCTTGGCTGCGGCGGCCTTGGGCTTGGCGGCCTTGGCGGCAGCGGGGGCGGCGGCCGTCTTGGCGTCGTCGGCGGCCGCGCCGGTCACCGCGGCGTCCGCGCCGGGCTCGGCCGTGGGCTCCTCCGGCCGGACACCGACGCCCAGCTTCTCCTTGATCTTCTTCTCGATCTCGTTGGCCAGGTCGGGGTTGTCCTTCAGGAAGTTGCGCGCGTTCTCCTTGCCCTGGCCGAGCTGGTCGCCCTCGTAGGTGTACCAGGCGCCGGCCTTGCGGACGAAGCCGTGCTCCACACCCATGTCGATCAGACCGCCCTCGCGGCTGATGCCCTGGCCGTAGAGGATGTCGAACTCGGCCTGCTTGAAGGGCGGAGCCACCTTGTTCTTGACGACCTTGCAGCGGGTGCGGTTGCCGACCGCCTCCGTGCCGTCCTTCAGGGTCTCGATGCGGCGGATGTCGATCCGCACGGAGGCGTAGAACTTCAGCGCCCGGCCACCCGTCGTGGTCTCCGGCGAGCCGAACATCACGCCGATCTTCTCGCGCAGCTGGTTGATGAAGATCGCCGTGGTCTTCGACTGGTTGAGCGCGCTGGTGATCTTCCGGAGGGCCTGGCTCATCAGGCGGGCCTGGAGACCCACGTGGCTGTCGCCCATCTCGCCCTCGATCTCCGCGCGCGGGACGAGCGCGGCGACGGAGTCGATGACGATCAGGTCGAGGGCACCGGAGCGGACCAGCATGTCCACGATCTCCAGCGCCTGCTCGCCGTTGTCCGGCTGGGAGAGGATCAGGTTGTCGATGTCGACGCCCAGCTTGCGCGCGTACTCGGGGTCGAGGGCGTGCTCGGCGTCCACGAAGGCGACCTGGCCGCCGGCCTTCTGGGCGTTCGCCACCGCGTGCAGGGTCAGGGTCGTCTTACCGGAGGACTCCGGTCCGTAGATCTCCACGACACGGCCGCGCGGCAGGCCGCCGACGCCGAGGGCGACGTCGAGCGCGGTCGACCCCGTCGGGATGACCTCGATGGGCTCCCTCGACCGCTCGCCCATGCGCATGACCGCGCCCTTGCCGAACTGCCGTTCAATCTGTGCGAGCGCGGCGTCGAGCGCCTTCTCGCGGTCGGTTCCTGCCATGGGTTCCACCCGGTTTGCTTGAGTCGATCGCTTCACGTCAAAGACGCTAACGCCTGCCACTGACAATGCGTCCCGACGCAGGTCCGGCCTGTGGATAACCGGGGCACACACCCCAGTAAATCAGGGCAAAACCCCTCACCCCTCGCCGCACCCGAGCCCCCATGAGAATGGATGTTCGATTTTCGTGTCAAGCGCACCACGCGCACACGGAGGGCCGAAGTGCCATGCCGGAGATTCGCTCAGCCGAACGATCCGATCACCCGATGGTGCGCCGCTGATCCATCTCCCGCCTCCCCCGCTTCTCCGGACGCGATCATCGGCGGGGCGGCGCGTGACCGGCGCTGCCCGGACGCGCCAGTGGGGAGAGGGAATGACACAGGGAGCGGGCCGGCGCCCGGGGCTGGACGAGCAGGCCTTACTGCTGGCCGCGGGGATGGCCGACCTGGCGGTGAGCACACTGGGCTCGGCGCTGACGACGGTACGGGGACTGCTGCGCCGCTCGGACGCCTCGGAGCTGGCGGCGCAGGCGGAGCAGGATCTGGTGGCACGCGGCCGGTTGGTGCTGGACCGGTACGCGTCCGTGCCGCCGGCCCACCTGGAGATCCTCGCCCGGCACGCGCTGGCCAGGCGGGGCGCCGATGGCGACTGAGCGGTGGCACGCGGCCGCGTTCAAGGACCGCGTCGACCAGGTGCTGCACCGCTTCGTCGCCCAGGAGGCCGATCTGCTGGCCGACGTCGACCCGGGCCTCGCCCCGGTGGCCGAACAGTTGGAGGCGGCGGTCACGGACGGCAAGCGGCTGCGCGCGGCCTTCTGCTACTGGGGCTGGCGTGCGGCCGGCCAGCCGGACAGCGAGGCGCTGCTGCGGGCCGCGGCCTCCATGGAACTGGTGCATGCCGCAGCCGTCGTACACGACGACCTGATCGACGACAGTCCGCTGCGCCACGGCCGGCCCACGGCCCATGTGGCCCTGCGCGGTGCCGCGGCCGCGCATCCGCGGCCGGACGCCGCCGCGCGCTCGCTGGCGATGCTGGTCGGCGATCTGCTGATGGCACTGGCCGGACAGCTCTTCGCCACCAGCGGGCTACCCGCCGCGTTCCTCGCGCGGGCCCGTCCGCTGTGGTCGCTGCTGGCCCGGGAACTGATCGCGGGCGAGTGCCTGGAGATCCTGCACACCGGCGCCGTCCCGGACACCACCGCGTCACTCAAGGTGATCCGGTACAAGACCGCCAAGTACACGGTCGAGCAGCCCCTGCTGATCGGCGGCACGCTGGCGGGGGCCGGGGAGCCGCTCCGCGCGGGCTACTCCGCCTACGGCCTGCCGCTCGGCGAGGCGTTCCAGCTGCGGGACGACCTGCTCGGTCTGTTCGGGGACCCGGCACTCACCGGCAAGGCCGACACCGACGACGTCCGCGGATGCCGTCCCACCGCGCTGCTCGCGGAGACCTGGCGCATCGCCGGCCCCGACGAACGGCGCCGGCTGCGGGAGCTGCTGGACGACGACGGAGCGGACCCGGCCGGCGTCGATGCCGTCCGCGAGGTGATGCGCCGGCTGGGAGCGCCCGACCGGGTCGAGAAGATGATCGCCGCCCGCGTCGAACAGGCGCTCGACGCCCTCCAGGAGCTGACCGTGCCCGCGCCCGCCGCCGACGCCCTGGCGGCGCTGGCGCGTGCGGCGACGGTGCGCCCCTTCTGACCCGCGCGACGGCCTCGCCGCCGGCGCGGCCCCGGGACCGGCACCACGCGGCCGGCAGCGCCCGGGCCTCGAAGCCACCAGAAAAGGAGCCCCTGTCATGACCGTCACCGAGGCGTCGCTGGACGCCCTCCAGGAGGCCGGCGACGAACTCGCCGACGCCACCGTGGCCACGCTGTTCGAGCGCGGGGAGGTCGGCACGTTCAACACGCTGATGCGCCACGTCTCCACCGCCGGCGCTCCGCTGCCGGACGGGCTGCCGGACGTCGCCCGCGAGTACCTCCAGGCGACCGGCGCCCCGCCCGCGTGGGTGGACTGGGCGGAGATGGAGAAGGCGCGGCTGTTCTTCATCGACAACAACGTGCACATCTCGACGGCGCTGTCCTTCGCCTCCATGCCGGCCTGCTATGTCGTCCCGCGCGTGGCGAAGCTGCTGTCGGCCACGCATTCCCTGGCGTACCCCTCCAAGCGCATGGCGGAGACGGGACAGTTCACCGTCTACCTGATGCAGCCCGACGCCTTCGAGGCCGGCAGCCGGTTCATCCCGGCGGCCCAGAAGGTACGGCTGCTGCACGCGTCCATCCGCTATCACCTCAAGCGCGAGAACCGCTGGGACACCGGGACGCTCGGGACGCCGATCTGCCAGGAGGACATGATCGGCGGGCAGATGTTCTTCTCCATGCTGGTCCTCGACAGCCTGCACCGGCTGGGCATCCACATGAGCACGGAGGGCGCGGAGGCGTACTACTACGCGTGGCGGGTGGTCGGTGCCATGCTCGGCGTCGACCAGGAGGCCGTACCGAAGACGCTCGACGAGGCACGCGCCTTCCTCGATCTGTACATGGTCCGGCACATGGGCCCCTCCACGGAGGGCGCGCATCTGACCCGGCAGCTCATCGGCCTCTACGAGGAGGTCGTGCCCGGCACCTTCTTCGACCCGATCGTCTCCGCCCTGATCCGCTATCTCGTCGGCGACACCTGCGCCGACTGGCTCCAGGTGCCCCGCACCCGCTGGGACACCCTGGTCAAGGCCGTCCCGCACCTCCTGGGCGTGCTGGAGACCATCGAGGACCGCTCCCCGCTCGGCGCCTGGGCGCTGGACCGGCTGGGCCATCTCACGACCGTCTTCGAGCTGTCCTCCCTCACCCGGGGGCGCGTGATGCACTACGCCGTCCCGGAGCAGCTCAAGAAGGACTACGGCGTCGACGGCACGGTGCCTCGCACCAGGCGCTGGACACCGCCCGCGGCCACGGTCTCCGCGTGACCTGACCCCGCGGTACGGCGCCGGGTGGCACCGCTCCCGTACGCCCGGCGCCCCTGGGACCGCGCGGGCACCGTTCCGCTCAGCCCGAGGCCTCCGCGGGCCCCTGCGAGGGCTCCTGCGCACCGGCCCGCTCACTCCGCAGCCCTCGTATCCGCGTGAGCAGCCCGGGACCGCCCGGCCCTCTGCCACGGTGCCCGTGCACACGGGGGTCGTCCGTGACGGCGTACCGCTTCACATACGCGCCGAGGAACGCCTGGAGCGTGGCCACCGCGGGAATGGCGATCAACGCGCCCACGGCGCCCAGCAGCGCGGTGCCGGCGATGACCGAGCCGAACGCCACGGCCGGATGGATGTCGACCGTCCTGGCGGTCAGCTTGGGTTGCAGCATGTAGTTCTCGAACTGCTGATAGACCACGACGAAGACCAGCACCCACACCGCGTACCAGGGGGCGACGGTGAACGCGATCAGCATCGGCAGCGCGCCCGCGAGGTACGTCCCGATGGTGGGGATGAACTGCGAGACCAGTCCCACCCAGACGCCGAGCACGGGCGCGTACGGCACGCCCAGGGCCTGGAGCAGGATGTAGTGCGCGATGCCGGAGACGAGCGCCATCAGGCCACGCGAGTAGAGGTAGCCGCCGGTCTTGTCGACGGCGATCTCCCAGGCGCGCAGCACCTCGGCCTGGCGGGCGGGCGGCAGCACGGAGCAGATCGCGCGGCGCAGCCGTGGGCCGTCGGCGGCGAAGTAGAACGAGAACAGCCCGACGGTCAGCAGCTGGAAGAGCCCGCCGAGCACCTGCGCGGACACGTCGAGGACGCCGGCCGCGCTGCTCTGCGCGTACTTGCGCAGCCAGTCGGAGTGCAGGAGACCCTCCTGGACGTCCACCCGTCTGAGCTTGGTGTGGAAACTGTGGTTGATCCAGTTGATGAGCGAGTCAAGATAGGCCGGGAACCCCTCGATCATCTTGATGATCTGGCCGGCCAGCATGGAGCCGAGCAGGGTGACGAAACCGGCGACGACGATCGTGAGCCCGAGGAAGACCAGGAAGGTGGCGACTCCCCGGCGCATGCCCCGGGCAGCCATCCGGCTCACCGCGGGCTCGATCGCGAGGGCCAGGAAGAACGCGATCAAGATATTGATCAACAGTCCGGTCAGCTGGTGGAAGGCCCAGCTGCCCAGCTGGAACACGGCGATCAGCGCGAGCGCGAGCACCATGGCGCGCGGCAGCCAGCGGGGCATGCGGGCGGGCGGTGCGACGGCGCCGGGGGTCGGCGGTCGGTCGGACGCCGTCGTGCCGGTCGGTGCCGCCTGCCGGGTCAGCGGCTCGTTGTCCTCGTCAGTCGATGCCACCCGCCCAGTCTCGCCCACGCCACTGACAACCTGCGCCCTGCGGCGATCTTCGTGACCGGTCAGTGCCTTTCCCGTGGCACGTTCATCACCGTGCAGACCACGCGCCACACATCCTTGGCCGCCCAGCCGGCGTCCAGCGCCTGGTTCACCGTGCGTCCGCCCAGCTCCGACATGACGTGATCGCGCGCGAAGGTGTCGGCGTACCCCGGACCGAAGTGTTCCGCCATCCGCTGCCAGAAGACCGTCAACCGCATGACTCCAGTATCCCGCCCCTGAGGGTGGGCCCCGGCCGGGACCGCTCGCCGAGACCGCTTTCCGTCCTACGGTCTGACGCATGTCCGAAACAGGAGCTTCCCCCCTGCCTTCCACGCCCTCGGCGCGCTCCCCGCTGTTCCGCGCGGAACAGTTCGTGTGGCTCACCGCGCGCGTGCTGGAGCAGCGTCTCTTCGCCCACCACTTCCTGCACGGCGGCCCGGACGCGGTGGAGGCGGCGCTGGACGCCTACCGCAACGAGGACGGCGGTTACGGCCACGCGCTGGAGCCCGATCTGCGCGGCCCGGTGAGCCAGCCCCTGCACACCGCGCACGCGCTGCGGGTCCTGGACGCCGTCGGGCGCTGCGGCGGGCAGCGGGTGGAGCGGGTGTGCCGGTATCTGACCTCTGTCTCCACCGCGGACGGCGCGCTGCCGGCGATCCATCCGAGCCAGCGTGGCTATCCGGCGGCGCCGTTCGTCCCCCTCGTGGACGACCCGCCCAGCGACCTTCTGGCCACCGGCCCCGTGGTCGGACTGCTGCACCGCAACGAGGTGTGGCACGCGTGGCTGTTCCGGGCGACCGACTTCTGCTGGCGGGCCGTGGAGTCCCTGGGCACGTCACACCCCTACGAGGTGGAGGCCGCCGTGGCCTTCCTGGACTCCGCTCCCGACCGTCCGCGCGCGGAGGCCGCCGCCGACCGGCTGGGCCGCCTGGTACGCGAGCAGCGGCTCGCGGCTCTGGAACCGGACCGGCTCGACGCCTGGCCGGTCTCGCCCGGGTACGCACCGGGCGAGCACCATTTCCCGCACGACTTCGCCCGCACCCCGAACTCGCTGGCGCGCGCGTGGTTCACGGACGAGGAGATGGCGCGTTCCCTGGATCACCTGGCCGCCGAACAGCAGGAGGACGGCGGCTGGCCGATCCGGTGGCGGCAGTGGGCCCCGGCGCCCGCGCTGGAGGCCCGCCCGATGGTGACGATCGAGGCACTGCTCACCCTGCGCGCCCACGGCCGCTTCGTGGGCTGAACTTCCCCGGCACTCGCGCCACCTCCCCGGCACCCCGCCCCCTTCTCGGCGCCTCCGCCGCTTCCCCCGCCGTCGGTGCAGTGCCTCGATCGTCACCATCGGGCAAGCCGCCTGCGGCGCACGGCGTTTTCCCAGGTCAGCGTGATTGTCAGTGGCCGGGTGCAGGATGGACGCATGGTCAGCTCCGCACACCGGGCCCTCGACGGCTTCTCCCCCGCGACCCGCGGCTGGTTCACGGGGGCGTTCTCCGCGCCCACCGCGGCCCAGGCGGGCGCGTGGCAGGCCATCCAGGCGGGCTCGGACGTGCTGGTGGTCGCCCCGACCGGCTCCGGCAAGACGCTCGCCGCGTTTCTCGCCGCTCTGGACCAGCTGGCCTCGACCCCTCCCCCGGCCGACCCGAAGAAGCGGTGCCGGGTGCTGTACGTCTCGCCGCTGAAGGCCCTCGCGGTGGACGTCGAGCGGAACCTGCGCAGTCCGCTGACCGGCATCCGCCAGGAGTCCGTCCGCCTCGGCCTGCCCGAGCCCGAGATCAAGGTCGGCATCCGCTCCGGCGACACCCCGGCTGCCGAGCGCCGCGCCCTGTCCACGCGCCCGCCGGACATCCTGATCACCACCCCCGAGTCGCTGTTCCTGATGCTGACCTCGGCCACGCGTGACGCGCTGACGGGCGTGGAAACGGTGATCCTGGACGAGGTGCACGCCGTCGCGGGCACCAAGCGGGGCGCGCATCTCGCGCTCTCCCTCGAGCGGCTGGACGAGCTGCTGCCGCGGCCCGCCCGCCGGATCGGCCTGTCGGCGACCGTCCGCCCGGTGGACGAGGTCGCCCGGTATCTCTCCCCGCGCCGCAGGGTGGAGATCGTCCAGCCCGAGTCGGGCAAGGAGTTCGACCTGTCCGTGGTCGTCCCGGTCGAGGACATGGGCGAGCTGGGCGGCGCCCCGGCCTCCGACGCCGGTGAGGGCGGTGAGCGCCCGTCGATCTGGCCGCATGTGGAGGAGCGGATCGCCGACCTGGTCCAGGCCCACCGGTCCACGATCGTCTTCGCGAACTCCCGGCGCCTCGCGGAGCGGCTGTGCAACCGGCTCAACGAGATCGCGTACGAGCGCGCGACCGGCGAGCCCCTCGGCGAGCACCACGCGCCCGCCCAGCTGATGGGCGGCTCGGGCGCCGCCCAGGGCGCGCCCCCGGTGATCGCCCGCGCGCACCACGGCTCGGTCTCCAAGGAGCAGCGCGCCCTGGTGGAGGAGGACCTCAAGGCCGGCCGGCTGCCCGCCGTGGTCGCCACCTCCAGCCTGGAGCTGGGCATCGACATGGGCGCCGTGGATCTCGTGGTCCAGGTCGAGTCCCCGCCGTCGGTCGCCTCCGGCCTCCAGCGCGTCGGCCGCGCGGGCCACCAGGTGGGCGCCGTCTCCACGGGTGTCGTCTTCCCCAAGTACCGGGGCGACCTGGTGCAGGCGGCCGTGGTCACCGAGCGGATGCGCACGGGCTCGATCGAGTCCCTGCGGGTCCCCGCGAACCCGCTCGACGTGCTCGCCCAGCAGCTCGTGGCCATCACGGCGCTGGACACCTGGCAGTTCGACGACCTGCTCGCCCTGGTCCGGCGCGCGGCGCCGTTCGCCGCGCTGCCCGAGTCGGCGTTCACGGCGGTCCTCGACATGCTCGCGGGCCGCTACCCGTCCGACGCGTTCGCGGAGCTGCGCCCGCGCGTGGTGTGGGACCGCGTGGCCGGCACGATCACCGGCCGGCCGGGGGCCCAGCGCCTCGCCGTCACCTCCGGCGGCACCATCCCCGACCGCGGCCTGTTCGGGGTCTTCCTCGCCGGTTCCGACCCCAAGAAGGGCGGCGGCCGGGTCGGCGAGCTGGACGAGGAGATGGTGTACGAGTCCCGGGTGGGGGACGTCTTCACCCTGGGCACCAGCTCCTGGCGCATCGAGGACATCACCCGCGACCGGGTCCTGGTCTCCCCCGCACCGGGTGTGCCGGGCCGGCTGCCGTTCTGGAAGGGCGACCAGCTGGGCCGCCCGCTGGAACTGGGCCGCGCGGTCGGCGCGTTCCTGCGCGAGGTCGGCTCGCTGCCCAAGGACGACGCCCGGCTGCGCCTGCTGGCGGCGGGCCTGGACGCGTGGGCGGCGGACAACGTGCTGTCGTACCTGGACGAACAGCGCGAGGCCTGCGGCCATGTCCCGGACGACCGCACCATCGTGGTGGAGCGGTTCCGCGACGAGCTGGGCGACTGGCGGGTCGTCGTCCACTCCCCGTTCGGCGCCCAGGTCCACGCCCCCTGGGCGCTCGCCCTCGGCGCCCGCCTGTCCGAGCGGTACGGCATGGACGCGCAGGTCATGCACGCCGACGACGGCATCGTGCTGCGCCTGCCCGACGCCGACCTGATGGGCCTGGACCTGCTCGATGGGCCGCCGGCGAAGGCCGGCACGGAGTACGACAGCGAGCAGGCGCCCGTGGGCGCGGCGGACGTCGCCTTCGACAAGGGCGAGGTCGACCAGGTCGTCACCGACCAGGTCGGCGGATCGGCCCTGTTCGCCTCCCGGTTCCGCGAGTGCGCCGCCCGCGCGCTGCTGCTGCCGCGCCGCAACCCGGGCAAGCGCACCCCGCTGTGGCAGCAGCGCCAGCGGGCGGCCCAGCTGCTGGAGGTGGCCAGCGAGTACGGCTCGTTCCCGATCGTCCTGGAAGCGGTCCGCGAATGCCTTCAGGACGTCTTCGACGTTCCGGGGCTGGTGGAGCTGATGGGCGACATCGAGTCCCGCAAGGTCCGCCTGGTCGAGGTCACCACCCCCGAGCCCTCCCCCTTCGCCCGCTCGCTGCTGTTCGGCTATGTCGCCCAGTTCCTGTACGAGGGCGACTCCCCGCTCGCCGAGCGCCGCGCTGCCGCGCTCTCCCTGGACTCCCGGCTGCTGGCCGAGCTGCTCGGCCAGGCGGAGCTGCGCGAGTTGCTCGACGCCGAGGTGCTGACCGAGCTGGAGCGCGAGCTGCAATGGCTCACCGAGGACCGCCGGATCAAGGATGTGGAGGGCACGGCCGACGCCCTCCGGGTGCTCGGCCCGCTCACCGACGCGGAGCTGGCCGAGCGGGGCGCGGACCCGCAGTGGGCGCGGGAGCTGACCGCCGCCCGCCGGGCCATCAGGGTCCGCATCGCCGGCGCCGACCACTGGGCGGCGGTGGAGGACGCGGGCCGGCTGCGCGACGCGCTCGGCACCGCGCTGCCCGTCGGCGTCCCCGAGGCGTTCATGGAGCCGGTCAAGGACCCGCTCGGCGACCTCCTCGCGCGCCATGCCCGTACCCACGGGCCGTTCACATCGGCCACGGCGGCGGCCCGCTTCGGCCTGGGCGTGGCGGTCACCGAGGGCGCACTGCACCGGCTGGCCGCGAGCGGCCGCGTCGTCCAGGGCGAGTTCCACCCCGCGGGCATCGGCCAGGAGTGGTGCGACGCGGCCGTGCTGCGCCGGCTGCGCCGCCGCTCCCTGGCGGCGCTGCGGCACGAACTGGAGCCGGTTCCGCCGGCTGCGCTCGCCCAGTTCCTGCCGCAGTGGCAGCACATCGGCAAGGGCCACGCAGTGCGCGGCATCGACGGACTGGTGCGGGCCGTCGAGCAGCTCCAGGGCGCCTCGGTGCCGGCCTCGGCGCTGGAGAAGCTGGTCCTGCCGTCCCGGGTGGCGAACTACACCCCGTCGATGCTCGACGAGCTGACCGCGGCCGGCGAAGTCGTGTGGGCCGGCGCGGGCGCCCTGCCCGGCAAGGACGGCTGGGTCTCGCTGTACCTGGCGGACGCTGCCCCCCTGCTCCTCCCGCCACCGCACCCGCTGGAGCTGACGGCGCTGCACCAGTCCGTGCTGGACGCCCTCTCCGGCGGCTACGGCCTGTTCTTCCGCCAGATCGCCGACCAAGTGCGCGCCACCACCCACCCCGAGGCCACCGATCCCCAGCTGGCCGACGCGCTCTGGGACCTGGCCTGGTCGGGCCGGCTCACCAACGACACCCTCGCGCCGATGCGCTCCCTGCTGGGCTCGGGCCGTACCGCGGGTTCGACGGCCCACCGCGCCAAGCGTGCCGTCCCACGCGGCCGCTACGGCTCCCTGACGGCCGCCGCCCGCACCGCGTCCCGTACCGGCCCGCCGACCGTCGCCGGCCGCTGGTCCCTGCTGCCCGCCGCCGAACCGGACGCCACGGTGCGCGCGCACGCGCTGGCCCGCACCCTGCTGGACCGGCACGGCGTGGTCACCCGTGGCGCGGTCGCCGCGGAGGGCGTCGAGGGCGGCTTCTCCGCGGTGTACCGGGTGCTGTCCGTCTTCGAGGAGAGCGGCCAGGCACGGCGTGGCTATGTGGTCGAGGGCCTCGGCGCCGCCCAGTTCGCCATGGACGGTGCGGTGGACCGCCTGCGCGCGGTGTCCAACGCCCGTGACCGCGGCGAGCGGCTCGCACCCGCCGCGGACTTCGGCGATCCCTTCGACTCCGCCGACGGCCTCCCGCACGGCCACACCTCGCCCGGCGCCTTCGAGGGGCCCGGCGGCGGTTTCGCCCACCCCGGCCTCGACGGCGACTTCACCTGGCCCCCATCGGACCACCCGCCCGCTCCCGGTGATCACGTCTCGCCCCGCGACCTCGCCGACCCCTTCGCGGCTCCCGGCTACGGCGGTCCCCGAGGCGGTGGAAGCCCCGGTTACGGCGGTCCCCGGGGCGGCGCGGCCCCCGCCTACGGCCCGGGCTCGCACCGGGGCTACGGGAGCGGCCGTACGAGCACGCCTTCGCCCGACCCCCGTGCCGTGGTCCTCGCCGCGGCCGACCCTGCCAACGCCTACGGCGCGGCCCTGCCCTGGCCGGAGCCCCCGGCCGGCGCCGGGCACAAGCCGGGCCGCAAGGCAGGCTCCCTGGTCGTGCTGGTGGAGGGCGAGCTGACCCTGTACATGGAGCGCGGCGGCAAGACACTGCTGGCCTGGCCCACGGCCCCGGACCTCGGCGCCGCGGACGACCCGCGCCTGCGGACGGCCGCCGACGCCCTGGCAGCGGCGGCCCGGGCGGGCTCCCTCGGCACGGTCACGGTCGAGCGGATCAACGGCGCCCAAGCCCTCACCTCCCCCACCGGCACCCTCCTGGAGGCGGCGGGCTTCGTGGCCACCCCGCGCGGCCTGCGGCTGAGACCCTGACCGGCGCCGCACCCGCCGTGGCACCCTTGACGCATGCCCGAAGGTGACACGGTCTGGCAGGCCGCGCGGCGGCTGCACGAGGCGCTCGCGGGCAAGGCGCTCACCCGCAGCGACTTCCGGGTGCCGAAGTACGCGACGGTCGACCTCACCGGCCGGAGGGTGCTGAGCACCGTCCCGCGCGGCAAACATCTGCTGACCCGCTTCGAGGGCGGCCTGACCCTGCACACCCATCTGCGCATGGAAGGCTCGTGGAAGGTCTACGGCCCGGACGAGCGCTGGCGGGGCGGCCCCGCACACCAGATCCGGGCGATCCTCGGCACCGCCGACCGGACGGCCGTGGGCTACCGCCTCCAGGTCATGGAGCTGCTCCGCACGAGCGAGGAGGAGCGGGTCGTCGGCCATCTCGGCCCCGATCTGCTCGGCCCGGACTGGGACCCGGAGCGCGCCCGGGCCAACCTCCTGGCCGACCCCGCCCGCCCACTCGGCGAGGCCCTGCTCGACCAACGCAATCTGGCGGGCATCGGGAACATCTACAAGAGCGAGCTGTGCTTCCTGCTCGGCGTGACCCCCTGGCTGCCCGTCGGGGCGCTCCCCGCGGACCGCGCCGAGCAGCTGCCCGCGCTCGCCAAGCGGCTGCTGGAGGTGAACCGCGACCGCCCGGTCCGCCAGACCACCGGCCTGCACCGGCACGACCTGTTCGTCTACGGCCGTGCCCCGCGCCCCTGCCTGCGCTGCCACACCCCGGTGCGGGTGGCCGACCAGGGCGACGGTTCCCAGGACCGGCCCACCTACTGGTGCCCCACCTGCCAGCGGGGCCCCGCGCCGGCGCCCGGAGCCCCGCAGAGATGGCGCGAGCGGTATCCCCGCCGCACCGGCTGACGCCGCCCCCGGCCGTGAACCCGTCACCGCCCAGTAATTGACGGGCCGTCAGAAACGCTCGTACGGTCACCGCATGCCCCTCACGGCGTACGACCTCACCGGACGCACCGCGTTCGTCACCGGAGCCGCCGGCGGCATCGGCCGGGCCACCGCGGTCCTGCTCGCCGAGGCCGGCGCGGCGGTGCACTGCGCCGACCGGGACGCGGACGGGCTGCACGGCACGGCCAAACTGATCGAGGACCGCGGCGGAACCGCCCGTACACACGTCCTCGACGTCACCGACCGGGCCCGGCTGGCGACGGCCGTGCGGTCCTGCGGGTGGCTGGACGTCATGGCGGCGGTCGCCGGGATCATGCACAGCAGCCCGGTCCTGGAGACCCGCGACGAGGACCTCGACCGGGTGCTGAACGTCAACTTCAAGGGCGTGCTGTACGCCTGCCAGGAGGCGGCGCGGCTGATGCTGGCCCAGCGGAGGCGGGGCAGCATCATCACCATGGCCTCCGGCGCGGTGGACACCGGCGGCCCCGGGCTGCTCTGCTACGGCGCGGCCAAGGCGGCCGTGGTCCAGCTGACCAGGACGCTGGCCACCGAGGTCGGCCCGCACGGGATCCGGGTCAACGCCGTCGCCCCGGGCTGGATCCGCACCCCCATGACGGACCGTCACGACCGGGCGGCGCAGGCGCACAGCGAAACACTGATGGCCCGTAGGGCACCGCTCGGCCGGGTCGGAGAGCCGGACGACGTGGCGCACGCGGTGCTCTATCTGGCCTCGGACGCCTCCGCGTTCACCACGGGTCAGATACTTCGCCCGAACGGGGGTGTGGCGATGCCCTGGTAGCGTCGTCCACCCGCCAGGCGGCCGCCCACCGCCCGGCCGACAGGGCCCCGACGGCCCGCCCCTTGGGCACACAGTGCACGGGCAGCAGGCTCACCCCCCACCCACCGGTCACCACGGCGCCCTCCAGCACCCCGGCGCCCTCCCCCCGGGCGATCCGCAGCACGGCCCACCACCACAGCACCCCGAACCCCAGCGCTACTCCGCACCGCACGATCCGCCCCACCATGGCCACCCCCTCCCGCGGGACGCTAGGGCCTCTCTTTCGGATCTTGCCGGAGTCGCGGGCCGGGGCAGCCGAGAAGGCACCGCCAGCCGAAGCCGACCTGATCCGGAAGAAAGACCCTAGACCGCCACCGCCCCCACCCACCAGGCGCACCCGTGGGCTCACGGGTGCATCAGCGGACGGCAGGCGCGGCACAGGGCACCGGAACAGCACCGGCAACCGGCTACGCGTTCTCCGCCTGGAACATCCAGTGATGTTTCTCCAGGTCCGCGGTGATGCCAATGAAGATGTCCTGGGTCACCGGATCCGGTTCCCCGGTGGACTGGACCCGCTGCCGCATCCGGGTGATCACCGCGCCGAGCGCGTCCACCATGGCGCCGACCGCGTCCCTGTCCTTGATCCAGCCGGCCGGAGTGGTGCCGATGCCGCTGGCCGAGGCCACCGTGGCGGCGCGCCCGTCGGGCGGGACACCGAGCGCCGAGGCCCGTTCGGCCACCGTGTCGGAGTGGGTGCGGGCGGAGGCGACGACCTCGTCAAGCTGGAGGTGGATGGACCGGAAGCGGGGCCCGACGACGTTCCAGTGGATCTGCTTCGCGACCAGTGAGAGGTCCACCAGGTCGACCAGGGCGCCCTGCAACGCCTCCGACACGGTCTTCAGATCCGCGTCGGCCAACGGGCTCTTCACGACGTACATCCGCTTCCTCCGGTGCGTTCGGCGCCGTCACGTCCCTCCACCATGACCGCACCGCACAACCGCGGCAAACCGGCGCATACCGGCGCGACTGCGGCTCGGATACGGCAAAGACCCCGGTCGGCTCCCCCAGGTCTCCCTGAAGCAGCCGGCCGGGGCCTTCACCCGATCGGTCGTCGTATCGGCGGTGACGGACCGCCGCGCCGTGGACGGTCGCGTCAGGCGGCGACGACGTCCACCGCCTCCGCGGGCGCCTTGATGGTCACCCGTTCCGGCGGCACGCCGGTCACCGACACGGAACCCAGCATCGGACGGACCGGCGCGGGTACGGTCTCGGTGGCCGCGGCGGACTGGGCCAGTTCGGCGAGCGCCAGTTCGTCGCTCACCTCTCGCATCAGTTCCGACATCCGTACGTCCAGCGCGTCGCAGATGGCGGCGAGCAGCTCGGAGGAAGCCTCCTTCTGCCCCCGCTCCACCTCGGAGAGATAGCCGAGTGAGACTCGGGCGGACGAGGAGACTTCGCGCAGAGTACGGCCCTGGCGTTGGCGCTGCCGACGCAGCACGTCACCCAGCAGGCGACGGAGCAGAATCATCGGTGGCTCCCTCCTCGGACCGCGTAGCCGCATCCTTCACGCCCCACCGTACCGCCTTGCGCCGCGGCCGTGCGGGGAGCGATGTCGTGTTCACTCAGGGCTGCAAACATCAAAACCCCCCGTTCCGTTCCGTATCCTGTGCCCGCTCATTCCCAGTGTGTTCGCCCGCAAGCTGCTCCAGAAGCACTGCGAGTACGCTCCGTACACTCTCCATACGAATTTCCGCACGGCTGCCGTTCAACCGCAGGGCCTCGACTTTTCCGCCACCGGCAGAACCGGAACGGGCGGTGAGCGGCCCGTCCACGGCCACGAAAACCGTCCCGACGGGCTTGCCGTCCTGCGGATCGGGGCCGGCGACTCCGGTCGTCGCGATGCCCCAGTCGGCACCCAGCGCCTTCCGCACTCCGGCCGCCATCTGGGCCGCGACCTGCGGATCCACCGCTCCTCGCTGGGCCAGCAGCGTCGCGTCGACACCCAGCAGCTCGTGCTTCAGCTCGGTGGCGTAGGCGGTGACCGATCCCCGGAACACCCTGGAGGCCCCGGGTACCCCGGTGATCTCCGCCGCCACCAGGCCACCCGTGAGCGACTCCGCGACGGCGAGGGTCTCGCCTCTCACGGTCAGTAGTCGCACCAGCTCGGTGGCCTGAGCAATCACGTTTCCGTCTCCTCCAACACCGCGGCCCGCTCGGCGATTCCCCGGCGGCGCAGCACAATGGCTTGTCTTACGTAGTCCAGGCCTGTGACGACGGTGAGGACGACCGCCACGGCCATCACCCAGAACCTCAGCGTGGCCAGCCACCCCGTCAGTGCCAGGACGTACATCCCGACGGCGACGCCCTGGGTGAGCGTCTTCAGCTTGCCGCCGCGGCTGGCGGGGATCACGCCGTAGCGAATGACCAGAAAACGCAGCAGCGTGATGCCGAGTTCCCGGCCGAGGATCACGATCGTCACCCACCAGGGCAGATCGCCCAGGGCGGACAGGCAGATGAGCGCCGCCCCCATGATCGCCTTGTCGGCGATGGGATCGGCGATCTTACCGAAATCGGTGACCAGGTTGTAGGTGCGGGCCAGATGCCCGTCGAACAGGTCGGTGATCATGGCGATGGCGAAGGCCGCCCAGGCGAACGAGCGCCAGGCCGGGTCGTAACCGCCGTTGGCCAGCATCAGCGCCACGAAGCCGGGCACCAGGACCAGCCGCAGCATCGTCAGCAGATTGGCGACGTTCCAGACGCTGGCCTGGTTGACGGCCGCGGCCGCGATCTTCCCACCGCGCGCGGGCCTCGGGTCGGCCGTCCCGTCGGCACCGGGAGCGGATGCGGAAGCGGAGACCCCGGAGCGGGCGCCGTCGGCAGCGGCGGCGGAACCCCGGGCGCCGTGCGCACCGGAGGAGCCGCCCGCGGCGGATGCCGGGACTCCGGTCATCTGCCCGCCTCCTCACTGCGTGCGGGCGAGCCGGCCAGCGGCTCGGCCACCAGGTCGACACCTTCGGTACCGACCACCTTTGCCTCGACCATACGTCCGACGCTCAGCCCCTCGCCGCTCGTGAGCAGCACCTGGCCGTCCGTCTCGGGCGCCTGGTGCGCGGCCCGGCCGTACACGCCCTCCTCGTCGTCCACCGACTCCACCAGGACCCGCACGGTCTCCCCGACGCGCTCCTCCGCACGCTGCGAGACCAGCTCCTCGGCCAGCCGGGAGATACGGGCCAGGCGCTCGGCGACGACCTCCTCGTCGAGCTTGTTGTCGTACGTCGCCGCCTCCGTGCCCTCCTCGTCGGAGTAGCCGAAGACACCGATGGCATCGAGCCGGGCGCCGTTCAGGAACCGCTCCAGTTCGGCCAGGTCGGAGTCGCTCTCGCCGGGGAAGCCGACGATGAAGTTGGAGCGCACACCGGCCTCGGGGGCCTTGGAGCGGATGGTGTCGAGCAGCTCCAGGAAGCGGTCGGTGTCGCCGAAGCGGCGCATGGAGCGCAGCACGTTCGGCGCGGAGTGCTGGAAGGACAGGTCGAAGTACGGCGCGACCTTCGGGGTCGAGGTGAGGACGTCGATCAGCCCGGGGCGCATCTCGGCCGGCTGGAGGTAGCTGACCCGCACCCGCTCGATGCCGTCGACCTCCGCCAGCTCGGGCAGCAGGGACTCCAGCAGGCGGATGTCGCCGAGGTCCTTGCCGTAGGAGGTGTTGTTCTCGGAGACCAGCATGATCTCCTTCACACCCTGCTCGGCCAGCCAGCGGGTCTCGTTGAGGACGTCGCTGGGGCGGCGGGAGATGAAGGAGCCGCGGAAGGACGGGATGGCGCAGAAGGTGCAGCGCCGGTCGCAGCCGGAGGCCAGCTTGACCGAGGCCACCGGGGCGCCGTCCAGCCGGCGCCGCAGGGGCGCGCGCGGGCCGGAGGCGGGCGCGACACCCTCCGGGAGGTCGGTGGGGCCGTGCCCGGGCAGGGCCACGGCCGCGGCCGACTCCTGGCGCTCGGCCGGGCTGATCGGCAGCAGCTTGCGGCGGTCGCGCGGGGTGTGCGCGGCGTGGATACCGCCGGACAGGATGGTCTGCAAGCGGTCGGAGATGTTCGTGTAGTCGTCGAAGCCGAGCACGCCGTCGGCCTCGGGCAGCGCCTCGGCCAGCTCCTTGCCGTACCGCTCGGCCATGCAGCCCACCGCCACGACGGCCTGGGTTCTGCCATGGGCCTTGAGGTCGTTGGCCTCCAGCAGGGCGTCGACGGAGTCCTTCTTGGCGGCGTCCACAAAGCCGCAGGTGTTGACCACGGCGACATCGGCGTCTGCGGCGTCCTCGACGAGCTGCCAGCCGTCCGCCTCCAAACGGCCTGCGAGCTCCTCGGAGTCCACCTCGTTACGGGCGCAGCCAAGAGTGACGAGTGCGACGGTACGGCGTTCAGGCATGGGCTCAAGACTACTTTGTCTCGCTGACAGCCCACGTCGACGGGGTTGGCCGATCTTGACCGACCCCGTCACATCCGCTCCCCCACGGCCTAGGTGTGCTGTCCCGGGACGTTGGTGACACGCGTGCTGGGTTCTTGAACGGGTGAGGGCCTTCTGGGTTCGGTGTGGATTGCGACATCTACGACCGGT
>NZ_JBSFHC010000015.1:0-217039 GCF_053596835.1 Streptomyces sp. NPDC001606
TCAGCCCGTACCGGACCGTGGAGCTGAACGGGGTGCCGATGACCCCGGCCCAGGCCTACGCGGCCGCGACCAAGATCCCCGACTCCGACTCCTGAGCAGAGCCCCTGCTCAGGGGCTGGCGACGTCGAAGCCGTACCGGAGGGGTTCCTCGGTGACGCCGTAGTCCAGGCGGTAGACGTACACGCTCTCCGCGCGCACCCCCGGCGGTGCGCCCGGCGGTGCGGCCTCGGCGGGGCACGGATACGTCACCTGGATCACCCGCGGCCGATGGGACACCTTCATCCGCATGCCGTCGGCCGGCCCGCCGGCGAGCACGGCGGTCTCCCAGGCGCCCTCGGCGGCGCGGTCGGTGGTCACGTCGGTGGTCTCCACACCGGACAGTTTAGGTGTTGCGCAAGTCGTCGGCCGGGTCTCCGCCGAGCAGCCGCAGCACGTCCCGGAGGGTGTGCTCGAACACCGGCTCCGAGTCCGTCAGCGCGAAGTCCAGGTGCCCGAACACCTCGATGGACACCATGCCGTACAGGCGCGACCAGGAGAGCACGACGATGTACAGCGCCTCCAGGGGCGGCTGTTCGGAGTCGATGTGCTCCCGCACCTCCGCCAGCTGGCGCAGCCACTGTGCATCCAGGGTGCCGGGCTCGGGCAGCGGCAGCGTGCCCGCCCGCCAGAAGTCCAGCATCAGCTCCAGGAAGACCCCGCCGAAGCGCCAGGCGGCGGCATGACTGGGGTCCTCGGGCCCGTTGCCGGAGTCGGGCAGCGGCTTGCTGAACACGAGGGCGAACTCCGCCCTGTGATCCAGCGCCCAGGACCGCAGCGCCCGCGCCGTGGCACTGAAGCGGCCCTGGAGGGACTGGTCGGGGGCCTGGTCGCGGGCGTGTTCCAGGGTGGCGGCGAGTTCGTCGTAGACCGCGGCGGTGAGGGCCTGGACCAGTTCGCGGTGGTCGGCGTAATAGCGGTACAGGCCCGGAGCGGTCATGCCCATCTCGCGCGCGATGGCGCGCAGCGAGACCGCGGCCGGTCCCTCGGCCACCAGCAGCCGGCGCGCATGGCCCAGGATCTCGGCCTTCGTCTCGGCGCGCTGCCGCTCCCGGGCCTCCTCCCGCTGCCGGGCCCTGCGGGTGGTCGCCGAGGCGATCTCGCTGCTCACGGCTGCGTCTCCTGGTTCCTCTGCGGCTCCGCCGACCGGCCCGCCCTTGACAACGTTAACGCCGATCAGCTCTAGTAAACAGCGTTAGCTAACGCCGTTTACTGAACGGCGTCCACACAGGGGGAGTCGCTGTCATGCGGACCACGATCGTTCTGACCTACACCGTCACACCGGCCTGGCTGGCCCTGTCCCGCGAGGAGCGGAACGCGCTGACGGCCGCCCATGTCCAGCCGCTCTTCGCCCGGTACGCCGACCGCGTCTCGGCCCGCTTCTTCGACGCGGAGGCCTTCACCGCGGCCTTCTCCGACTTCGCACTGCTGGAGACGGAGGACCTGCGGGCGTACTACTTCCTGATCGAGGAGCTGCGCGACTCCCCGCTGATCGCGCAGGGCTACCTGGTCATGAACGACGTCTTCATGGGCGTGGAGGACGGCTTCCGGTCGTACGAGGAGCAGGCCGGCCTCGTCGCGGGGGCGACGGCCCACGCCTGACCGGCCCTCCCGTGTGGTTGTCAGGCGCTGAGCGTGCCGGTGGCCAGCAGGCCGAGCAGGACGGCGCCGATGACGATCCGGTAGATCACGAAGGCGTTGAAGGAGTGCTTGGCGACGAACTTCAGCAGCCAGGCGATGGAGGCGTAGGCGACGACGAAGGACACCACGGTGCCGACGGCCAGCGGGACGGCGCCCACCCCCGCGCCGAGGGCGTCCTTCAGCTCGTAGATGCCGGCGCCGGTCAGGGCCGGGATGCCGAGGAAGAAGGACAGCCGGGTGGCGGCGACCCGGTCCAGGTCCAGGATGAGCGCGGTGGACATGGTGGCGCCGGAGCGGGAGAAGCCGGGGAAGAGCAGCGCGAGGATCTGCGAGCAGCCGACCCACATCGCGTCCTTGAAGGACGTGTCGTCCTCACCGCGCTTGTGCCGGCCCATCTGGTCCGCGCACCACATCACCACCGACCCGGCGATCAGCGAACCGGCGACCACCCACAGCGAGGCGAGCGGGCCGTCGATCAGCGGCTTCGCGGCCAGGCCCACGACCACGATCGGGATGGTGGCGGCGATGACCCACCAGGCGAACTTGTAGTCGTGGTGGTAGCGCTCGTCCTTGTTGGTCAGCCCGCGGAACCAGGCGGTGACGATCCGCCTGATGTCCTTGAAGAAGTACAGCAGTACGGCGGCGATGGCGCCGACCTGGATGACGGCGGAGAACCCGACGACGGACTTGTCGTCCACCGGGATGTCCATGAGCCCCTCGGCGATCTTGAGATGGCCGGTGGAGGACACGGGGAGGAACTCGGTCACCCCCTCGACGACGCCGAGGACGACGGCCTGACTCACACTGATCGCGCTCATGGGATCCACTTCGGGAGAGAGGGCCGGTGCCCGGCCTCGCATGGCACACTCGGAACAGCAGCTTTTACGCGACTGTAAAACTTTTACGCGACTGTAAAAGGCGGAGGGAGGCGAACGCAAACCCATGGCCATCGATGACCGGTCGGCCGGCCGTCGCCCCAACGGGCAGCTGGAGGCGGAGATCCTCACTGTGCTCCAGCGGTCCGGGAGCGCGCTGAGCGCCGGACAGGTCATGGACCGGCTGGACGACGACCTGACGTACAGCACCGTGATCACCGTACTGAACCGGCTGTACGACAAGCAGGTCCTCAGCCGCACCCGCCACGGCCGCGCCTATGTCTACGCCCCCGTCGCCGACGAGGCCGGTCTCGCCGCCCGCCGTATGCAGGGCGTCCTGGACGAGCGCGGCCGCGACCGGGAGGCGGTGCTGTCCCGGTTCGTGGACGGCCTGTCCAGCTCGGACGAGGAACTGCTGCGCCAGCTGCTCGACCAGGGACCCGGACGGTAGGCCCGGCCCCCATGCACCTGGCCGTCTATCTCCCCCTGCTGCTTCCCCTGCTCGCGTTCCCGGGCGCGCGGATGCTGACCGAGCACTGCGAACCCCGGCTGGCCAGCTGGCTGTCGGCCGGTTCCGCCCTCGTCCTGGGCGCCGCGAGCACCCTCTCGCTCGCCCTGCTCGCCTCCACCTGGCTGGTCCGCAGCCCACTGCCGGCGTTCCTCGGACACCGGCCGCTCGGGCCGGCCGGGCAGGACCTCCCCGCCCGGCCGCCGGTGGCCGTCGCCGCCGCGGCACTGCTCGCCGTCGCGGCGGTCGGTGTGCTGCGGCTGCTCGTACGACGCGTGCGCGCGCTGGCCGCCGCCACCCTGGACGCGGCCTGCATGCCCACACGGGACGGGACGGTGATCGTCGACGACCCGGCACCCGACGCGTTCGCCCTGCCCGGACTGCCCGGCCGTATCGTCGTCTCCACCGGCATGCTCCGCACCCTGGACCGCGCCGAACACGAGATCCTGCTGGCCCACGAACGCGCCCATCTCACCGGCCACCACTACCTGTTCGTCGCCCTCGCCCAACTCGGCGCCGCCGCGAACCCGTTGCTGCGCCCCCTGGCCCACGCCGTCACCTACACCCTCGAACGCTGGGCCGACGAGCACGCGGCCACGGCCACCGGCGACCGGAGCCGCGTCGCCCGCGCCGTGGGCCGGGCGGCCCTGGCCACCCGGCACTCCCAGGCCCGCGGCGGCCTCCCGCCCGCCGCCCTCGGCCTGCTGGGACGCCGGCGGCGGAACCCGCTCCGCGGCGCGGGCCCGGTCCCGCGCCGGGTGGCCGCCCTCCTCGCCCCACCCGTGACCCACCGCCTGCTGCCGGCCCTGGCCACGGCCCTCGTCCTGACCGCGGCCACCTGCTCCGTCGCGGAAGCCGCCCACGACCTGCACCGCCTGCTGGAACAGCTGCGGGCACTGCAAAACTGACGACCGGCCCCGACGCGCCCGGAGCTACCGCCTGCACGCCAGTCGGTCATGGGCCCACGGTAGGGATCGGCACGCCGGGAGACCACCGAACATCCGAGGCGACCAGGCCAGCCCGCACGTGGCCGTGCACCTCAGGGGCCGAGCACGCCCAGCGCGCCGAGGACGAGGCAGACGGTCCCGAAGAGGAAGAACCCGCCCACGGCGATCACGGCCGCACCGAGCCTTACGACGCCCGGGCTCCTGCTCTCCTGCGGTACCAGCGAGCCCGACGCCCTCTGCCTGAAGTCGAGATACGCAGGCAGCTGTCCGGTCCGCCGCAGCATCCGTCCGACGCTGATGAACGCTATGCCGAAGACCAGCGCGAGCGCGCTCGTCTGGAGCTGGTAGGCCGGGTCGTACGGACCCGAAAAGCCAATGACCACGAAAGTCCCCCCCAGGACGCGCCAGGCAGCCGGCGCTGCCACCGCCGACAGAAAGAAGCACCCCATCCTGCCTGACGGCTGGCCCTTGGACCTGTTCGTTTTCGAAGTAACTGGGGCGGGGTTTCTGCCTCGGGTGGTCCTGCCTTCGGCTGCTCTGAGGGTCCGCAGACCTCCGCCTTCATCCGCCGCTGAGCGTCGGCGTTGTCACGCAGGTCGACGTCCACCGCCGCGGCTGCGGCTCACCTCTTGCGGCGCTTGCACGCCCCGCCCTCTTCTTCAGCTCGGCTTTGCGCAGACGCAGGGGAGGGCTCATGGCTGGGGACACCTGGGTCCCAGGCGCACGCGGTCAGTACACCCAGCGCATCTCCTTGATGTGCACGCCCTCCAGCTGAGTTGGTGGGGAGCTGTGCGACGGAAACTGAGACGGCCCGTCCGGCGGTCGTTGTCAGCGGACACGTCTAGTCTCCGTTCATGAGCATGATCGGCCAGTATCTGCGTGTCACGGCTGCCGAGCTTGATCGAGCGATCCAAGATCCCGGCTGGGCTCTGGACTTCGCCGAAGAGGTCCAGGATGCGGAGGAGGAGACGAGACCTGCGCCGGCCGAGGCGCGCCACTTCAGTACGGACAAGGCCTGGGACGTGCTCCGCTTCCTGCTGGCGCGCGCAGAGTTCCCCGTGAACGTGATCCACGGTGAGGAGCCGTTCGCCGAGGATGAGGACTGGGGCTACGGGCCTCCGAGGTACCTGCGGCCCGAGCGGGTCGCGCTCGCGGTGGAAGCTCTGCGGGCTATCAGCTATGACCAGCTCGTCAGCGGTGTGGATCCTGCCGAACTCACCAGCGCCGAGGTGTACCCCCTCGGATGGAGCGAGCCTGGTGCACTGGAATGGGGTCGTCACTGGTACCACGGCCTCACTCAGTTCTTGGAGGTTGCTGCCGGAGCGGATGACGCGGTGCTCGTCTGGTTGGACTGATAGGCAGTCACAGCGGTGAGACCCCAGCTTGGGAAGCTGAGGGCATTCGGGGTAGCTGCGGGTGCACTCTCACAAGACGGTCCTGGAGGAACTCGGGACCCCACCCAAGCTCATGGATGAACGGATGGGGCACGAGGATGGCTCGGTGCACAAGCCCGCTACTCGCACATCACGGCGCGGATGCGGGACCGGCTCATGGACGACCTGACCGAGCAGTGGGAAGAGGCGTTGGTGGCGCGTTCTGCCATGCACCCGCGGTCACCGGTGCGCGCGCTCGATGCACTGTTGAGAGCGCGTCAACGGTGACGTCCGGGGAGTCGATTTCCTTGATCCACTCCCCGTTCACTCCCCAGACGCCCTGCGGAACGAGTCAGGGCCGGTTCTCCGTGAAGGAGAACCGGCCCTGACCTGGTGTTGCGGCTGTCGGGGTGGCGGGATTTGAACCCACGACCTCTTCGTCCCGAATGAGGGTCGGGCGTGATCGACACCGGCTTGTTTGCTGTTTTGCCTGGTCAGGGCGTTGGGGTGCGGTGGTCTCGGGTGGTCTTGAAGGGGCTTGGGGAGCGGGTTGGCTCCCAGATGGCTCCCAGCGGGACCTCAGCCAACGGCCGCTGAGTCCGCGTTTCGCGCCGTGTCCGCGGAGGCCGACGAGGCGAGCAGGCTTACGGATCTACGTGTCACAGAGGGTGATGATCCTGGGCGGCTGTTCGCCGGACCGGTCAGGGCAGCCCAGTCCTACCTGGAGACTGGCAGACTGCGATTGTGATACGCGAACCAGCAGAACTGCAGATCGATGACGACGGCCGTGTGTCCCTGCCGCTGGGGCTCCTAGCGGAGGCGGGCCTGGATGCAGGCGGCCGGATCCTGGCGTTCAGCGACGGCGACGGGCGCATTGTGCTGCAGCGAGAGGCAGACGCCTTCAAGGCACTGCTGCAGGACGGGACTCTGTGAGTGGAGGTCCCGCCGCCGCTAGGTCGTGTTTTAGAAGTCGGTGACCTGTCTGGTTGGCCGTCCGGGGAAGTGGCGGGCGGCCATCCAGATGGTGAGGTCGCGGGCGATGTCGTTGATGCTCGTCGCCGTGGTGACCTCGTGCTCGTGGCGGGAGGCGTCGCGGCGGACGATCTCGTAGCCGCCTTCGTCCAGGACGGCCACTGAGGCGAACCACACTGGATCGTCCTCGTCGGGCTGGACGACCACGAAGGTGTTGTCGGAGTCGTTGAGGTTGCTGATCATCATGAACAGCGCGTCCTCAGAGGGGTCGTCGATGCGGTCGCCGTTCTCGCTGTCGGCACCGTAGTACTGAGCCCCCATCGTTGCCTCTCCCTCGCCCGGTTCACCCTGGTCGCGGTCAGCATGGCACGTCGAACCGACAGCTCAAGCCGGTCATAACCATTCGCCGATCGCGGCGATCAGAACGGTGGCTTCGAAGCGGACGGCAAGTTTGTCGAACCGGGTGGCGACCGCCCGGTTGCGCTTGAGCCGGTTGATCCCGCATTCGACCGCGTGCCGGGCCTTGTAGTCCTCGCGGTCGAACGCCGGAGGCCGCCCGCCGGCCTTCCCGCGCCGTTTGCGGTTGGCGGCCTGGTCGGCGGGCTCTGGGATCGTGCAGCGGATTCTCCGCTTGCGCAGGTAGGCCCGGTTGGCGCGGGAGGAGTACGCCTTGTCGCCTCGCACTCGCAGTGGGCGGACACGGGGACGGCCGGGTCCGGTGCGGGGAACTCGGATGCCTTCCAGGATGGCGGCGAACTGAGGACTATCACCACGCTGACCTGCGGTGACCAGCAAAGACAGCGGCCGTTGGCCTTGTTCGCAGGCCAGATGGATCTTGGTGGTGAAACCTCCTCGGGAACGGCCCAGACCGTGGTCGTCGGGCTCCGTGCGGGTGCCGCCCGGCGGTTCTTTCTGGGCCTGCCCGTCGCGGCGGGCGCCTGCGGCATGCTGATGGGCCCGGCAGATCGTGGAGTCGACGTTGACCTCCCACGTGATCAACCCTGCCGCATCCGCCCGAGCCTGCAGCCCGGTCAGCAGCACAGGCCAGGTGCCGTCACGTTGCCAGCGGCGGAAGAGTCCGTAGACCGTCTGCCACGGCCCGTACTCCGACGGCAGATCCCGCCACGGAGCACCAGTTCGTACCCTCCACCGGATCCCGTCTATCAGCTTCCGCCGCCCCAGCGACGGCCGACCCAACACCGCGACCGGCAGCAACGGCTCCAGCACCGCCCACTGTTCATCAGAAAGATCCCCTCGCCCCACATCGAGATCATCACGGCACGGGACGAGGAACGGAGCCGACTTTCAAAACACGCGCTAGGCCACTCCCGTCGCAGCGATCGGGGATCGCCGGCGTGACCGGGTGGCGTCGGTGAATGCGAGGCTTGTGGCTGCCCGCCCCCACCACGGGGAAGCGCCGAGAATGGAGCTGGACGGATAGGAATGGGTCCTCGCCAAGCGGGACGACCCGGAGGAAGCTGTCCCTAAGCTGCTGGAGATATGAGCGAGCAAGGACTACCAGAAGCGTCGGCCGAGCAGTGGACACCGCCGGAGGGGTCGTGGGCGTCGTCGGCCGCGAGCCGGCGGAGCATGCTTGGCAACCGGAGCCGCGATACTGCGCCCGAGCTGCTACTCCGCTCCCTTGTCCACGCCGCTGGACTGCGCTACCGGGTGGCTGCAAAGCCGCTCCCGAAGATGCGCCGCACAGCCGACATGATCTTCCGCCCTGTGAAAGTCGCAGTCTTCATCGACGGCTGCTTCTGGCACGGCTGCCCGGAGCACTTCGTGATGCCCAAGACGAACCGGCCGTACTGGGAAGAAAAGATCGGCCGGAACATCCAGCGCGACCGGGACACGGACAACCGCCTCGCGGAGGCAGGCTGGCTGGTGCTCCGCTTCTGGGAACACCTCGAACCAGAGGCGTGTGCCGCGACTGTCATCGAGGCAGTGGCCGCCCGGCGGCAGGAGGTCCAAGCCTCAAAGCATCCGAGGAATACCTCCTGACCGTCGCGTCGCTGGCGGCAGCGGTCATCTGATCTTCGCCGGGTTCAGCGAGAAGAGCTCGTGCCGTTGGTGGCCTTCTTGGCCCCTCTGCGAGATTGAGTTGATCATACGTGGCGGGGTCTGGTCAGCTCCCGTCATAGGCCACCTGCAGTCGTATGGTGCCCTTCGCCGTGTGCAGAAAGGCGTCGCCCTGTCCGGCCAGAGCTTCGGCTCCAGTCTCGTCCAGAATGATGCGGCTGTCGGTCGCCGTCTTGACCCGCAGGGCGAGTTGGGCAGGGAAGTTTGAGCGGATAGTCGTCGAGATAACGTCCGCACTCGGTCGCTGCGTTGCTGCGATGACGTGGATGCCCGCAGCGCGGGCCTTCTGCGTCAGGCGCTTGAGCAACGCTTCGATTTGCTTCTTCTCTTCGGGATCGCTGGTGAGGTCGGCGTACTCGTCCAGGACGATGACGATCCAGGGCTTTCGGTCTGCTTTGTCGACCTTGGCGTTGTACTCGACGAGCTTGCGTGTGCGGATCGCCTTCATGTCCTTGTAGCGCACGGCCATCTCGTCGACGGTTTCCTCAAGGATCTCGATGGCGTCGGCGGCGTCCATACCGATCATGCCGTCAAGGTGAGGGTCGTCCTCGAAGTCGACCAGCTCGGTGCCCTTGGGATCGACGAGGCGGAGTCGCAGGGTGCTCTTGTCGTACCGGACCAGGCCCTTGAGGATCGTGTCCAGGGCGACGGACTTTCCTGATCCAGTAGTGCCGGCCACCAGCAAGTGCGGGGAGTCCGCGGAGGACAGGTCAATGGTGACGGGGTTGCCTTCGATGTCGGTGCCCAGCGGGGCGATAAGGCTCTCAGGATCGGCCGGGCACCGCTGCCACAGCGCCTTGGCGTCGACCCCGTACTTCTCGTCGTCGATCTTGGGGATCTCGAAGAGCACGGAGCCGCGGTCGCTACGCGTGCGAATGCTGAACCCGGAGGGCAATGCCAGGGCCAGGAAAATCTCGTCGCGTCGGTTGGTCAGCTTATCCACGGTGACGCCAGGACTGGGGATGAACCGGAAGATGTAGAAGCCGGGTCCTTCCTGCCACTTACCGACTTCCGGGGCGGTGACCGCGACCTTGTGGCGGGCGAAGACGTCAACCACCTTGTTGTATCGATGCCTCAGCTCCTCCTCGGAGAGCCCACCGCGGTCAGTCTTCAGAGGGACAGGACCTACCTCTGCGGCAGGACGACGCGCAACTACCGATCCCGCCAGAGAGGTTGGCGCGGCCACCAGGACACCCTCAACAGGTGCCGTCGGTTCTTCCGGGATAGGCAGTTCGACGGGAATACCCATTGAGGAGGTCTTGACGACATCGTCGGGGACCTGAACCGCCCCACTGAGGTGCCCAGAGACAACAAGGCGGTCGGCATTGGTGGGGTCCTGATTGGCGCGCAGAGCGCCGATGAGGTTCAGCAATTCCTGCTTGTTCAGCCTCACCAGGGTGTGCTTGCCGAGGCTTCCGACCGCGGGTGCCGGCTGGTCGTCCTCGGCTGAGATGGCCACGGCAACGCCGGTAACTTGACCGAGCTGGACATCCTCGGAGCGTAGGGCGTCAAGGACCTTCGCCTCGACCTGACGGTGGTCGTCATTACCGATCAAGGTGCGAGCTGGAAGGTCTGCGGCCTGCAGGGCGTTTCCACTGGTCTGGGCGATTGCGGCGGCAAGCTCGTCGAGCCAGAAGGGGCGGTCGTGGCGAGCCTCGCCGTCCGAACGGAAGGCATCCTCACACAGGTCGGTGGTGCGGTTGAGTTGTTCCTCAGCCGAACCGACGTCGAAGGTCTGGCGAAACTTGGACTCAGCGACCAGGACATCCAGGCGAACCGTGCCGTCGTCCTGGATGGCCAGCACGAACCTGCCCAGATCGGCACGGGTTTTCTGTCCGCGACCGAACCAGCGGTGGTGCTCGTCGAAGCTGATCCAGGTGACCAGGCTCGTACCCTGTCGAGAGACGGGAAACTGCTGATCGATGACAAATCGCGTCGCGACCAGGCCCACGACTTCGTTGACCGTGGTGCCGATGCCGAGGGAGCGCAGCACGGCGCCAGGGGCCACGTTGCGGCCGACCTCGTAGATTCGCTTAGCGGTGCCTTCGGAGTCCTGCGGGGTGACGACGCCGATCTGCTCCAGGCGGCGCCGCAGTCGCTGGACGACGAACTGCCGACCGGTCTGCGAGCTGACGATGAGAGTGTAGGACTCGTTCTTGCCGACACTGGGCTTGACGAGGATGACGTCAGGGCGGTTACGCAGGGCATCGATCTGCTCACGGCCTATGAAGCTGTCGAGGGTGACGACCCAATGGGCCACGCGATGCAAAGTGGCGAACAAGTTTTGGTGCTGGTCAAACTGCACCTGCATCTCGAAGTAGTCGATGCCGTCGACACTCTCCCGGGAGACCGGGGAACGGCGGTCGTAGCGCACGCACAAGGTCGACCAGGACTCAAGAGTCTCGTCGGCGGTCTCGGGCAACAGCGCTCTCACGACGTTCTCGCTGGTCTGAGCCAGGTTGTGTGAAGCTGGGTGCTTCCAGGGGTTGAAGGAGCCCGACAAGGACTCCTTCTTGGTGCTCTCCTTGATGCTGGTCTGGGTACCGAACAGTGCCGGAGCCAGGGCGAGGTCGATGGAGTCTTCTAGCCCTGACAGGTCTGCTTCCTGGTCGGGCTCCCACGCCTGCAGGATGAGTTGGACGTCGGGCAGGAAGCTGTCCTCGGACATCTCCGCACCGGAGAAGTGCAGGTCGAAACCCTGGATGATCTCGTGATGGGTGGCCTGGGGAGCCAGCACAACCAGATCAACTTTCAGACGAGGGTTCTTGGCCCGCATCTGCTTGGCCACGCGCATCGGCAGGACAGGGTCGCCGTTGCGGTCCAGGAGCAGCACGCGTAGGCCGTCAAGCTTGTGGGGGTAGGTCGTCAGGTAGTCGGTGATGACGCGGACCATCTCGTCGATCGCCGTCTCGTCGACGCTGGAGAGCCATTCCTTGGACTCGTTGCCGCTGAGGCGGACCGGGGCGTACTCCTCGTGCCCGGCTGATTCGCGCATCGGGATGGCGATCGTGCCGCCGGGCCCGACGAGGACCGCCGGTGTCCCATGTGGGGAGATACGGTCGATGGCGTCGAAGAAGAGATCCTCGTTCTCTTGGTTGAGACTCAGACCTCCCTCCCTGTTCAGGGCGGTCTCGATGCTGCTGGCTGCCTCCGCGTAGTTCTTTGCCAGCCAGCGCAGCTTCAGCGGGTGGGTGGCCAGCATCATCATGCGGTGATCGGCCAGACCGACGACATCGGTCAGGACGACGGCCTCAAGGTCTGGGTTCGGAGCGTTGTCGGGAACCAGAGTGGTGCGAGCTTCGCGGAGTATGCCTTCCCACTCGCGTACGTAATCGTTGATCTTCCCGGCGTCAAGCCCGTCGGAGAACCGCTCGAAGTGCTCCAGCTTGAGGCGCTCGAGCTGACCCGCGAAATGTGATGCAGGGACAGGCACAGGCTCGTCGACCTGCCACTGCCGGGGGTCATTGAACTTCTCGAGGAAGGTGTCGAAGGTCAGATTGCTGGCATGGCCAGGGGGGTTTCGCCAGCCGTGGATCAGGCCCGCCAGTGCGATCTGCCCCGGGATGCCCAGGGGGTCCCAGCGAAAGCGTCGCTGGGCGGCGCCGTCCATCTCGACCAGGATGCGCAGCGGGGCCCACTCGGTGTTCGGGTCAAACGGCTCGTCCTCCTCCGGCAGGGGCGGCTTGGTCAGGTCCAGCAGGCAGTCCTTGACCTCCAAAGTCAGGCGAAGGCCGGTGGAGTCCTGGATATCACGCAGGGTGCGTGCGTACAGGAAGGCGAACAGCCAGCGGCTCCACTGCCCTGCTTCCTGGTTGCCTTCAAGCCCGACGACGACGGAGCCTTCCTCTTCGTCAGAGAAGTAGGTCAGCTCGCGCAGCAGGGCACGCAGTGGATCCTGGACGAACTGAGAGTCCGGGAAGGCAAGCTTCTCGACTTTGCGGCGCGACCGCTTGGACAGCAGGTCGGCCAACGGCTCGGCCCCACCAACGGGAGCCTCGTCAAGGAATCGCTGTGCGGCTTCCTGGTCTCCGCGATCAAGCGCATCTTCGATCATCATGGCGTCGAACTCGTCGACCCGATCTGCGTCGGCCCTCTCGATCTCCTGCCGGACCTGCTGGCCTAGACCGATCTTCTTGGACTTCTGCTCGAAGACTTCGAGCCAGAGGGTCAGATCCTGCTCGCGGCGCAGCTGACGAGAATCCTGCGGGGTAGAGCCACTGCGATTGAGGTTTAGTACGAGGCTGCGCATACGCGTCTTGGCAGTCTCGGAGTCCGTACCGATGTGGTCCAGGGACTCGTCGCTGAACTCGGTCGCGGTGATGCGGTCTATCAGGTCGTCCTCGGTGATCTCCTTGCCGGTGGGCTGCTTGAAGGCACTGACCGAGACGTTCTTCTTGATTCGGGCCGGCAGCGCGGCGGGCTTGATGAAGAGTCCTCGGTCCGGGAAGAGGTCAAGAGCGGGCAAGGCTGCAGAGATCTCGGGGTAGACCACGTCAGGGGTGTGGACCCGAGTTGCTGCGACCTTCTGCGCGGTCTCGACCAGGAAGGCCGCCCAGCGGTGCAAGGACCGGGGCTCCTCATCGGTGACGGCACGCCAGATCTGCGGCAGAAAGTCGACCATCAGGGCCGGAACGGTGCCGCTGCCACCCGCCTCCCGCCAGGCTTCTGCCATGAACCTGTCGAACCCGCGCTCGCCAGAGGCGTCGTGGTAGTCGCCCAGGACCGTGGCATCGTCCAGGGCATTCATGGCCGCCAGCCCCTGTGCGTCCGGAGACTGCCCCCACTCGAAGAGCAACACCGCCTTACCCTGTCCCGAATTTCGCCACTTGGTCAGCTGGTCCTGCGGATCCAGGAGGTAATCAACAGGTACGCCTTCGATTGGCTCTGAGGTGCCGACCTTGACGACAACCTGACGATCCGGCGACTCCAACAACCTCTGGGCCGTTCGACGGAGAGCCTCGGCCACGGTCGGCCGGTCGAACCCGCTGACTCGCAGGACGGCACGGGCTCCGCTGATCTCAGTGACCTTGCGGAGTGCTTCGTCGGCGACGAACCGACCGAGCGCTCGGATGCTGCTGTCGGTCACCGGGGCTCCCCTCGAACCATGCTGGTTGCATCTGAATATTGAGTGAGCAGACCGATAGCGGCCAGCTTCTCCCGGAACGCCTTGCCGTTGTGGTCAAGGACCGATGGGTCGACCTCGTAGGCCAACGGGCTCGCAGCCGCGACCTTGTTCTCCACCACGAGCCCGTACTTCTCGTACAGCAGCGCGCAGAACTGGTCGAACTCCATCTCCGTTCCCTGCGGGACAGTGGCAGATACCAAGCCCTCAAGCATCGGCGGCTTCATGGTGAAGTGCCGGCGCCCAACCGTCGCGTTCAGGGCTCCCACAGCAGCGAGGGTCTCGCTGAAGAATGCTCGAGGCGAGCCGACCGCGTTGCCGGCCTCCTTGGTGAATCTTTCGTAGCGGCGCTTTCTGACCTCGTCGCCTTCGGCTTCGAGTTCGTCGATCATTTCCCGAGCCTGGACGTTGATCGCGTTGACGATGTCATTGCGGAAGCCGGTGAGGTTCTTCTGCGATTCCCTGCGCAGCGGGGTTGCCTCGTTGCCGAAGTCCAACAGGATCGACTCGCGATTGGTAGCACCGAGCTTCGTGCGTGCGAGGTGCAGCTGGTGGCGTGCCAAGCAGTAGGGGACCCAGTGCATGAGGCTCTCGGTGCGCTTGGCCCTGGGGACCGTCGCGATCCGAGTGACGATGTTGCGGGTCCCTTCCCTCAGCAGATCAGGCCACGGGCTTAGATCCTCGTACAGCTTGACTTCTGCGTCTGAGCCCTCCACGGGCGCTTCGTCGTAGTCGAAGTCGTGCGCGCTGAGGGCCTTGGCAAGGTTGCCCAGCGGGGTGCCGCTGTCCTGCACGAGGTCGTGCAGGCCCTGTCGGGTCGCTTCCTTACGGTCAGGATCAGGGTCGGTGCGCAGGACTTTGTATGCCCAGCTCCCACCATCGCGGAAGAGGTAGCGCTCGATACTCGGAGCGTTGATGCCAGCAGCGACCTTGCTGGCCTGCTTGCGCTTCTTGGCGCTCTTCTTGGGGGAGGCGTCGATTTGCTTGATTCGTCGTTCGACTGCGTCGTAGTGGATGAGCTCACCGACGAACGGATAGATGTGTGCGCCGAACCAACTTGGCTGGCTACGACGTCCAGGGATCTCAACCAACAGGGACGAGAACAGGGCGTGGAGCGTTTCCATCGTCTCGGGAGAGTCCAGCTCGACGGCCTTGCTGAGTTCCTCGTCGCCCTCGACGATGCGGGCCTTGGTTGCGATCCGCCGGGCCAGGTCGTGCGAGGTCCTCTTGTAAGCCGTGGCGGCTCCGTTGTCCAGGAGCCCTGGGAACCTCTCCGGGTCTTCCTGATGCGCCAGGTAGACGCCGCGGGCGATCGCGAGCATCTCAAGCGGGACATAGAAACCGCGGCCCTGCCCTTCGAGATTCACCCCGAAGAGGCGAAGGACGACCTCGGCCTTGGAACGATCAGCCATCACGCACGCACCGACCTGATCTTGTCGCCGACGTCGATCATGAGCTTCCTCATGATGTTGCCCACCAGCACCTGGATCTCGTCCTCCTTGTTCGACGAGTCAGCCAGCTCTGCCAGGGATCCACTCAGACCGCGGATCTCTGCCTCGTGCTGGACCTCGCTACGCAGGCCCGCGGCCCACCGCGTCAGCAACTCGAAGCGCAGAAGGTCCGCCTCCACCGAGACTGCGTCCTGGTCAGGTGCGACGGCCGGGATACGAATGTAGATGGCTCGGTTGAGCCACTCGACGGCTTTCTGCATCTCGGGGGTTGCGCCCGTGCCGGCTTCCCTTTGCCACTGGGCGACCTGGTCGACGACCTCAACGCCCTTGCTGGGTACTCGCCGGGAGATTACGGCGGCGCGGGCACGGTGGGTGAAGAAGGCGGGGTCAAGTATGAAGAAGTCAGGGTTGCTCCCCGCCCGGTGGATGCCCTGGACGGCCTCCAGGCCCTTGAGGAAGCGGTCTCGCACCCTGGTGTCTGCCGGGTCCCGGTTCTTGTCCTGGACACGGACGAAGTCGTCGCCGGCCTGCAGGCTCATGCGGGCGAACCGGTCCGTGTCGTCGTCACTGTTGAAGAAGTCAGCTCGTCGCAGGAACGTGTACAAGCCCCGCAACTGCTCGGCCTGCTTCTGGACGTCCCGATTCGTACGGACCTTCTGCAGATAGCTGTTGGCGTCCGCGGGAGGGAAGTCGCCAGCCGTGTCCGGGTCCAGCCGGTCGTCGACCTGGCGACGAGAGACCTTGCCCGGGTCCAGCTTTCGTAGCGCGAAGAAGGCAGGAACCAGATGACGTTGTTGCTGGGTCAGCCGGTCGCCGAAGATGGCCTGGTGGTACAAGTGGGGAGCCTGCCACAACCTATTCGAGTGCGACCGCTGGTACTTGGCATGGACGTTCTCGCAGGACAGGCCGCCGGTGAGCATGTAGCTGGTCACCGACAGCGCCTGGCGTGTCGTGATTACGGCCCCGGTGCGTTCGGCCGCGGCGAACACGTCCCGGATCGCGGCCCGACGCTGAGGCCCGCGGGTAAGATCGTTTAGTTCGTTGCGGTTGGCCAGGATCGGGCAGACGTTCCGTGCATCACAGGTCTCGCAGGGCTTCCACCGCGACCATTGGTTCGTCGTCCACTGCTTCAGGACCCAAGGGATGAGTCCGCCGTTGTCACTGTCAGCCGCTACGGACTGGTAGTTGAGGTTGATAACAGTGACTGTGCCATCGGGGTCGGTGACCTGCCCCCGGACTATGCCTTCCGTGAGGGTCTTCACCAGAATCTTGGCGCGCCCGGTGCCGCCTTTGCCCAGGTTGTCATCTTCAGCGACGCACTTGCGTAGTTGGCCCTCGTTTGCGCAGATGATCGCGATGCCCTCGTCCGGAGGGTCAAGAAGCTCCACGAGTTTGCGAGCGCCCGCCTGCGGGCTGAGCTCGCTGAGATCGCTGAGGATGTACAGCGGGCGTCCGCTACGGGTCCGGCCGACAGGGCGGCGGGCGTCTCCGGCCCCGGACAGCTCGAGGAAAACTGCCTTCCGGACATCTGCTGTGATCGTCTCGTCACCGGCCCGCAGCTCGGCCAGAAGGCTGGCGCACAGGCTCGTCTTGCCATGCCCGGCGTCCCCGGTGAGCACGATGGTCTTCGTGGTCGGTCGCTCGATGGCGTCCAGCAAGTAGTCCAACGTCACAACGGGGAACAGCGACTGCGTCCAGTCTGCCTGCAGCTCGTAGATCATCTCAGAGGTGTCGGCGTCGAACGGCTGGTAACGACGTATCCGTTGGACGTGTTTGTTGACCTCTAGCGGCATGCTGCTGTCCTTCATCGACCGGGCCGGGAGCGCTGCAAGATTTTATCCGCTAGCGCTTCTGACGGTAGATCAAATGGACTGTCTCGGCGCCTAGATACGTCTGGCGCGTCAGAGCGTGACTGTGTCGCGGACCTCGGGGTCCGTGATGCCCGTGCTTGGTGCTGTGGTGCTTGATGTTGGCTGCGATCGCGTTGAGGGAGCGCGGGGCGTCGGCCTTGTCGACTCCGTGGTGGCAGCAGCGCCGTAGCTGATGGCGGTTGATGAGCTGGCTTACGTGCCCAGTGATGCAGGAAGGTCAGGTGTGGAACCGTCGCGATCGGCACTTCAGGCGGCACTTAGGTGGCGGTCTACCACGCGGGCTCACCCTTGATCGAGTACGATGACCGCTCGTTCCGCCGGTTCTACAAGCAAGTGCAGAGGGGGTCACACGTGGGTGAGCGGCACCCCTTGCGGGCCAAGCGGCGGCCGAAGTTTGAGCAGGGTGTTGGCTCCCTGCGAGTCGTGGACCTCTTCGCTGGCTGCGGTGGCCTCACCCTCGGTATAGCTCAGGCAGCCCGCAAGCACGACGTCTCGCTCGATGTTCGTCTCGCGGTTGACTTTGAGGCAGCTCCAACGAAGGTATTCAAAGCAAACTTCCCCAAGGCCAACGTCCGACAGGGAGCCGTCGAATCCTACTTCGACGGTGACCTTGGCGCACCGTTGACCGCTCAGGAGACCGAAACTCTCTCAATGGTGGGTGAGGTGGAGCTCCTGATCGGTGGGCCGCCGTGTCAGGGGCACAGTAACCTCAACAACCACACCCGCCGCGATGATCCCAAGAACCGGCTGTACCTGCGCATGGCTCGTGCCGCAGAGGTTCTGCGCCCCAGTGTAGTCGTCATCGAGAACGTGCTGGCCGTTGTCAATGACAAGCAGCAGGTCGTCTCCCGCGCCATCGTTCACCTCAAGAAGCTTGGCTACGATGTCGCCACCAGTCGCATCGACCTACTCAAGCTCGGGGTCGCTCAGACACGCAAGCGCCACATACTGCTGGCCGTCCGCGAAGATGCGCTGCCTTTTGGCTTTTCTGCTGCTGACCTGCTAAAGGTCGAAGACCAAAATGCCACACCCCATGACCTGCGTTGGGCGATCGGCGACCTGCTCGACATTCGACCTAAGTCATTCTTCGATGAAGCTGCCGTACCCAACGCGGACAACCAGCGGCGTATGAAGTATCTCTTCGAGAATGACGTGCACAATCTGCCGAACGAAGAGCGCCCCAAGTGTCACCAGGGCAAACACAACTACACCGCAATGTATGGCCGTTTGTGGTGGGACCGCCCGTCTCAGACCATTACCAGTGGCTTCGCGACGATGGGACGCGGGCGTTTTGTCCACCCTGGTGTTCCCCGATGTCTGACCGCCCACGAGGCCGCGCGTATCCAGGGCTTCCCGGACTATTTCAAGTTCGTCGACGAGAGGGTCAAGCCGCGCTACGAGCTGACCCACACCGAGGTTCAGATCATCATCGGCAACGCCGTACCCCCACCCCTGACCGAGGCGCTGACCTCCAGGCTCTTCGACGCCGACGTTCTGCAGCTGAAGGACGACGCTTCCCAGCAGTTTGAGGACGACTTCGCTGCCCCTGCTGTAGACCTCGCCTGCTGAGCCTGCAATGGGCTGATTCCCTCCGAGGCCGAGCCCGGCTCAGGTAGTCGGGGCATCGGCGCAGTACGGCTGGCCTCTCGGTTTCGGTCTGCGGACTAGAGACGTTTCCTCCAGGGATGGGCTGGGACGGTCATCGCGATCGAATCCGCTAGCCAGACGCGTTGTGACTCGTCCAGTAGCGGCAATACCGCTTCGAAGTCAGTCTCGTCCTTGTCCCGTGTGGCCTTCGTCTTGTAGAAGAGCTGCACCTCGGGCGCAAGGTAAGGGATTCCGGTCGGACTCCTCCGCCCCAATCGCGCGAGCGGAAGTCGGACCCCTGGGTTGCGCCGCGAAACCCACTGGGCGCCCTCGGCCTCGTCCAGCATGAGTTGCACCGACCAGGGCGCCTCGGGTGTGCGTCTGCACCAGATGTCGTGGAGGGGCACCTCAAGCGTCTCTCCCGGACGCCAGGGACGCAGGTGCCCCGCGCCAGGCGGGTCCGCAACGTGCATGTCCCAGTCGCTCAGCATCTCCCGCGCGAGCGCCTGGTCGCGGCGGAGGACCAGGACGTCGAGATCGCCGTGCGGGCGTAGCTCGCGACCGACGGCGAGTTCGATCGCGTACCCGCCGGCGATCCACCACGGGAAGTCGGCTTCGGCGAACATCGCGGCCAGGTCCTCCGGGCGCGCCGGCACCCAGCGCCCCAGTTCATGAACACTCACCCGTCCATGCTTTCAGCAGACGAGGCACTGGGCGGAACATCGCAGGTGGTCAGAATGCAGCTGTCGGCTATGGGGTGAGCCGGTTTGGTCCGCGGAAGAGGAAGGTGGCCTCGCGGATCGACTCCAGGCCGAGCATCACCATCAGTACGCGTCCGAGGCCCATGCCCAGCCCGCCGTGTGGCGGGCACCCGTACCGGAACGCGTTCAGGTAGTCCTGCATCGGCTCCGGGCTCATGCGCATCTCGGCGGCCTGCTTCAGCAACACGTCGTAGCGGTGCTCGCGCTGGGCGCCGGTGGTGATCTCCAGGCCCTTCCAGAGCAGGTCGAAGCTCAGGGTCACGCTCGGGTCCTCGGCCGGCCGCATGTGGTAGAAGGGTCGGCTGCTCACGGGATAGTGGGTGATGAACACGAACTCGTGGCCGGTGGCCTGCTGGATATGGGCGCTGATGCGTCGCTCGCCCTCCGGGTCTAGGTCCTCCTTGATCCCCTCCGGGGTCCAGCCGCCCTTGCGCAGGATCTCGTGCGCCTCGGCCATGGTGATGCGGGGGAAGGGCGTCGTGGGGACCGTGATCTCCACACAGAACCGCTCGCGGACGGCCTCACCGTGGGCGTCGGCGACTTTGGCGATGGCGTGGGTGAGCATCCGCTCCTCGAAAGCCATGACGTCATCGACGCCGTCGATCCAGGCGAGCTCGACGTCGACGCCGGTGAACTCGGTGGCGTGCCGGGAGGTGAACGACGGCTCGGCACGAAAGACGGGGCCGATCTCGAAGACCTTCTCGATGCCGGCCGAGATCGCCATCTGCTTGTAGAACTGCGGCGACTGGGCCAGGTAGGCGCTGCGGCCGAAGTAGCCGAGCTCGAAGACCTCCGCTCCGGATTCCGAGGCGGTGCCCATGAGCTTGGGGGTGTGCATCTCCGTGGCGCCCTGCGCGTAGGCGTACTCGCGCAGCCCCTGTTCCAGGGTGGTCTGCACGGCGAACATCAGCTGGGCGGCGGGACGGCGGCGCACGTCCAGGAAGCGCCAGTCCAGCCGGTGCTCGATGCCCGTCTGCTCGTCGATCGGCAGCGGGGTGGCGGCCGGGTTCAGGACCTCGACGGCCTCTGGAACGATCTCCAGGCCGCCTAGCTTGACCTGGGCGGCGTCCGTGACCCGTCCGGTGATCTTGACGGCGGATTCGGGAGTGAGGGCTTGGAGCCGGGCCTCCAGCGGCCCGTTGTCACGCTTGTGGGTCACCTGCACCATGCCGGTTCCGTCGCGTACGACGACGAATTGCATCTTGCTCTGCAGGCGCCGGGTGTTCACCCAGCCGAAGACGGTGACGGTACGGCCGACGTGTTCTCGCAGGTCGGAGACGTGTACGCGGCTTTGGATCATTGCGGTCCTCCGAAGGACATCGTCATGATCCCTTGGGAGTGCGGGCGAGAAGGGCAACTCGCGGTACCACCGCACTTTCACCGCCACCAGGTGGCGGCCTCGTTCTGGTCCGGTGACGGGGGCCGGCCGGCGGGGCATTGGGCCATAAGAGGGGCCGTTCCTCCCCGCGCTCGGGAGGGTCTTCGCCTCGGGGCGCGAGACCGCCTTCCCAGCTGCCGGCGGCTCTCTCTGCTCGCGTGGTCCCTGGCTACTCGTCTCCGTCAACGCGTTGCCCGGAAGAATACGAACGCCACGATCGCGTCCGCAATCGAGAATGCGAGGGCAGCGTCGCGGGGCTTTGTATCCGGCGCGGCGTCGCACATGCATGCGGGCGTGGAGCGTGTCCGGGTGGCTGCGGTCGAGGTCGGCTGGAGCCTTGGCGAGCGGTCAGCCGAGGTACGGATACGCACCTGCAGTGGGAGAGGACGGGCGAGAGGAGTACGGGGTCGGCCGAAAAACGTCGGTGCGGAGGTAGGGCGAGTGGTCCGGGGTGTAGGTCCCGCGTCGGTACCCTGGAGCGCATGTCTACTGCCCCGGTTCGCGTTCGTTTCGCCCCGTCCCCGACCGGCATGTTCCATGTCGGTGGTGCACGGTCCGCTCTCTACAACTGGGCGGTGGCACGACAGTCCGGCGGCAGGTTCGTGCTGCGGATCGAGGACACCGACGCAGCCCGGAACAAGCCGGAGTGGACCGAGGGCATCATCAGCGCGCTCGCGGCGATCGGCATCCATGGTGAGGACCCGGCCTTCGAGGGGCCGTACTTCCAGTCGCACAACGCCGACCGGCACCGGGAAGCGGCTCAGCAGCTCTTCGCGGCCGGCCGGGCGTACTACTGCGACTGCACGCGGGAGCAGCTGAAGGAGCGCACGGGGTCGGAGCACCTCGGGTACGACGGGTTCTGCCGGGACCGGGGGCTGGCCTTCGAGGAGGGGCGGGCGCTGCGGTTCCGGACGCCGGACGAGGGGGAGACCGTCGTGGTCGACCTGGTCCGCGGGGAGCCGGCGTTCCCGAACAGCGCGATCGAGGACTTCGTGATCGCCCGTGGCGACGGGTCCCCGGTCTTTCTGATCGCCAACGTCGTGGACGACCTGGACGAGGGAATCACGCAGGTCATCCGAGGCGAGGAGCACCTGTCGAACACGCCGAAGCAGCAGCTGCTGTGGGAGGCGCTCGGTGCCAAGCCGCCTGTGTGGGCGCACCTGCCGGTGATCGTGAACGAGAAGCGGCAGAAGCTGTCAAAGCGCCGGGACAAGGTGGCGCTGGAGGACTACCTCGCCGAGGGGTTCCTGCCCGAGGCGATGGTGAACTACCTCATGTTGCTCGGCTGGGGCCCGGGTGACGACCGGGAGATCAGGCCGTATGAGGAGCTGGAGCAGCTCTTCCGGATCGAGGACGTCAACACCGCGCCGGCCTTCTTCGACGTGAAGAAGCTGACGGCGTTCAACGGCGAGTACATCCGCGCCCTGTCGCCGGAGCAGTTCGCCGCCGCTTGCGCGCCGTGGCTCGTTGCCCCGTACGCGCCGTGGCGGCCGGAGGCGTTCGACAAGGACGTCTTCGAGGCGGCGGCTTCCCTGGCCCAGACCCGGCTGGCGTTGCTTTCCGAGATCACCAGCTATGTGGACTTTCTCTTCCTCGACGAGCCGGTCGAGGACGAGGCGTCGTGGAACAAGGCGATGAAGGCAGGCGCTGGCGACATCCTGTCGGACGCCCGCGCCGAGCTGGCCGGCGTCGCGGAGTGGAAGGCGGACGACCTGAAGGCCGTCCTGCTCGCCGTCGGCGAGAAGCACGGGCTGAAGCTGGGCAAGGCCCAGGCGCCCATCCGGGTCGCGGTCACCGGCCGGACGATCGGACTCCCGCTGTTCGAGTCCATGGAGCTGCTCGGCCGGGACCGCGTGCTGGCCCGTCTGGACGCCGCCAGCAAGAAGCTGGCCGCGCAGGCTTAGCCGCTGCTCAGGCGACCTGCGCCAGGAGGTTGCCCCAGGCGTCGCCGAAGTAGGTCAGGTCGAACCGGGCCAGGGCCTCGTACCCCGCCTTGGCCTCGGTGTGCCGTGTCGCCGCACGCTGCCGGACCTGTGCCGGGAGGCGGCGGAGGTCCGGGGCTGGCTGGCCAGCCAGTGCGGCGAGGTCGCCCAGGCCGGCCACCGGGCGGATGAGGCAGGGCAGGCCGAGGAGTAAAGCCTCGGCGGCGCAACGGCTCCAGCCCTCCCGCATCCGTGGGAGGAAGACACCGACGTCACAGGCGCGCAGCAGACGCAGGTACCGCTCGCGTTCGACGTCGTAGTGCGCGCTGTCGAGGCCGATGGTGTTGCTGCCGCTGGTGATCACCCGCAGTCCGGGAACGCCGGCCAGTGCTGCGGAGACCTCCTCGGTGCCCTTCCAGTGCACGGCCTTGCCCGCGTAGACGCCGATCACGTCGGGTTGTAGGCCGAACTCGGCGCGGCACTCGGCCCGGTCGTAACCGCGTGCCTGCTCTACTTCGGCCATGTCGAAGGCGTTGTAGATCACCCGTACGTTGCGGACGCCTCGGGCGCGGAGCTGGTCGGCCCAGTACGGGGCGACGCACACGACGGCGGCGCACTGCGGCAGAACGCGGAACAGCCGCTCCCAGAGCATGGCCTCGATGGGGGCGGAGTCATGTTGGAGCGGCTCGTAGTGGTGCAGGAGGAACACCGTGCGGGCGCGCATCTCGGGCGTGAACAGCAGCAGGCTGAGGTCGTCCCACACGAAGGTGCCGGTGGTGCCGTGCAGCGCCCGTATGGAAGGTGCCAGGCGGGCGAGGTGGCGGAGCTTGCGCCAGCGGCGGACCCGGTAGGTCCGCTTGTGGTCCGGGACCGTGTGCCATTCCACGTCGTCGGCCGTCACCTCGTGGAGCATCCGTAGGTAGACCCGGCCGCCGGTCCGGCCGACCGGCTCCATCGAGTAGACGACCCGTTTCACGGACGTACCTCCTGTATGTGGTGGACGTACTCGGCGTGCAGGCGCGCGTGCATGGTCTCCAGATGGGGGCCGAGGTCGCGGGCGGCGTCGGCGAGGGGGAGGTGGAAATCGCCCAGGGTCTGGAGGAACCGTCGGCGCCGGTCGAGGTTCGGGGACACGGCGAGGTCGCGCAGGTTGTGCAGTCGGTCGGCGAGCCGGACGAGGAGGTCCTCGGGCGGGAGCGCGGCTTGCTTGGCGCGCCAGCGGGTCTCGTCGCCGTCGGACTTGGGGCGCTGTTCGAGACGGTGGTCGGCCGTCATGGCACGCAGGCGGGCGGTGAACGGGCCGCCGAGGTGGTGGACGAGCAGTGCTTCCGACTCAGGGGCCACCTCCAAGGCGTCATGGAGGAGGGCGAGGAGGAGGGTCTCAGGGCGCCGGACGCCGATCTCCGTTCGCAAGAGCCTGACGACGGCCAGCGGGTGTTCCAGGTATGGGGTGCCCTGGTCGCGGGTGTGGCCGTCGTAGACCGTGAGAGTGAGGCCGGCGGCCACGCGGGCGCGGGACTGCTCGTCCGAGGTCCACGCGGCGGCACCGAGCACGGTCAGGACGTGGTCGAGATCGATGGGGTCCATCCGCCTCACCTCGTACGGAGGGCCGTGGCACGGGGGTCGGGGACGTGGTCGGCGAGGAGCAGGGTGTCTCCGACGGCGAGGGCATCGAGGCGTAGGTCCACCGCCGCTGCCACGGCTTGCTCAGCGGTCCGTAGGATCGGGGTGCCTTTGCGGTTGAAGGATGTGTTCAGCAGCAGCGGCAGTCCGGTGAGGTCGCGGAACTGCTCAAGGAGATCGCGCAGGCCCTGGTGGTCGGCGGCGACGGACTGGACGCGGGCGGTGCCGTCGTGGTGGGTGACCGCCGCGACTCGGTCGGCTCGGCACCGTCGGACGGTGGCGACACGGTTCATGAAGGGGTCGCCCGCAGACATGAACCATTCCGTGGCGTGCTCGGTGAGGACGGCCGGCGCGAACGGGCGGTACGCGGCTCGCTTCTTGATCGCGTTGAGTCGGTCCCGCGTGGTGGCGTGACCGGGGTGGGCGAGGATCGAGCGATGGCCGAGGGCACGCGGCCCGAATTCGAGCTGCCCCTGCACCCAGCCGACGATGCGGTGCTCGGCGAGCAGTGCCGCCACTGCGGGCGCCAGCCCGAGCCCGAGGTGGGGCAAGGCGTGGTAGCCGGGCGGCGCCGTTGTCGTTGGCAGCGCGCCCGGGTTCGGGCCCCAGGCCGCGTCGGTCGGCACCGGCAGGCGCTCCTGCCCGAGCTGGTAGTGCCAGCCGTAGAGCGCGGCGCCCACGGCTGTGCCGGCGTCGTGCGGGGCCGGTGCGACGAAGAGGGTGTCGAAGCCGCTGTTGGCGGCCAGCTGGCCGTTGAGGTGGGAGTTTAGGGCGCATCCGCCGGAGAACACCAACGTTGAGGCCCGAGTGAGTCGTTGCAGGTGGCGGGCGACGTGGACGACCGATTCGGCGAAGATCTCCTGGACGGCAGCGGCCAGGTCGGCACGCTTGTGTTCCGGCTGTTCCGCGACGTTGTCGGCGGTCCAGGCCCGGCCATCGAGCAGCAGCGGTGTGCTGCTGTCCGCCGAACCCCACGGATGATCGATGCGGACCTCGCCCTCGTCTCCGAGCCGGACCAGTTCGCGGACGTGTGCGCCGTAGCGCTGGGGATCGCCGAAAGCGGCGAGCGCCATCATGCTGCCCTCGGGCTCGTCGCCGGGTGGGATCACCCTCCGGGCGAGGTTCCTGTAGAAGTGCCCGAGGGAGGAGTGGACGCGCCGAGGCCCGACCGGGCCCGGCACGACGGCTGGCATGCCCTGGTGGAGGCGATCGATGCGATCAGGCCACAGGTCATACCCCGTGATGCGCTCTCGGCCAGGGCCGAAGTCGGAGCCCAGTGAGGAGCCGCCGGCGTCGATGACGAGGCCCGCGGCGTGCTCGTGCCCGGAGAGCAGGTAGCCGGAGAGCACGTGGGCCGTGTGGTGGGACAGGAGACGGAGGTGTTCGCCGAGCGGGGCGGGCAGGAGGGCGGCGAGTTCCTCCCGTTCCTCAGCCAGCCACCAGCCGGCCGCGGGGTTGGGGCGCATGGAGGCGGCCCAGACGGCGTCCACGTCCTTCGGTTCGATGCCGGCGGCCTCCAGGCACCACTGGAGCGCGCGGGTCGGGGCGGTGAGCGTGCCCTTGCGGGTGGGGTGGTTGTGCTTGACGCCGCTCCAGCGCTCCTCTTCGGCCGCGTAGAGGCGGCCGTCGACGACTAACGCGGCGGCCGTGTCGTGGTGGAAGTTCAGTCCGAGGACTGCGGGCATGGTGGTGTACCTCCCGATCAGAGGGTGAGGGCGGGGACGAGTGCGGCGCCGGAGTCGGTGTACTCGTGGCAGCGCAGGCAGAACCGGAAGTGGTGCGCGCGCGGCGCGAACACCTTGGCCGCGAAGTCCTCGTCCCAGATGCTGAACTCGCTGTCGTCCTTCGCCATGGCGTTGAAGCAGCGGTAGCAGGACCCGTCCATCTCGATCATCAGGTGCTGGTCGAGGTAGCGGTCGCAGAGGCCGCGCAGCTCGTTCGCGGGCTGGCCGACGTCGACGTGGTGCACGTGGTTGGTGACGTGGATGGCGCCGTACTTCTCGCAGAGCGTCCCGAGCTGCGTGAGCCGGGTGGAACTGATGCCTTCCAGGACGCTGTTGACGACCACGGTCTTGCCGGCTTCGCGGAGGCGGGGGACGACGGCGTGCACCTCGTCGTAGTTCCCGTGTTCGTCGTCGCAGCCGATGAGTATCTGGTCGTAGGAGCGGAGGGTCGCGTCCATGATCGGCTGGTTGCGGGCCAGGGTGATGGCGTTCGTGCCCAGGACCATGACTTTGTCCGGCAGCCGCGTGCGGGCGGCGTCGCTGAGCGCCGGGAAGTCCCGGTGCACGGTGGGTTCGCCGCCGTTGATGTGCAGCTGTTGGAAGGGGATGGTCTCCAGCCGGGTCAGAATGGTGGAGAACAGGTCCAGGGGCATGTTCTCGCCCTGGGCGCCGTCGGCGAAGATGCAGAAGTCGCAGTGCCGGTTGCACTTCGTGGTGATCTTGACCTTGGCCGTTTTGAGGGTGCGGGGCACCGGCGCACGCGGGGTCATTGGCGAGACTCCTTGGGTCAGAGGTGGACGTCGTCGGGGGTGAAGCTGAGGAAGTCCTGGACGGTGGTGTTCTGCTGGTGCCAGCGCGCGAGGGCCGCGCGCAGGGTGTCGGCGGTGGTCGGTCCAGTGGGGATCAGCGCCGCCATCCGGGCGGCCAGCTGCTGGGCCGCAGTCGCCTCGTCTGCCGCGAGCGCGGTCAGCGTTTGCGTGGCGGAGCGAAGTTCCTTCGCCTCCCGCCGGATCAGGTACTCGGTCGCCACGCCGGGCGGCGGATCGAGGTAGTACAGCCAGCGGGCGACACGTACACGGAGCATGCCGGCCGTCATCACCCAGTCAGTACGAGCGTGCTCATGCCCCTGGCCGTCGGGGCGGTCCCTGCCAGGAACGCGGCGCATGGCCGCCTCCAGGGCGACATGGGCCGCGCGGAGCAGGTGGCGCGGACTCCGCGGGCGGGCAACGGCATGGTGCTCCGACTGCCGGAGGAACAGCTCGGCGTATCCGTCCAGTCCCTCCGGCCGCCACTGGGTGAGGGCCGCCGTCTTTCCGGGGCAGCGGGTCCGGGTCGCCAGTGCCGCGGCGGCGAACCAGCACGGAGCGAGGTAGTGCCACGCCACGCAGTGGCGCCGGTAAGCGGCGACGTCCTTGGCCACGTTGTCCGTGCTGTCCGCAGCCAGCTGGTATCGGCCGCCCATCCGGGCCTGGAGGATCCCCCGGTAGAACCGCTCGTCCACCGCGCACCAGGGCGCCATCTGGGCCCGGGACTTCCACCGCTGGAAGTCCCTCACGCTGCCGCTGATCAGTGACCAGGTCGCGAGTTCGGGCGCGGAGACGAGCCGCTCGTCCGTCTCGGTCACGGTGAACGCGAAGCCGGGCGGGTGCTCCAGAAGACGTCGATGGGATACCTCCCGGCCGACCGCGGCGGCGTGTGCGGCGGCCAGGCGGTGGTTCCACTCTTCCCAGTCGGCGGGGGCCTGGGGAAGGAGGACGCGTACGTCGATGTCGGAGTGCGGTGCCAGCAGGTCGGCCGGCTGCCACTTGTGGGTGAGCATCACGGCCCCGACGCCGTGGGCGTCCAGCTCGCGTTCGTACAGAGCGCCGAGTTCCTGGTAGAGAGGCGGCGGCGCGTCGACCACAACCATCACCGCTCCCCGGTGGAGGCGCGGGAGCAGGCGGGGCCAGCCGCTCCCGTGGGAAGGACGGGGAGCAGGGGCAGGACCGGAGTGCCTTCGGGGCGCTCCATCCGGTCCCAGCGCAGGTCGTAGTCGACGTAGTGGAAGCCCTGCCAGGCGTCGTTGGTGTTGCGGTCGAGCATGGCCTGGAAGAGGTGGGCGAAGGCGTTGCCGAGTGTGCCGTCGACGAGGTGGGGCTTCAGGGGGATGTCGCGGTTGTGCAGGATGCAGGGTCGCGCCACTCCGGTGGGCGTGATCTTGATTCGGTTGGCGTCGGAGCAGGTTGCGCAGCTGGAGTTGGAGATGAAGCCGATCGACCCTGCCCAGCCGTCGGGACGGAGGTACTGCCCGGGGCTGCGGACGCCCAACTGGTCCCGGGGGACTTCGCCAGCGTTGGCGAACCACTCGTGGAGGCGGTCGCGGACCTCTGCCTCGGTGATGAACTCGGTGTCGAACAGCGCCTGGGCGGGACCGATGTTCTGGAGTTCGATCAGGCGGACGGCGACGGGCAGGTCGCGGGCGAGTTCGGCCACGGCGAAGGCGTCGTCCAGGTAGGTGCGCTGAAGAACGCAGTTGATCTTCACTCGCAGGCCGAGGGAGAGGGCGGCGTCGAGGGTGCTCCGGGTGGTGCGCGGGTCGCCGCCGCCCATGATCGCGGCGGACCGCGCCGGGTCGAGGCTGTGGAGGCTGAGGTTGAGGTAGGTCAGGCCGGCGTGGTGGAGCTGTTCGACGCTCAGCCCACGGCGCAGGTTGCCGTGGCTGGTCATGCCGATCGCGGCATCGGGCCCGAGGCCGTCGGCGAGGCCCGCGATGACGTCGAGGATGTCGGCTCGGAGGGTCGGTTCACCGCCGGAGCAGTGTGCCTTCCTGATCTTCCAAGCCCCGGCCTCGGTAGCGATGGCCGCGTAGTCGGAGGCGGTCAGGGGCCGGTCCTTGTGCCCGTAGTCCGGCATGCACCGGGGCTTGCAGAACACGCAGTCCAGGTTGCACAGCGAGTTCAGGGTGAAGGCCAGGTAGGGGTGGTTGCGGCCTGCTGCGGCGAAGGCGGCGGCCAGGTCGTCGTGGTCTGCGGTGGGCATTGGTCAGCCTCCTACGAGCGGAGAGCGGGTGGCGGGCGCCTCGGCCAGGCCGTTGAGGGGCTGGCCCGAGAGGTAGCGGTGCAGGTTGTCGGCGAAGAACGCCACCGCCTCGTCCATGTACGCGCGGCAGAACACCGAGCTTTTCGGGGTGAGTACGACCCGGGGGTGGAGCCGAAGCGGATGGCGTGCAGGCAGCGGTTTCGGGTCGAACACGTCCAGGGCCGCGCCACGCAGGTGGCCGGTGTCGAGGGAGGCCAGGAGAGCCGGCTGGTCGACGGTTGCCGCGCGGCCGAGGTTGAGGAAGAGAGAGCGGGGCTTGCACGCTGAGAAGAGGTCGTGGTCGAAGTAGCGGTGCGTGCCAGGGGTCGCGGGCAGCAGATTGACCACGACGTCGGCGACGGACACCGCCTGGTGCACCGCCGTCGTGTGCACCCACGTGATCCCGCCCTCGGAAGCCGCAGGTGGTGTCCGGCGCACTCCGATGACGTTCATGCCGAAGGCCCGGGCGGCCTGGGCGAGGTGGCGTCCGACGCTGCCGCAGCCGACGATGGTCATCGTCGCCCCCGCCAGGTCGAAGAATTCCTCGGCCAGGTCGTCCTTCCACCAGGCGCGGTTCCGCTGGACTCGCTGGCTGATGAACAGCCCGCGGGAGAAGCCCAGGATCAGGCCCATGGCGTGCTCGGCCATGGGGCTGCCGTGGAAGCCGTACGAGCGGGTCAGCGCTACCCCGACGGAGTGCGCCTCGGCGACGGGCAGATGGTCCGTGCCGGCGGCCGGGGAAGCGATCCACTTCAGATGTGGCGCGGCGAACAGCCACGAGGGCGCGAATCGCCACCCGAAGTAGACGTGTGCGTCGGCCAGCTGGTGCGGCACGGCCTCCTCGGTCGCCCTGCGGAACTCGATGCCGGGGAAGGAGGCGGACAGCGCACGCTCGTGCTCGGAGGACAGTCGCCAGAAGGAGTGCGGGGACTCCAGGCTGATCAGCACCACCGGCTGGTTCATCGCGCGCGGCCCTCTGCGGTGGCTGACCGCGTCAGCGCCCAAGGGGCGATGCGGTCCATGACGGAACCGACGCTGGCCTCGTAGTCATGGCGGGAGCGCACCAGGGCCGCCCCGGCGCTCCGGAGCCGATCGCGTTCTCGAGGCAGGACGTTCCGGGCCCGGTGCAGGGCGGATGCCAGGGACCTGGGGTCCTGCGGTGCGGCCGTGAAGCCGGTCTCGCCCTCGATGACGGTCTGAGCCAGGCCGCCGGCCGTGGTCGCGACCACCGGGCCCGCACCGGCTGCGAACGCCTCCAGAGGTATCCGGCCAAAGGGCTCCTCGCGAGAGGGAACGATGACCGCGCGCAGGGCCGGGCTGTGCAGCCAGGCACGGATCGCGGGGGTGAAGCGAGTGATCAGAGTCGCGTCCAGATCGTGCGCGCGGATGTCTGCCGCCAGGTCCTGCTGGTACGAGGAGAGGTGCTTGGGTTCCTCCGAGGTCACGGCAGCCAGCAGCAGGTGAGGAACGGGGACACCGCGTTCCTTCAGCAGGCGCAACGCCTCCAGGAGGTCTTCGAAACCTTTCGTCGGGACTGCGCGGCCCATGGCGAGAAGGAATCCGGCGCGGGCCTTGAAAGGCAGCGGCAGAGCCGTGGCCGACCTGACCATCTCCTCACGGATCAGCCCGTTCGGGATGCTCACGATGCTCGACCGAGGGACGGCGTAGTTGACGACGAGGTGGCCTCGCATGTGGGAGGAGATAGCCCCGACGCGCGCACCTCGGAGCGTCGCCGCTCGCAGGGCGTCCCGCTCCCAGCGGACGCGGGAGACATCCTTGGGCCGCGTCAGCGCGGTCGTGGAGCGGGGCACGAGCAGCAGGTCCGTGGTCGGCGACGTGTAGGGCGCGAGCCCGAGGAACGGGATGTCGAGGCCGACGAGGAGGCACCGGCTCGCTCGCGCGGCGATGCGTATGGCCGCCTCGCCCGCCAGGTCGCACAGCTGAATCGAGCCGCGGACCGAGTCCGGCGGCGCGTTGACCTTCGGGATTGTGATGACCTCGGCCGCGGCCTGCCGCAGCATCTGCCGCACCTCGCGGGCCCACCGCTGATTGTGCGCCCCCGCGGTCTCGGGCACGTGCGGGGTGATCACTGAGAGGCGGCCTGTCGGCAGGAGCCGGGCCAGTGCCGTGAGGAAGGCGCGGTTGCTGAAGCCGGTGCCCGACTCCGCGCCGTAGAAGCCCTCGTGGAGAGCGACGACGACCCTGGGCTGACGAGCGGCCTCCGGCACAGCCGTGAGTGAGGGTGGGGAAGACGCATGGTCGATGCGCACTGTGTGGTGCCTCCTTGGAGGACGGGTTTGGGCAGGCGTGGACATCAGGCGCCGGCGGACGAGGAGCACGGCCTGTGGGCGAGTCGGCACCAGGCACGAGAGCCGCTGGTGCCAGTCGTCAGCGACCAGGCATCGGCCAAGGCATCGACGATGACCAGTCCCCGTCCTGATTCGGCCTGCTCGTCGGGAGCGGTAGGAGAAGCGGGTGCCGGGCGGGAACAGCCGCCGTCGGTGACGGTGATCTCGACCTCCAGGCCGCCGCCGGCCAGACTCCTGCGGTCGACGCACAGAACCAACGGAGGACTGCCCGAGACGAAGGCGTTCGTCGCGAGCTCCGACCCGATCAGGCGGGCGTCAGCAAGTACGTCCGTCTCAGTGCCACGCAGCGCCAGCGTCACGGCGCCCCGGGCGACCTCGGCCGCTTCCGGTCCGTACGGCAGATCCGTGATCAGGGTGGTCGTGCCGTCGCCAGCGACGAGCCCGCTTCCGGGGGCGGAGGTTGGTCGTCCGGCGTCACCGTCCAGCACATCGCCCGGTCGGCCTGGGGAGATGCTTGTGTGCTGCCTCAAGGCCCACCTCTTTCTCCGTCGGCTCGGAAGACGGGCGCCTCCGCCGGGATCCAAGAACACAGGAGGGGGACGGTCAGGCAGGACCCGATCAGTGGGTCAACTCGGTCAACTTCCATGCGGCGGTGGTGAATCGTCCGTCCAGGGGCATCACCATGGGGGCTCGCGAAGTGATGGGACGAACCACTGGAGCGAAGGGTGGTCGCACGTGGCGCCGCAGACAGGCGAGCCCAACGTCGTACTGGCGGGGTGCCTCGACGAACTCGGGTGGAGCCCGAAGGCGCTCGCTCGCAAGCTCAACCGGGTCTTCGGCGCGGGGACGGTGGCCGAGTCGGCGCCGTACCACTGGCGGGACGCCGGCTCCCTGCCGCGTTCGCCATTGCCGATGATGGCCGCCTACGTGCTCTCCCAGGAGCTGGGTAGGAATGTCTCGGTGGCCGAACTGTGGCAGGGCCGTGTGGGCGACTCGTCAGCGCTGGTCCCTGCGGACACGGATCTCGCGCGGCCTTGGACCGCGCAGGGCATGGAGGCGATCGTGGAGGACTGGGTGATGGGAGGGCTCGTCGACCGTCGCCGGTTCCTCGCGATCTCGGGCGCGGGACTCCTCGCGATCGTCGCCCAGTACCTTGACGGCACCGCGGGACGCGGCCAGTACACGCCTCGAATGACGTCGTCGCTCGGCACCGATCCGCTCGTGGACCAAGTCGAGCAGCACCTTCCAATGCTCCAGTTGCTCGATGACGAGCACGGAGGGGCACGTCATCTGCCCTACGTTGGAGCCCAGTTCCGGGCTGTCGGGCTGCTGATTCGCGAAGGCGGCCACCCTCCGGCTGTCGCGAGCCGTCTGATCCGCGCGCTCGCAGAGATCGGTCAGCTGGCCGGCTGGATGGCCTTCGACGCGGCCGACCACGGACTGGCGCAGCGCTACTTCGTCACGGCGCTCCGGGCCGCCCATCAGGTCAATGATCTTCCCCTGTGCGCCCACATCCTGGGCGACCTGTCCTTCCAGGCGGCGAATCGAGGACACCCCGCGGACGCCATCGCCCTCGGAGAGGCCGCCCGCCGTGCGAGTGACGCCGCCCCGCTGGCCGTCCGGGCGTCCGTCCTGTCCCGGCTCGCCTACGCGTACGCCGCCGCCGGCCGTGACAACGACTTCGCCCACACTCGTGGCACTGCCCGCGAACTGATCGCAAGCCGGGACGGCCGCCAAGAAGAGCCCCGCTGGATGTACTTCCTCACCGACAACCACCTGGACTGCCAGGCCGGTTACGGCCTCATCCAGATGGGTCGTGCACAGCAGAAGGCGGAGAGCGGAAAGAAGAGCCGCCGCTTCCTCGCCCAAGGGACCGAGATGCTCAGATCCGGGGCGTACGACGTCCCGCGCGGCGACCCAAGCCAGCGCCGAGCTATGTTCGAGGGAGCCTGGCTGGCCCTGGGACACAGCGCGCATGGAGACCTGGAGGCAGCCTGCGAGATCGGCCAGATCGCCGCCGACCGCCTCGATGTCGTCCGCTCGCCTCGCAGCGCGGCGCTGCTCCACCAGCTTGCCGCCGACCTCCGTCGCCGACAGCGCAACCCTCACGTGCGTGGCTTCCTGCCAGCTCTGGAGGACGCCCTCGCCCAACACGCCCCATCGACGCAACCCGGCCGTTAGGGTCAGGTTCATGACCGCAGGGGAGCGCGTTGTCGTTGTCGGGGCTGGGGTGGCTGGACTCACCACGGCCGTCGTTCTCGCCGAGGCCGGGGCTTCGGTGCACGTGATCGCCGAGCAGGTGCCGGGGGTCACATCGCTGGCGGCCGGGGCGATGTGGGGGCCTTACCTGGTCGAACCGAAGGACAAGGTCGACCAGTGGGGACAACGGTCCCTGGAGATCTTCCGGGAGCTGGCCCAGGACCCGGCGACGGGCGTCCGGCTCACCAGTGGCATCGAAGCATCCCGCACGGCCGAAGCCGCGCCAGACTGGGCCACCACTTTGCCTGGTTTCCGACCGTGCGAGCGGGCCGAACTCCCGGCCGGGTTCACGGCGGGCTACCGGTTCACCGTGCCACTGATCGACATGCCCACCTACCTCGACTACCTCCTGCGCCGGCTCCGCGATGCCGGCGGTGTGGTCGAGCAGCGACGGCTGACCTCGCTCTCGGACGCCGGTCCGGCTTCGGCGATGGTCAACTGCGCGGGCCTCGGGTCGCGCGACCTGGTTCCGGACCCCGACCTCCGGCCCATCCGCGGTCAGCACGTCGTCGTCACCAACCCCGGGCTGACCGAGTTCTTCTCCGAGGACACCGGCCTCTCCCCGGACCTCCTGTGCTTCTACCCCCACGGCGACACCGTGGTCCTGGGCGGCACAGCGATCGACGGCGAAGGCGATCTGGCCCCCGACGACAAGGCTGCGGCCGGCATCCTCGCCCGCTGCGCCGAGGTTGAGCCCCGCCTCGCCGAGGCCCGTGTCCTGGAGCACCGGGTCGGCGCTCGACCGACCCGCGTCACGGTCCGTGTGGAGGAAGAGGTGGGGGAGGACGGCACCGTGGTCGTGCACAACTACGGCCACGGAGGTGCTGGCGTCACGCTGTCGTGGGGGTGCGCCGATGAGGCTCGGGCGTTGCTCTCCGTCAAGTGATCTGCACGTGGAAGAACAGACGTTGCGACGTCCGCAGCGCGGGATCGCTCAGGGCGCCCCGACACGCTTGTAGCCGACCCACAACCGGCCACCGGTCTGTCCGAGCACCTCGTCCACGACGGCCACGAGGGTCTCGACTCGCCCGCCCAGTGCCTCCTGTAGGCCGTGGTGGAGGCGTGTGCTGAGCCCTGGCGCGGTTGTCTCAAGGCGGCGTGCCAGCCACTTCCCCCCGCCACCCCACGAACCGGCAACGGCCAGTGCCAGCTCACCGGTGCGTCGGACCAGTTCGGTCGCGATGAAGAGACGCTCGCTCTGGTCGTTGCTTCCCGCGAGGTCGTCGAGGAGGTCGGTGATCGCGTAGCGGCGGTCCTCGATCTCTTCCGTCGACACCGGGGGCGGTCCGGCGGTGGTCAGCTTCCGGGCCTGTGCGGCGAGGTGGGCTCCGAGTCCATCGGTGTCGAAGAGCAGCAGTCCGTCGGCACACATCCACAGCAGCGGTGACCGGCGCTTGCGCAGCTCCCGTTCGACGTAGGCGTGCCACGTCGTCTCGGTGTGAACGAACATCTCCACCGGCCAGCCGGCGTACTGGAGGCTCGCCCGGTAGGGGGCTGGGGCTCCGTGGAGCAGGACCACGACGTCGAGGTCCGACGTGGCCGTGCGGCCACCTGTCACGACGCTGCCGCCCAGGAACGCGGCGCGCGCTTCGGGGTGCTGTTCATCTACGACGGCGCGTGCGGCCTCGATCGCATCCATGCGGCAACTATCAGCACTGCCCCCACCGGGCGCACGCCGTTTTCCGCGGCTGGACAGCGAGGTCTCGCGCTCTGCGTCTCAGTTCGCCGGGGGCAGACAACAAAGATCCACGAATGACTGGTCAGCGCCGCAAGGGCATGTGAACCTGGACGACCTTCTCGCAAAAACACCAGGTCAAAGAGGTGATTGCCCGTGACTGCGGCACCCCAGGGCCCCGGATTCTCCACCAGCGTCGAGGCCCTGCGGCTGCGTGAGTGGCTGCTCGGACCGGGCCAGGCCACGCTCGTGATGGATCAGTTCTCCGCCGACGACTTCCACCTGGTCGTCGACGACCGCGCGGACGTACACGTCAACTCGAAGGATGGATCCTTCTATCTCGGATGGTTTCCGTCCGGCCGCCCTGGTACCGACGGCGAGGGGTGGAAGATCGCCGTCACCGGTACGGCCAAGGTGCGCGGCTACCAGATGTCCTTCGACACCGAGACGCCAGCGGACGTCGTCGCTGCGGCAGTCGCGTGCGTGCTGGAGACCTCCCAGCGGGTGTGACAGCCAGAGGCTCGAGTCGGCGGCCCTGGGGGAACCTGTCGTCTGCCTGGTGAGGGCGAGACGGGGTAGCCCCGCATCTGCCACCCGAGGTCGCCGGAAGGCCAGTCCGGCACGTCCATCCAGTTGCACGCACCGCTGGCGGCATCAAGCCCCAGCCCCCCAGCCCCTTGGAGGCGCACCTGCATCCCGATTTCCCGATCGATCCACCCGCTCCGGCCTGCGCCCCGTCCGCGTACTGGGTCGGTCCCCGGCACCTGGCCGGTGACGACGGACGCCTCTACGACGCAGTCGCCGACACGCTCGCCAACCTGGGTTGGACTAGCTTGACGCTCGTCCGCGGGCGCCAGGAGCCTGACGAGGCGCCGGAGGACCGGCAGGTCCTGCGCAGCACCGTCCTGCACATCGGCCCCGACTCCCTGCGGTGGGCGCAGTGGGTCCTGCCGGACGAGCCGTTCCACCTGGGGAACCTGCCGATCGCCTGGCAAGTGTCCGCTCGTACGGACCCGAGCAGTCCGCTCGCCCACTGGTCGGCCTACTTCACCCCCGATGTCCCGGGGGAGATCCTCGCCGGCTTCCTTGCCGCGCTCGACGCCCGAGATCAGCCCGCCCTGCCGTGCGGTGGCCCCGAGCTGGTCCTCGACGCGGTAACGGCGCGCGGGTGGCTGCGCGACGTCGACCAGCCCGGGTTGGGCGCGCTGGATCCGACGTTCGCCTCCCACATCCGCCTCGGTGAGGTGCCGCCCCTCATCCAGGATGGCGACCCGCTCGCGCTCGTGGCTGAGGCGGATGAGGCGGCTCTGGCCGGGTGGCAGGCGTGGGCCGAGCCGGTGCTCGGCGGCGGCTACCTGTGGGCCGCGTCGTTCAGCAGCAGCGTGCCGCACGACCTCGTCGCCGCCTTCGCTGACTCCCTCAGCTCCAGCGCGCCGGTCCTGCGCCGGGTGCTGCCGGAGAGCACACGCGACCGGCTCCTGCGCGCTCCAGCCAGCTGAGGGCCATCCAACGCATGGAAGCCGGGCCTCCCCTCGGGGAGAAGCCCGGCTTCGTGCTGCTTGCTACCGGTTATCGCCTGGAACGCACACGCCTCTGTGCCAGATGCCGGCTCGGTCGCGGGAGCCACTCACCAGCGCGTTGGGTAAGCGCCGGCGCGGGGGCCCAGGCTCAGAAGGCGTACGGGGCGAAGGGACGGACTGGTTCGACGATGAGCCCGAGGAGGTGATCGAGTTCGGCTCGCTCCTCCTCGTTCATGAGCTCGACGGCGTTGCCAAGCTTCTTCTCGGCGAGCCGCTCCATGAACGGGGCCAGGAAGCGCTCCAGAGCATCCGGAGCTTCGTCCATCGTGCGCCGGTACTCCCGGTATCGCTTGAACTGCTCCTGTATCTCTTCGAACTCGACGCGGGTGGCACTGAGGACGAGGGCCCGTTCCTCCTTGCTGAACGGGCGCCCGTCGAGGTGGTTCCACGTGTTGGTTTCACGCTTGCGCTTGATGTCCGCGTCGCAGAGCAGGACGACGATCTCGGGTCGGGCTTGGCTTGTGGGCATACGGGTGCTCCTCACAGGAGTGGGGTGGGTGGGGGCATCAATGATCCGGAGAATCGGCGGTTTGCCCAACCGCCGATCGTCGGCTACGCTCCGCCCGTTTTCCGCTGGTCAGCGCCGACGGCTGGGGTCGGTTACGGCGCTGTTGGCCGGTCGCGTGGCGGGCGCCGGGGGTGCAGTGCGCCGAGTGCCTGGGGCGGCCGTTCCGTCGGGCCTTGCGGGTAGGGCCAGCAGGTGGGCGCTGCGGCGTAGGCGCCATACGAGGACGTCGCTGATGGAGTCGGCGGTATCGAGTTCGCGTCGTCGGGCGGCGTCGCTCAGCAAAACCGCCGGGTCATGGCCGGCCTTCCGGACGTCGTCGAGGGTGGCGGCCAAGGCGGCCCAGCCGGCCTCGGCACGGATGCGTTCGGCCAGATCCGGCAGGACTTGCTGGAGAAGCTCGGCTTGCCGCTGCCGAACACGGGGAGTCAGGCGCTGGCCTCGCTGTCGGAGGGTGGCCATGGGCTGGGCTGCGGCGGTTTCGTAAGCTGCCCGAAGGTGTTCGGCTGCCTGCTGGGCTGCGGCGGCCTGCTGCGCGTGCTCCCTCTTTGCATGCCAGTTCGCCGCGGCGATGGCGAGGAAGAAGGCCATGTCGATGAGCATGGCGGTGGTGGCGCCGTCTTCCCCTCGGCCCAGGGCGGGCCCGCTGCGGACGAGGTCGCGAGCGGCCTGGCGCAGGACGCGGTCGTGTCCACGTACAGCCTTCACGTGGGAGCGGCTCGCCCGCTCGAACACGAACGCCGCCTCGCGCAGCTCAGCGCGGGTTTGGGCGGCGGATGTCTTGGCGAGTGCGTCGAGGATTTCCCCCGCTGCGGCGATCTGGGCCGCTGCCGTGCCGTCGTCGCCGTGGTCGATGATCAGCAGGGCCTGCCAGGTAGCGGAGGTGGCCCGGCGCCGCGCGAACGCGGGGCCGGTCACGTCCGGCAGGGCGGGCTGCTCCGGCTCGGAGCCGTCTGCCGAAGCGGGCTCTGCGGGAAGCGTCCAGCGTTCGCGGATGCGGGGCAGGGACAGGTCGGGTGCAAGTTTCGAGCCGGAGTAGAAGACCGGATCCCCGTCCTTGTTGCGGTCGTCGGGCAGCGCGACCTTGTAGCCGAGCAGATCACCGGAGGGCGCGACGCGTTTGCGGATGAGCAGGCCGGCGGCGGCCAGGCGGTCGAAGAACTCCTCCGTGGAAGCCGTGCCAGCAACGGCGCGGCGCACGGTCTCCCGCAGCTCCTCCCGCGCGGTACGCTCCCGGCCTTCCCGCTCTGCCTTGTGGCGTTCGGCGCTGGTAGGCCGCTGGGCGGCGGTGCCGTCGCCGACGTGGAGGCGGCGCAGCCCGTAGTCGATCTCGATCTTGCGGGCTTCTGCTTGGGAGCGTTTGCCGTCCTGGCGGAGGCGGGCCTGGCGGCCGTCCTCGCGGACGATGGTGGCGATGATGTGGATGTGGTCGTCGGCGTGCCGGACGGCCGCCCAGCGGCAGGCGGCGTCGTCGCCGTCGGGGGCGATACCGGTTGCGGCGACCATCCTGCGGGCTATCTCGCCCCACTGCTCGTCCGACAGGATCGGGTCTTCGGGGGCGGCGCGTACCGACAGGTGCCACACGTGCTCGGCGGGCCGTCGGCTCTCGGGCAGGGCCATAACCGGTTGGTCGAGCAGCCGCTGGAGATCGCCGTACGTGGCGCCGGGGTCTCGGCCGGGATCGGGGGCAAGACCGTCCCAGGCGGCCACCAGGTGCGGGTCGACGTGCTCCTCATGCGTGCCGGGCCCGTACAGGTAGTGGAGCAGGCCGATGGTGCGTGCGCCCCTGGCGTGGACACGCGGGATCACGCAGCCGTCCTGTTGTCCAGGTGCTGCTGGGTGAAGGCGTCGACCCGCTTGGCGGCGCGCTGGACGGCGGCGAGGACCGCCTCGGCCTGCGGGGCGTCGGCTCCGGAGTTCAGCGCTTTGGCAACCTGGTTGAGGTTGTTGCCGATCTGCCCGAGGTGCCGCCGCAGCGCGAACAGCTCCTGCAGCATCTCTTTCTCGCCCGCGATGTCCGCGGCGGTGCGGTCGAGGTCGCGGGCAGCGTTGAGAGCCGAGCGGGCAAGGAACCCGGCCACGCTCATGTGGCACACGGCGGCTGCCCGGAGGAGGAGTTGGTACTCGTCGTCGTTCATGCGGCAGCTGGGCTGGTGCACACGCTTCTTCTCATCACGCAGACGTTCACGTTGCTGCACACGGGGCGTCGACGGGGCAGCGTGAGCGCAGTCGGTGCTGTGGCAGGGACGCGGTTCTTCCCTCTCAGGATGCGATCCGCCCTCGGTCGCATCCTGACGGATCGGCGCCTCCCGGTGCTGATCCGCTCCCGCCGCTGCCGACGCGGGAGAGGCAGGAGCATTGCTCCCGACAGGAGCAATGCTCCTGCACCAACTTGCTGCCGATGGGGCAGAGGTGATCGGCAGGGATTCCTCGCAGGTACTGGGCTCGTGGTGATGCGGGGTGTGCATGGGGCCTTTCTGGTCGGGGTGTGGTTGGGAGTGTTGGTGCTGCGGGGATCAGCGGGGTGGATCGCTGGCGGCAGCTTTGAGCTGGGCCTTGAACTCGCGGACGACTCGTCCGACGCCGTCGCTGGAGACGGTGTAGCCGGCGGCGCGCAGGGCGTCCTCGACCCGGTCGCGTCCGACGCTGCCGGTCTCCTCGTTGATGCGGCGAGCGTGCTTGAGGATGACCTCGTCGGAGGCACGGGCTTTGCCGGCATCGCGCTTCTTCCGGGCAGCCGGTTTCCGTTCGTGCCTGCCCGAAGGGCTGCCCGAGTTGTTGCCCGTGAGCGCCCGGCTGTCTTCAGTTTCTGCCCGTGCGGGCAGCCCGCGCGCCGGGCGGGCAGGCTGCGGGCGGGCAGCCGGAGGGACCTCGTCGTCCCCCGGATCTGACGGGTGCGGGCGGGCAGTTTCCTCTGCCCGTGGCAGTTGTGTCGGGCGGCTGGAGCGTGGGCGGCTGTGCCCGGATTCCCGGGCGGGGTTGGAGGCCGGGACCTCCCAGCGCGGTGGCAGCGTTATGGAGGCGAGGCTGAGGGCCTGCTGGCGGGTGGCGAGCTTGCGCAGGAGCAGTTCGTCCTGGAGCGGGTCGCCGTCGACGCCGGCCCGTTCGAGGGCTTCGTGCAGGCGTTCTGCCAGGCGTCGTTGCCGCCGCTTGCCGCGCTGCTGGTCGGTCATCGACTCGGCGCGCAGGATGAGGGCGACGGCTTCGCTCAGTGCGCGGTCGCGGATGAGGCGGGCGGCATCGGCGTCCTGGTCGGCGATGTCGAGGCGAGCCAGGAGGCGTTCGCGTGCCTGGCGGACGAGGACGGCGGCCAGGCCGCGTGAGGCGGCGTCGGGGGCGCGATGGCGTAGCTCGATGCCCATGGCTAGGTGCCAGAGCATCGCGGCCATGACTGGGCCGACGAAGGCCCGCACGGTGCCGCCGACCGGCCCGGACTCGGCGTAGGCGGGCAGAACCTGGACGGTGGTGATGACCCAGGTGAGGGTGCCGGGCAGGCCGGGGGCCTGCTTCGGGCCGTTGAGGTTCTGCCGGGCCATCAGTGCGGTGGCGAACAGGGCCAGCTCGGCGGCGGCGAACATCGCGACGCGCTCGGCGGTGCCGCCCATGTCGAGGTAGTCGGCGGCGAACCGCCAGCTGGTGTCCGCGCTGTAGGCGGTACAGGCGAGCGCGGCCACGGCCGCGACCGGCACCGCGGCGGTCCCACGCCAGCGGTTGGTGTGATGCCGCCGGCGGCGGTGCTGGCGGATCAGCCACCCGGCAAGCAGGCCGAGCAGCACGGGAGGGATGAGGAGCGCCACGGTCATCACCGGGGAGGTGGCCCAGTCAGGGAGGAGCGGCGTGCCGCTGATCCGTATGGCGAGGGGGACGGGGCTGAGAGGAGGCAGGAGGGGGCTCCAAGGCGTCGAGGATTGAGGGCGAAGGGCGAATCGACGGAGCGCTGAGCAACCGCCTACGCGAGTGGCTGGCGCGGGCAGGGCTGGTGTGAGCGCGGTGATGCGGCGGGCCCGGCTAGGAGAGGGCGCTGAGGCGGCCAGTCAGGCGGCGGGCGCTGTGCGGCGCCGTCGGTCGGGGCCGTCGAGGATGACGCGCTCCGTCATCTCGGCGAGGCGGGAGGCGACGCGGTCACCGAGGGTGACGCGCAGCTGCTCCATCGGAAGGTTGGTGGTGATGAGTGTCGGGAGCATGTGCTCGTACCGGTGATTGATGAGCCGGTAGGTCAGCTCCTCGGTCCATTCGCTGGTCTTGGCCGCGCCGAGGTCGTCCAGGAACAGCAGCGGGCAGCGCGCCAGGGTCTGCAGCTCCCGTTCGGCGTCGTGGCCGGCGCGGGGGCGCAGGCGCGCGTGGAAGTCGGCGGTGGTGGTCGCTTCCCAGCGCAGACGGACCCCTCGGGCGAGCAGGGTGCGGATGGCGCCGTACGCCTGGTACGTCTTGCCCGTGCCCGTGGGGCCGGCGATCAGCAGCGACGGGCCTTCGGCGATGCCCGGCCCGCCCGGGCCGGGGCGTCCGGCGCGGGCGATCTCGTCGGCCCAGGCGGTGACCTTCGGGTGGTCGGCCAGGGCTCGGCGGTAGCGGGCGGGGATCCTGGCGTCGGCGAGTTCCAGCGCGGTGACGGGCTCGACGTGCCCTTCCTCGACGGCGGCGGTGGCGAGGTCGATGCCGCGACTGGCAAGGATGCCGTTGAGCCGGTCGGCAAGCGGGCCGACCCGGTGAGGCTCGCGGGTGAGGGTGGCGGTCAGAGGTCACCTCCGTAGGCGGCTTCGACATCGGCGGGGTTTGTCCACGCCCTGTGGACAACCGGCGCGGCGGGGGCCGCGTTCATGGCCTCGTGCACGAGGCTCGGCAGAGTGCTGGGATGCAGGCCCTTGGCGCGGTGCCGTTCCAGGCCGGCCCGGATGTGGGCGGGGGCGATGCCCTCGCCGAGCAGCTTGCGCACCTCGCGAGCGAGATGGCCCAGGACGTCCTTGGGCGGACGGTGTGTGCAAGCGGCGGCGTACTCGGCGATGAGCTCGCTGGCCGAGACAGTGTGGGGTGCGGGGGCGCTCGCGCCCCCCGAAGGGGTATTTCCTAGATCCATGATCCTAGGTCCTAGATCCGGACGCTGAGGCGTCACCGCTCCCTCACTGAGCTCTCCCCGCTGTCTCACGGAGGGCTCACTGAAATCGCCCTGACCTGCTATTTCATCATCGGTGACCGGATTCACCGCAGGCTCGCGTATTCGCCCGGAGCCCTCACGGAGGGTTCCGTGAGGCTGCGGTGCGGGCTCCGTGTTGCCGACTCCGGCAGTCGGCGCATCGACGCCGGGCTCGGTGCGAGCCTGCGTGTCGTGGTGCGGGCAGGCGGGAAGGCGGCTCGCGCTGGGGCGATTGATCTTCTGATGCTGCCGCCAGGTGACGATGTGCAGGTAGCGCTTGTCGCCCGGGCCCTTGTAGCGGCATATCAGCCCGGCGTCGGCGAGCTGGGCGAGGTCCTGCTCGACAGCGCCAGGCGTGTGTTCCGGGCGCAGTACCCACAGCTGCCCGGCGATGATCGCGGCGTGGTCGCGGTGCCGGCCCTGGTCGTCAGCCTGGGTGAGCAGACCGAAGAAGGTGCGCTCGGCGGTCAGGGAGACGGCGGCCAGGGACTCGGAGACGAAGGCTTCCGGCTTGATGGTGCGGATTCGTGCCAAGAGGGGCGGTCCTCACTCGGTGGCCGGTGGGTTGGGTGCCCACGGTTCACCGTCGGTCGGGGGCGGGTCGGGTGTGAAGGCGCGTGGAATGTCTGGCCGTTGACGCGGGAGCGTTGATGGCCGATCGCGCTTTCCGGGGTGTCGTCAACATAGCCACACCCAGGTCGCGCAAGTCCAGCCCTATCCGGCGCAATCTCTCACGGCAGAAATGCCGCTGGAAATCGAGTCGGCGAGGGCGGTGCGAAAACGGTAGGGCACGATCGGCGGTTGACCAAATAGTTGCGCCGCATCCCGAGCCAGAAGGATCACATCGGGAAGCCGTTGACGTCCTGCGAGTGACGAAGCTACAACACAACACCCCACGTCAGAGCAGGTCTCTGGTGTCGGGTCCCGTTCGGGGGTCCGGCCTTGCGCAGCACCCCGACCGCCTCGCTCACCGATTGAGCGCGGCGCAACATAGCCGACGATCGGCGGTTATCCAAACCGCCGAATGCACGCTACAACTGGAGCTATGGCAGCACGATCTCTGGAAATAGGACCCGCAGGATTGACGGTGGCCCGCACCATCGAAAACCTCCGCATCGAACGCGGCCTTGGGCAGCGCCAACTCGCAGCGCGCTGTACCGCTTTGGGCCGCCCTATGTCCAACACGATGCTGTCCCGCATCGAACTCGCCAAGCGGCGATGCGATATCGACGACCTCGTCGCCATCGCCGCAGCCCTGCAGGTGTCACCCGCCGCCCTCCTCCATGGGCCGGGCGCCGCCTGAGCCGCCCACGCAGCCCTCCCCGACTTCCCGACCAGGAGCCGCCCCCCTTGCACCGATCCACGCCCGCGCTCCTCCCCCACGGGCCGTCCGACGCCCCTCCGCCCCTCTACCGCCCCGAGGAGATCGCCGACACCCTCGGATGCTCGGCCTGGTGGGTCAAGGACCGAGCGCGACGGCGCCTGATACCGCACACCCGGGTCGGCCGTGCCTACCGCTTCACCGCCGAGCATCTCGCCGAGATCATCCGCCTCTACGAGCAGCGGCCGGCCCAGCCCGCGCCGGCAGCCGCACGGGCGACCGAGTCGCTCTCAGAGCCCGGTACGCAGACCGTCGCCGCGCAACCTCGCCGCCCTGTCGTTGCGTCGGCGACCCGCCTGCGGGCCCGCCCGCCGCGTCGACAGCAGCAGTACGGCGCTGTCGCGTGACCCGATCGAATCTGCCGTAGCCGAAGAAAGGAAGAGGGGGGCAGCGGAACTTGGGTTTCGCGGAGAAGCGCGGGAACTATTGGCGTGGCCGGTACAAGGTCGCGCCCGGCAAGCACAACACGGTCGTCGACGAGAACGGCAAGGCGATCCGATTCGCCACCAAGGGCGAGGCCCAACGGGCAGCGGCCGAGGCCGAGAACAAGTACCGTCGCGGCGACTGGCGTGACCCGGCTCTCGGCCAGGAGACCTTCGGCGAGTACGCGAACCGCTGGTACGAGGTCCAGGACCTGGCCGCCTCCACCATGCAGAACTACAAGCGCCACATCGAGGAGCACCTTCTCCCTGAGTTCGAGGACAAGGCGCTCGCCGGCATCCTGCGCACGGACGTCGACCTGTGGGAGAAGAAGGAGAAGGCCCTCTACGCCGCCTCCAGCGTCAAGACCTGGCGCTCGACGCTCCACCTGATCTTCGAGGACGCGATCGACGAGGGCCTGATCACGTCCAACCCGGCTGCCCGGCGGCGCGGACGGGGGAAACGCGCCGGCCGCTCCCGAGACCGTGGTCCGGAGAAGGTGGTCACCGACGCGCTCGGCATCCTGCTGACCGCCGAGCGCGCCGCCCTGCTCTCCGGCCGCGACGACGAGTTCGTCGCAGTGGTCCTCAAGGGGTACACCGGCATGCGCTGGGGCGAGATCGTCGGCCTGGAGACCGCATTCGTCCGCCCTGGAGCCGTCCGCGTCGAGTGGCAGCTGTACGAGCTCGACACGGGCGAGCTGGTGCGCTGCCCGCCGAAGGACGACAGCTACCGCACCATCGACTCGATGGACTGGCTGTCCGCGCTGGTCGCCAACCACATCGCCCGCACGAAGCCCAAGCCGTGCCCCTGCCACGGCAAGACCTACGTCTTCCGAGGACAGGGCGCGGCCCGTACCGGGGGCCACCAGGGCGCGAAGCTCGTCGACGTCGCCCGTCGTGCCGGCGTTTCGACCGGCACGGTGTCCAACGTCCTCAACCACCCCGAACGCGTCACCGAGGCCACGCGAGAGAAGGTCGAGCAGGCCATCACAGACCTCCGGTTCGTCCGGGGCGGCGTCGTACCGGAACATGCCGCCCACTGGCGCAGGAACGGTTTCGCGACCTGGCTGTTCACGCCGGCGGTCTCCGGCTGGTACCCGAAGAAGGCACCGCAGAAGCCACGACCGGTGCCCTTGCTCGGCGAACCGTGGCCCGGCGTCCCGGCCCGGGGACGGGGTGCCAGCGATCGGGCTGACGCCTGCTGGCTCCCGATAGCCAAGGGGCTCACGCCCCACGGCCTTCGCCACACTCACCGGACGATGATGGAGGACCTGGGAACCGAGAAGGTGCTCATGGACGAACGCATGGGCCACATCGACGGCTCGGTCTCGGCGCGCTACGCCCACGTCACCCCAGGCATGCGCAAGCGCCTCATGCTGGGGCTGACCGAGCAGTGGGTGGCAGCACTCGACGCACGTTTGGCCATGAGTGCCACGTCGCCGGTGCGCGTATTGAGTGATCTCCTGCGGGCACGCGAGCTGTCAGTGCCCGTCAAGTCGTAGCAAGCAGAGTGCTGTGCCTTCCGACCAGTTGTGACACGGGCCTCGACACGGTGCGGCTGTGGCTTGCTTTCGCGGCGGAGGTGCCGGTCGTGTCCTATGTCCGGTGGAGCGCTGACAGATGGCTACTCGTGGCACTCAAACCGGGGCCTACAGCTTGTCAGGGCCAGTGCTGAATTCTTTAGCACTGGCCCTGACTGGTGCTTCACTGTTGGGGCGTCGGAGCTTGAGCCGTCAACCCTCTTACGGTTCAGTCAAGAGGCGTATCAGCGGACTCTTCGGATTCCGGGTTGCCCTCCTCTGGCGCATGGTTCTCTACGGTCCTGCGCCGCAGGTTCTCCACGTCGGTCAGGATGCCGACCAGCAGCTTGTGCAGATCGTCGAGTTGATCCACCGGAACGATCGGAGTGTGGTCCCCGACTTCCGGCTCAAGCGCGTGCAGATGGTCGAGGGCGTCTCGGGCACCCTGTACTCCGAGGTGTAGGGCCTTTCGGTGTGCAGCGGCGAGTTGGCTGGGCGGAACTGGCGTGTCCTCGTCACGGGGTCCGGGCATCAAGGTTCCGACCACGGTCCCGACTCCTGCGTCGACGGTCCCGTACTGGAATAGCGGCGTGCCGGGGCCCTCCACGTCGGAAGTCTCGCCGAATTCGTCGTCAGGAGATCCGTTCTGCGCCGACTGCGACTCATCGGTCGACGTAGTCCCCTCGTTAGGCGCGGGCGGAGCCGGGGGCTGGATGAGGATCGTTGGCGGTGCAAGCTTCGCCATACGGTCTGGGTCCGAGGCGGCGACTACGTCCCACTCGTACAGCGGCACTGGCACACCGTCGGCGTCAACGGCGATATGGTCTTCCGCGTCGAGGTCGACTTTGAAGTAGATGTACGGCGGCTCGTCGGATTCGGCCGACTCCTTGCCCGTGAGACTTTGCTTGGGCACGGAGTTCTGCGGTAGGTCGTTGCTGCGGAAGGTGTTGGCGGCCAGCGCGAGGGTCCACAGGCCGAGTTCGTTTGTCGGCTTGGAGAGCCCCTCGATGACCTTGTTCACGTCCGAACGGAAGGGGACTCCGCCCTTCTCCTTCCTGGCCCCCAGCGATGATCCGACGTTCCTGGTCAGGAGCTTGTCGGCGATCAGAGCGACGCCGCCGGCCACCGCCAGGGTGCGGCGAGCGTCGTCGTCGCCGTTCATCGACGGTTCGATCAGTGTGGTGAAGTCCTCGGTAGGGATTGGAGTCCAGCCCTGGGTGACGTCGGCCGACAGCACACCGCCGTTGTTCCACGCGTTGCGTGCCTGCTTGGTGACCAGCTTCTTCTTAGCGCGCCAGGGCAGGTCGATGATTGGTCCGAGCAGCTCGCCGAACCCCTTCATGCTCATGCGCTGGCCACCCTTGATGGCCTTGGCCTGGTCTTTGAGTAGTTCGAGGAGGTCCGGCTGGGTCAGGGCGCTGACCAGGTAGACGGCGCGCCATAGGGCGGTCCCGGGAGGGGCCGGTTCGCCTCCGAAGACCTGCGGAAGTTCGGTCACGGGGATGCGGCCGACGGCAAGGCCGTACACCGCCTGGAGGTCGGCTGTATTCCAGCGCGGGTCTCCCTGCTGGATGATCCGCTTCAGGGCCCGGGTGATGACCTCGACGTTCTGGGCCGCCGCGTCCCACTGCTTGAACTCGACGTGCACCGAGGCCAGTACAGAGCGGATGGCGTCGTCGAAGATGTCCTCGGGTGACAGCACCCGGCCGTCGTGACCCTCGATGCCGACAGCGATCTGTGCTGGAACGACGTAGGACTGGGCGATCTGAGCGGCTCGGACCCCGGGCGTCGTTCCATTCATCTCGCCGTCGAACTCCTGTCGCCGTGCCTGGCGCCACTGCGCCCGGCTGGCGGCCAGCCGCTGCCCGAGACCGGGTCCTGCGGCCGCCCCTGCCGCGGAAGCGTTGCCGAGCAGTGCGTCAGTGGCCAAGGTAGCCACCTCGGCGGGATCGGCGCCGTGCCCGGCCAGTACCGCCCAGGCGCTGGCGAGCCGGGTGATCCCGTCACGGACGACGAGAACGTGGATCGGCTCCGTACCGTCCTCGAAGGCGATCTCGACAGGGTGGGTGATCAGATTGCGGGTGACGGAGCGCGTGAGGATGGAGGTCGCGTAGCTGTTGAGCGACAGCGTCGCGTGGATGGTCTGCCACACGTGGTTCCGCAGGTGGACGAGGCTCTCGTAGCGGTACTGCACGATCGCACTAGGCCGGCCTTCGTGGGTGATTCCGTGCACCTGTGGGTCGGGTACCTCCGAAACTTCCATGCCGGTACGAGGTTGGGGCCCTGGGAACAGCTCGCTCAGCAGGACACGGGTAACGACCGACCACAGCGTTGCCCCCTCAACGTTTTCGACCATCAGGAGGCCAGAGGGCTCATCTGGCGTCGGACGAAGCTGTGCCGTCAGCGCATCGGGCCGAGTTGTTGCACGCGCTATGGCTCCCCACGAGGCGTCCGGTAGCCAGGTGCTCGGATTTGCCTGGCCCGCCGCGGTCACCGCCGCGACGTGGCTGTCCGTCGAGTCGGCAGGGAGGTGGGGCGAGATGTTGGTTACCCGGATCGTGTCTGTTCCCCAGGAGACGTCGATTGAAATGGGGGCAGGTTTGCTGGTGGTCATGGGGACAGATCTCCAATGTGGTTCGAAGCGGTCTGCGGTGGTCGTCACGAAGGGCGGCGAGTCTAGAACTCGCCGCCCGTTTCGTTATGACACGTTGTCTCCGGAGATTTCCTTATTTGCCCAAGGCAACTCTGACGGGAGCCATGTCGGCCTGCGGCGCATGTCCGGGTAACACCGGTGCTGATAAGCGGCGTAAGCCCCGAGCTTTGCGGGCGTCAGGAACAGCTCGATCTCGGCTGCACGGCAGGGAAGAGCCTTCAAAGCGGGTGATTCCGGGGGTAGAGGTTCGGGATCCGGACCGTCCGCCGTGAGGTGGTACCAGGTGTTTCCGCAGCTGGTATGGGTGAGGGCGAGGCCCGACGGCCGTCCTGCGAGCTGAGTGCACAACCAGTCGAGCACCTTCTGCCCTGCCTGCCGGGAGTGCAGCTTGGGCATGTGGGTGATGAGCAGTTTGGGGAACTCGGCTAGTGCCTCAGTGAATTGTCTGGCGTATTGATGACCCTGCGCCCGCGCAGCCTTGGGGCTGAGGGTCTGCAAGCGGGTGTCGTATTCCCCCTTGACGAGCCTGCTTGGATGTGGTAATGGCCCTGACGTGGGGATGCGTAGGCGGTCATTGAGAAGGGCGTTCCACCTATGCCAATATTTTGAGATCTCTCCGCCTGTCAGTTCGAGAACACATATGGTCCGAAGTGGCAGTCGCCCGGAGGTGCCGATGATGAAGACGGGTTCCTCGCATGGGATGGGTATCCCTTCAGCGTTGCTCATCCCTAACTCCTGACGATGCCGTTGCCGGAGAGGCAGAGGTGACGGTGCATCACCAGTGAGCTGGCGAGCGCCTGTTGGTACCACCGTACGAGCGAGCTGAGGCTCACGCAGCCAGTTTTTAGCACTTGCGCTGTCCTGGCGAGGAGATACGCCTGCTGATGTACGCGGCATGCGGAAGCCAGACGTACCGCTTCTACGTCACTTCAGCGCAAGTTGCCCTTAGCCTGCGGATGGTTGTCGAACACCTGGGGGAGGGGACTCATCCCTAGCTTGTCCAGGTGTGCCAGGGCGGCGGCGACGGCTACCACTTCACCCAGGACGCTGTTGCGTTGGATGACCCAAACGAACTCGTTCTCGGATGTCGGCAACGTGCGTGGCAGGGTGGTGAGTCCGATCCGTTCAAACTCTTCGCTGATCTGTGCGCACAACTCCGAACTGAGCCGGGCTCGTTCCGGCGCTGCGTGCTTCTTGATGAAGTGCATGGACAAGCGCTTGATGCCGTGGTCGACCTCGACTGCGTGCTTGATAATTGTGAAGTCCATAACTCAGTAGCTTACTGAATTAATAAGGGAGTTGGGAAGGGGTTGGAGCTACCCATGTCCCGGTCGATGGCGCGTGGCTGGCGGCAACGCGCCAGCGTAGGGGCTGGAACAGCGACCTCCTGCCACGCCGGGGCGGCGACCATCGCCATCAGCGCCATGCTGTTCATCCACAGCCGGTGGTGGGGCGCGGGGACACCACGAGGAGCTCGGCCAGACACCGATCGTTTCTGAACTACTCGCCGACATGGCAGCCAAGGGCTTCGACCCCGACCTGGTCCGCCGCTCCTGCGAACGCTATGCCGCCCGCATGCGTGGAGGCGCCGACAGCCGGATAGGCGCTACGGGGCTGCTCTCCTCAACCGCGAGCGGCCCCGTAAGCCGAAGCGCACCTCCTATGGACAGCTTCTATGCTGTGCGATTCGCCTTGATCGATAGCTCCCCTTGATCAAGGTTGTTCTTCCTGAGGCGCAGGGGCCGTGCGCGGTGGCGGGCTCGTGTGCACGGCGCCCCTCCCCCCGCCAGCAGGCGCTACACGGTACGGATCACCTATCAGCTTGGCGCCGGCACGAGTGCGCGCCATCGGCCACCGACCCTGCATCCGCCCGCCACGCTCCCTGTCGTGGGCCTGCGGATCTGGGAGCCGCTTGGGGGTCGACTTCCGTACATGGCTCCCAGGCGGCTCCCAAGAGCACCCCAGAAACCACTCAGGGGCCCGACCCGCGAAGCGGATCAGGCCCCTGACCTGGTATTACGGCGTCGGGGTGGCGGGATTTGAACCCACGACCTCTTCGTCCCGAACGAAGCGCGCTGCCAAGCTGCGCTACACCCCGGTGTCGCTGCTTCCCGCGGCGACGTCGTTTACTTTAGCCCACTGGTGGCCCAGAGACGAAATCCGATTCAGAGGGGGCGGCGGAGCGGGGTCGGGCGGGCGTGGTCCAGGGCGACCAGGAGGACTGCGACGGCGTAGATCGCGAGGCCGATGAGGAGGGCGTTGGCCAGGGTGCTGCGGTAGCCGTGGGCGGTGACGTTCAGGAAGGGGTAGAGGTAGCGGGACGGGCGGGTCGGCGGGATCACGGTCGCCCGGGCGAAGGTGAAGGCCAGGTAGGCCAGGGGGTACAGGAGCCAGCTCGCGGCCTGGCGCAGGTGCAGGCGGGCCGCGGGGGTGAGGCAGAGCCAGTCCAGCAGGGCCGCCGCCGGGGTCACCGTGTGCAGCAGCTGGAGGGCCGCCCACTGGGCGTGCCAGCGCTCCGGGGCCGTGGTCGCGCCGGTCATGGAGAACGGGGGCGTCGTGTGGGCCAGCAGCAGGTGGTAGACGAGCGCCGAGATCACGACGTACAGCAGTGCTGCGCCGGTCACGGCGGAGGGGAGGGGGCGGCGGGCGCGCCAGGCCCGCGATGCCGAGAGCAGCATCGTCACGGCCAGCAGTACGGCCGCCTGGACGCCGAAGTAGCTCAGCGTCCGGGCCGGGGTGCCCAGCAGGAGCTGGAGGGCGACGCCCGCGGCGGCCACCAGGGCGGTCAGCAGCCGGAACACCGCGGCCGCGGGGCGGCGGATCGGGCCCACCACCGCCGTGGCCGGGACCGGGGAGGGCAGGAGCAGGGGCGGGCCCGGGACCGCGGGCAGGTCCGGGATCTCCCTGGGTATGGGGGCGGTCATGCCCTCACGCTAGGGGCGCGGGACAAAAGGGGCTATTTGGGATGCTCCTCGTGCGCCCAGTGGGGTGGTATCGCGTTCCGGGGTGGGGGTGGGTTGGCGTTCTTGCCGACCTTTCCCTCGCCCTCGACCTCTCCCTTGAGCGGCCGGCCGGAGTCCGCCGGCCCCCTACTGCCGCTCCACCAGCGTCAGCAGCGTCGCCTCCGGCGGGCAGGCGAAGCGGAGCGGGGTGTAGCGGTTGGTGCCGCAGCCCGCCGAGACGTGGAGGTAGGAGGTGCGGCCCTCGGCGGTGTGCGTGGAGAGGCCCTTCACCCGGTCCGTGTCCAGGTCGCAGTTGGTGACCAGGGCGCCGTAGAAGGGGATGCACAGCTGTCCGCCGTGGGTGTGGCCGGCCAGGATCAGCGGATAGTCGTCGGCCGTGAAGGAGTCCAGGACGCGCAGGTAGGGCGCGTGGACCACGCCGACGGAGAAGTCGTACGCCGCCGAGGGGCCGCCCGCCACCCGGGCGTACCGGTCGCGCTTGATGTGCGGGTCGTCCAGGCCGGTCAGCTCGATCGACACGTCGTCGACCTTCAGCACGCCCCGGGTGTTCGTCAGGTTCAGCCAGCCCGCCGCGTCGAAGCCGTCCCGCAGCTCCTCCCACGGGTTGTGGATCGCACCGACCGCCGGCGGGTTGCCGTTCAGGCCGTGCCGGCCGCTCGCCTTCTCCAGCAGATAGCGGGCGGGGTTGCGGAGTTTGGGGCCGTAGTAGTCGTTGGAGCCGAAGACGTACGCGCCGGGGAACTCCATCAGGGGGCCGAGCGCGTCCAGGGTCTCCGGCACACCCTCGGGGTCCGAGAGGTTGTCACCGGTGTTGATCACGAAGTCCGGGCGCAGCCCCGCCAGCGACTGGAGCCAGCGCTGCTTCTTCCGCTGGCCGCTCACCATGTGGATGTCGGACACCTGAAGCACGCGCAGCGGGCGCATGCCCGGCGGGAGCACCGGGACCGTCACCCGGCGGAGGCGGAAGGAGCGGGCCTCGAAGCCCGCGGCGTACACCAGCCCGGCGGCGCCTGCCGCCATGATTCCCATGGGAATTCCGTATCGCGCGCGCATGCGCCCATCGTGTCAGACCCCGGAGCGCGGGGAAGACCGGGCGGCCGCAAATCCGCGGGCGTCCGGCGGCCCATACCTGCGACAATCGAGCCATGACCACCACGCTCAAGTCGAAGCTCCAGGACGACCTCAACGCTGCGATCAAGGAGCGCGATGAGCTGCGCTCCTCGACGCTCCGGCTGACCCTCACCGCGATCACCAAGGAGGAGGTCGCCGGCAAGGAGAAGCGCGAGCTGTCCGACGACGAGATCCTCAAGGTGATCACCCGGGAGGCGAAGAAGCGCCGCGAGGCGGCCGAGGCCTTCGCGCAGGGTGGCCGCGCCGAGTCGGCCGAGCGGGAGAAGGCGGAGGGCGAGGTGCTCGCCGAGTACCTGCCCAAGCAGCTGTCCGACGAGGAGCTGGACGCGATCGTCACCCAGGCCGTGGCGGAGGCCCGGGAGGCCGGTGCCGAGGGGCCGCGGGCCATGGGTGCCGTCATGAAGATCGTGAACCCGAAGGTGGCCGGCCTGGCCGAGGGCGGCCGCGTCGCCGCCGTGGTGAAGAAGCACCTTCAGGGCTGAATCCCCGCACAGGCACAGGCACAGGACTGAATCGCCGCACAGGCGCAGTGCTGAATCGCCGTACAGGCACAGACAAAACGGGGCCGGCCCTTTCCGCAAGGGCCGGCCCCGTCGTCGTACGGCATCAGCCTCGGTTGCCGCCGATTCCGTTGCCGTTGCCGTTCCCGTTGCCGTTGGAGCCGCCGTTCGTCTGGCCCTGGATGAAGTTGCCGGGCAGGGAGAACGTCGGGGTGGGAAGAGCGCCGCCGGCCGTGCCGGTGGTGGTGTCACCCGTGGTCCCGCCGGCCGACGTGCCGCCGTCCGTCAGGTCACCGATGAGTCCGCCGATCACCTGACCGGTGGTGTCCCCGTTCTTCCCCCCGTCCGTCCCCCCTGTGCCTTTTCCCGGACCACCGGTGCCCTTGCCGGTGTCGTCGGGGATGTCGACCAGGTGGAAGTCCTCCACGGGCTTGCCGTCCAGCGCGCCGGTCATCATGTCGCGCCAGATCGGGCCCGGGACCTTGCCGCCGTAGACCTTGTCGTACGGGATGCCGCCGATGGTGATGTTGATCATGTGGCGCTTGTGGGCCGGGTCGCCGACCCAGACCGCGCCCGCCATGTTCGGGGTGTAGCCGACGAACCAGGCCGCGAAGCGCTCGTCCGTCGTACCGGTCTTGCCCGCGCTCGGGCGGCTGCCGAGACCGGCCTCCTCACCCGTGCCGTCCTCGACCACGCCCTTGAGGATCGTGCTGATGCTGTCGGCGGTCTTCTGCGACATCGCGCGCGAGCACGTCGACTTCGGCACCGGCAGCGACTTCTGCATGCTGCCGACCTTCTGGGTGATCGACTCGATCGCGACCGGGGTGCAGTACGTCCCGCGCGCGGCGAAGGTGGCGTACGCGTTCGCCATCGTCAGCGGGGACATCTCCTGGCTGCCGAGCGCGATCGACGGCGCCTGGTCGATGGGCCGGCCGTCCGCCCGCGCCACACCCATCTTCTTGGCCATGTCGATGACCGGGCAGATACCGATGTCGCTGATCAGCTGCACGTAGTAGGTGTTGACCGACTTGGCGGTCGCCTCCTTCATGCCGTACGGCCCGTGCTCCGACGTGCTCTCGTTGGTCAGCTTGGCGGGGTTGTTCGGGTCGTTCCGCCAGACCTTCCCGTCACAGGCCTGTACGGGGCTCGGGTACGGCATCTCGTACGGCGACGAGTACTGCTGCGTCGGCGGCTTCCCGCCCTCGATCGCGGCCGCCGCGACGATCGGCTTGAACGTCGAACCGGGCTGGTAGCCGGCGCCGCCGCCCATGTCCGAGTTCACCGAGAGGTTGATCTGCGTCTCGTTCTTGCCGAAGCCGTACGGCCGGGACTGGCCCATCGCGAGGATCTTGCCGGTGCCGGGCTGCACGATGGTCGCGGCCGTCGCCACGGAGTCGCTCTTGTAGACGTGCTGCTTGACGGACGCCTGGAGGGACTGCTGGGACTGCGGGTCCAGGGTGGTGCGGATCGTCAGGCCGCCGCGGTTCCACAGCTGGGCCCGCGCCTCCTTGGTCTTGCCGAAGGAGGGGTCGGTCAGCACGATGTCGCGGACGTAGTCACAGAAGAAGCCGGCGCCCTTGACCGCGGTGATGCAGCCGTTCTTGGGGCGGCTGGGGTTCAGGCCGAGCGGCTTCTCCTTGGCCTGGTCGGCCTCCTGCTGGGAGATGTCGCCGACCTCCGCCATCCGCTGGAGCACGGTGTTGCGGCGCTTGGTGGCCTCCGCCTCGTCGTTCACCGGGTCGTAGCGGCTCGGGGACTGCACGATGCCGGCCAGCAGCGCCGCTTCCTGGAGGTTCAGGTCCTTGGCGTGTTTGGAGAAGTAGCGCTGGGAGGCGGCCTCGACGCCGTAGGCCTGCTCACCGAAGAAGGTGATGTTCAGGTAGTTCTCGAGGATCTTCTTCTTGCCGAGCTTCTCCTCGATCTGGATCGCGTACTTCAGTTCGCGGATCTTCCGGCCGAGGGTCTGCTGGGTGGCCTCGGCGACCTTCGTCGGGTCGTCGCCGGCCTCCTCGATGAAGTAGTTCTTCACCAGCTGCTGGGTGAGCGTGGAGGCGCCCTGGGCGACCCCGCCGCTCTGCGCGTTCTTGTTCAGGGCGCGCAGCACGCCCTTGAGGTCGATCGCGCCGTGCTTGTAGAAGCGCGAGTCCTCGATCGCGACGATCGCCTTCTGCATGTACGGCGACATGTCCTTGAGGTCGACCACTGTGCGGTCGCGGGAGTAGACGGTCGCGATCTGGCCGCCCTGGTTGTCCAGGATGGTGGTGCGCTGACTCAGCTGGGGGCTCTTCAGGTTGTCCGGGATCTCGTCGAAGCTCTGGACCGACCCCTTGGCCGCGAGGCCGAGCGCGCCGGCCGCGGGCAGTGCGATGCCCGCCATCACGGCTCCGGCGAGCACACTGACACCGAGGAACTTGGCGGCCTGTTGCATCGGCGACAGACCACCGCCCGAGCGCTTCTTTGGCATGGGGGCAGCCTAATCCGTAGTCATGAGCGTTCCGAGGGAGCGGCTCCCCCCGGGATGTTTCGCATGCGGGATCGTGACGGCAGCGCAACCTGGCCCCACCCTGACCTGCCTACGTTTCCATTTTCCGGACACGCGCGCAGGCCTTGGCCTAAGCTGCTCTCAACTGTCACAGCAGTGCGGTCACGTATCAATACGTCCGGCAGCCCCGAATCGTTCCGGAAGTACCCCGGCTTCTTGGTGGGGGCGTGTCCGAATCCGCCTTGTGTGTCATCCGGCGTCCGGTGTGGTGCATCACAGCTGTCCCGGTTTGCCGGAATCGTCACGCATGTCGCCAGCTCACTCCCGCGGGTGATCTGCCGCTTACCCATAGTCCGTTCGGGCCATTCAAGATTGGGCCCGAAGGGGGTGTTGCGCTGTCCCCGCCTTCCGTAACGTCCTCAACTGGCGGCGGTGAATATGCCGCTGCCGCCGTGGGGGAGCCTCGATTCGGGAGAGGACGGCGCCGGTATGGGCTGGGTAACCGACTGGAGTGCGCAGGCTGCCTGCCGCACTACTGATCCGGATGAACTGTTCGTTCAAGGAGCAGCGCAGAACAGGGCCAAGGCGGTGTGCACCGGATGTCCGGTACGCACGGAATGCCTGGCCGATGCGCTGGACAACCGCGTCGAATTCGGCGTGTGGGGAGGCATGACGGAGCGGGAGCGCCGCGCACTGCTGCGCCGGCGGCCCACCGTGACCTCCTGGCGCAGGCTGCTGGAGACCGCCCGCTCGGAGTACGAGCGGGGCGCGGGCATCGTGTCGCTCGACAGCGACGAGGTGTACGAGAACTACGCGGCGGTGAGCTGAGGGGATCTCTCGCGCCCCTCATATCCCTCGCCTGCCTCGCATTCCCGCGGCGCCCGTGCGTGGCCCGACGGGCATGACAGGCATGACGGGCAGGTGCTGGACGTGCCGAGGCCGGACGGGCCAAGGCCGCACACGCCGAGGCCGGCAGGGTCTGGTCCCTCGTATCTCTCGCGCCGCGCCCGCCGCTCGTGACGGTTCGCTACGGCGGCTCCGTGCGCCCTGTCGCCCCGGCGGCGAGCCGGGCGCCGATGTCGCGCAGGCCCGCGAGGTCGTGGACGTCACCGGGCAGCGCGGCGACCTCCACCACCGCCACCTCGGGATGGCGGGCGGTGAAGCGGTCACGCGTGCGCTGCTCGCGTGCGAGGAGATGCATACGGTCGGCGTGCAGTCTCAGCAGTCCCGCGGTGAGCCGGTCGACGGGGCGTTCCGCGTCGGCGGGGGAGCCTTCCTCGGAAGCAGGGGTGCCGGTCCCGGGCTCGGATGCGGGAGATGTTGAACTGCCGTACGTGTCAGGAGAGTTACGAAGACCAGCTTTCCCGCCCCCCTGATCCACAATGCGGGACTCCTCAAGATTTTCCGCGGCGGCGAGCGCCCGCTCGGCCGACAGCCGGACGGCGCCGCTGCCGTGCACCCGGTTGAGCACCAGCCCCACCAGCGGCATGTCCTCCGCGGCCAGCCGCTCCACGAAGTACGCCGCCTCGCGCAGCGCGTCCCGCTCCGGGGCGGCGACCACCAGAAACGCCGTACCGGGCGCCTGGAGCAGTTTGTACGTGGCGTCCGCGCGCGTGCGGAACCCGCCGAAGGTGGTGTCCATGGCGGCGACGAACGTCTGCACGTCCTTCAGCAGCTGGCCGCCCAGTAGCTTGCCCAGGGTGCCGGTCATCATCGACATGCCGACGTTGAGGAAGGCCAGGCCCGCGCGGCCGCCCAGCTTCGCCGGCGCGGTGAGCAGGCGGATCAGGCGGCCGTCCAGGAAGGAGCCGAGCCGCTTCGGCGCGTCCAGGAAGTCGAGCGCCGAGCGGGACGGCGGTGTGTCCACGATGATCAGGTCCCACTCGTCCTTGGCGCGCAGCTGGCCCAGCTTCTCCATCGCCATGTACTCCTGCGTGCCCGCGAAGCCCGCCGAAAGCGACTGGTAGAAGGGGTTCGCCAGGATCGCGGCCGCCCGCTCCGAGTCGGCGTGCGCCTCCACGACCTCGTCGAAGGTGCGCTTCATGTCGAGCATCATGGCGTGCAGTTCGCCGTCGCCCTCGGTGCCCTTGACCCGGCGCGGGACATTGTCGAGCGAGTCGATGCCCATCGACTGGGCCAGCCGCTTGGCCGGGTCGATGGTGAGCACGACCACCTTGCGGCCCCGCTCGGCCGCCCGCAGACCGAGCGCCGCGGCGGTCGTCGTCTTGCCGACCCCGCCCGAGCCGCAGCACACCACGATCCGGGTGCCGGGGTCGTCCAGCAGCGGGTCGATGTCCAGCACGCGCGCGGGGGAGAGGGAGCGGGCCTTCTCCCAGCCGTCGGCCGGCTCCTCGACTTCGGCCGCGCCGGGGGTCTCGGGTGCTTCGGATGCCTCGGCCGGGTCCGGACTCATGACAACCCCTGCTTCCGCAGCTCGGTGGCGAGTTCGTACAGGCCCGCCAGGTCCATGCCCTCGGCGAGCAGCGGCAGTTCGTGCAGCGGCAGGCCCAGCTCGGTGAGGACCGCACGCTGGTCCTGCTCCAGTGCGTACCGCTCGGCGTACTCCGCGGCCTGGTCCAGCAGCGGGTCCACCAGCTTCGCGGCGTTGCCACCGCGCCGGGCCCCGCCCAGCCCGGCCGCCGACAACGCCTGCGCAACAGAGGAACGCTCCACGCTCCGGACGAGTTCCAGATCGGCCCCGTCCAACACCTGCGGCCGGACCATGTTCACGATGACCCGGCCCACCGGCAGCCGCGCCGCGCGGAGTTCCGCGATGCCGTCGGCGGTCTCCTGGACCGGCATCTCCTCCAGCAGCGTCACCAGGTGCACCGCCGTCTCCGGCGACTTCAGCACACGCATGACGGCCTGGGCCTGATTGTGTATCGGGCCGATCTTCGCCAGGCCCGCCACCTCGTCGTTCACGTTCAGGAAGCGGGTGACGCGGCCGGTCGGCGGGGCGTCCATCACGACGTAGTCGTAGGCGAACCGCCCGCGCTTGTCCTTGCGGCGCACCGCCTCGCACGCCTTGCCGGTGAGCAGGACGTCGCGCAGGCCGGGGGCGATGGTGGTGGCGAAGTCGATGGCCCCGAGCTTCTTCAGGGCGCGGCCGGCGCCGCCGAGTTTGTAGAACATCTGGAGGTAGTCCAGAAGGGCCAGTTCGGGATCGATGGCGAGGGCGTACACCTCGCCGCCGCCCGGTGCGACCGCGATCTTCCTTTCCTCATAGGGCAGCGCCTCCGTTTCGAAGAGCTGTGCGATGCCCTGCCGGCCCTCGACCTCCACGAGAAGCGTCCGCTTCCCCTCGGTCGCGAGGGCCAGCGCGAGGGCGGCGGCGACCGTCGTCTTTCCGGTCCCGCCCTTGCCGCTGACGACCTGGAGCCTGCTCACGTCTTCGAGCCTAACCATTCCGGCCGACACTCACGCGGGAGGCTGTGGATAACGCACGTCACCGCCCTCCCGGCCTCAGGTCACGGTCCCCCCGGTCACAGCGGCTACAGTCGGCCCATGACCAAGTGGGAATACGCAACCGTGCCGCTGCTCGTCCATGCCACGAAGCAGATTCTGGACACCTGGGGCGAGGACGGCTGGGAGCTCGTCCAGGTCGTGCCCGGGCCCAACGCCGAGCAGCTCGTGGCCTACCTGAAGCGGGAGAAGCAGGCGTGAGCGCGGTCGAGGAGAAGCTGGCCGAACTGGGCCTGACGCTGCCGGAGGTCGTACCGCCGCTGGCCGCCTACCAGCCGGCCGTGCAGTCCGGTGTGTACGTGTACACCGCCGGCCAGCTGCCCATGGTGCAGGGCAAGCTGCCGGTCACCGGCAAGGTGGGCGCCGAGGTCACGCCGGAGGAGGCCAAGGACCTGGCCCGCGTCTGCGCGCTGAACGCGCTGGCCGCCGTGAAGTCCGTCACCGGTGACCTGGACCGCATCGCGCGCGTGGTGAAGGTCGTCGGCTTCGTCGCCTCCGCGTCCGACTTCACCGGCCAGCCCGGTGTCGTCAACGGCGCCAGCGAACTGCTCGGCGAGGTACTCGGCGACAAGGGCGTGCACGCACGCAGCGCGGTGGGCGTCGCGGTGCTCCCGCTGGACGCACCGGTCGAGATCGAGATCCAGGTCGAGCTGGCTCAGTAGCCCACGGGGGCTGGTCGGGGCGGGGTCCGTGGACGCGGGGTTCGTTCGTGCTGGGGTCCGTCGGCGCCCGGGTCCGTCCGTGCCGGGGGCGGTCGACGCGCGGGCTTCGTTGCCGGGGCCCGTCGGCGCCGGGGTCCGGGAGCCGCCGGCCCTCGGCGGTCGGTAGTCCCGCGCCCCTGGCAGCCGGCACGCCGGGCCCCCAGCCCCCGGCTCCCGTCAGCCGTAGCCGGCCGGGCCCGGCAGTCGGCAGTCCGCGGGGTCCTGGCCCTCGGCAGCTGGCAGTCCGCCGGATTCCGCCCCCGGTAATCGGCAGCCGGCGGGAGCGCGCAGTCGGTAGGCCGCCGGATCTCGGCCCACGCCTCCCGGGTAGTCGGCAGCTGGCCGGACATGGCAGTCGGTAGTCCGCCGGAGCCCGCCCTCTGTCCCCAGCCCCGCTAGTCGGCCGGACCCGGTAGTCATCAGCAGTCCGCGGCGTCCCGCCCACCGGATAGTCCGCAGCCGGCTGGCGCGGGCAGTCAGCAGTCCGCCGGATCTCGGCCCACGGCAACCGGCAGTGGCCCCCGGCCGCCCCGGCACTCCGCACTCCGCCGCGTCCCGCCCCCCGATAGTCGGCCGTCGGCACTCGGCCCCCAACCGAACCCGGGAGTCAGCAGCACCCCGGCCCCCGCACCCACCGGCCGCCCCCCGCAGCCCCACCCCTCACCCCCGCCCCGCCTCCCCCGGGCACCTCTCGAACATTCGCCCTATACGGGATAGCCTCCGGCCATGGCGAACGGTCAGTGGTACCCACCGGAGTGGCCGGACCGCATACGTGCGCTCGCGGCCGGCACCCTCACCCCGGTGTCCCCCAGGCGGGCGGCCACGGTGCTGCTCCTGAAGGACACCGAGAGCGGTCCGGCCGTCCACATGCTGCGCAGACGCGCCTCGATGGCCTTCGCCGGAGGCGCGTACGCCTATCCCGGGGGCGGTGTCGACCCGCGCGACGACGACCGCCAGATCGGCTGGGCGGGCCCCACGCGCGCGTGGTGGGCACAGCGGCTCGGCGTCGACGAGAACAGCGCTCAGGCGATCGTCTGCGCGGCCGTACGGGAGACGTACGAGGAGGCGGGCGTCCTGCTCGCCGGGCCGGACGCGGACTCGGTCGTCGGTGACACCACGGGCGAGGACTGGGAGGCCGACCGGGCCGCCCTGGTGGCCCGCGAGCTGTCCTTCGCCGAGTTCCTGGACCGGCGCGGCCTGGTGCTGCGCGCGGACCTGCTGGGCGCCTGGGCCCGTTGGATCACCCCGGAGTTCGAGGCCCGCCGCTACGACACCTGGTTCTTCGTGGCCGTCCTCCCGCAAGGCCAGCGCACGCGCAACGCGTCCACGGAGGCCGACCGCACGGTGTGGATCCGCCCCGCCGATGCCGCCGCCGGCTACGACAAGGGCGAGCTGCTGATGATGCCGCCCACCATCGCCACCCTGCGCCGGCTGCTGCCGTACGCCACCGCCGCGGAGACGCTCGCGGCGGCCCCCGCGCGCGATCTGACACCGGTGCTGGCCCGGGCCCGTCTCGTGGACGGCGAGATCGTGCTGTCCTGGCCGGGGCACGACGAGTTCACCAAGCACATCCCGACCGCCCCGGCAACCGCCCCGACGACCGTCACGCAGGCCGGAACGACCGGTGGAGGCTCCGCATGACCGACGCAGCAGCTCTGCCGGGACAGCCCCGGGGCGCGGTGGTCTCGGGCCCCGCCACGGCACGGGCGGTGAACGTCCTCGCGCCCAACGCCTCCGCGATGACCCTGGACGGCACCAACACCTGGATCGTCGCCGAACCGGACTCCGACCTGGCCGTGGTGATCGACCCGGGACCGCTGGACGACGGCCATCTGCGCGCGGTCGTGGACACGGCCGAGAGGGCCGGCCGGCGCATAGCCCTGACCCTGCTCACCCACGGCCATGCCGACCACGCCGAGGGCGCCGCCCGCTTCGCCGAGCTGACCGGTACGCGCGTGCGTGCGCTCGATCCGGCGCTCCGGCTGGGGGACGAGGGCCTGGCCGCGGGGGATGTGATCACCGTGGGCGGCCTGGAGCTGAGGGTCGTGCCCACCCCGGGGCACACCTCGGACTCGCTGTGCTTCCATCTGCCGGCCGACCAGGCGGTGCTGACCGGTGACACCATCCTGGGGCGCGGTACGACGATGGTGGCCCATCCGGACGGCCGTCTCGGCGACTATCTGGACTCCCTGCGCCGGCTGCGGTCCCTGACGGTGGACGACGGCGTGCACACCGTGCTGCCGGGCCATGGGCCGGTCCTGGAGGACGCGCAGGGCGCCGTCGAGTTCTATCTGGCCCACCGCGCCCACCGGCTCGCCCAGGTGGAGACCGCGGTCGAGGACGGTCGTCGCACCGCGGCCGAGGTCGTCGCCCATGTGTACGCCGACGTGGACCGTTCGCTGTGGCCGGCGGCGGAGCTGTCGGTACGGGCCCAGCTGGACTATCTCAGCGAGCACGGGCTGATCTAGCCGGGCCGTATCCCGCGCCGTGGCTAGTTCTCCGGCCGCGGGGCCTTCACGCCGTGCACGCGCGCGTACTCGTCGGCGAGCCAGGGGCCGAGGTCGTCCACGTACGACCGCAGCAACTCCGGCACGCCGACGGGCTCATGGCCGTACCGCGCCGCCGTACGCACCTGGGCGGCACGCTCCGGGTAGTACGCGGCGAACGCCTCGGCCATCTCGCCCAGGTCGCTCGTCCAGCCGTTCCAGCGGGGCATGACGAGCGTGAAGGCGGTGCGGACCAGATGCCGGGACATGAACCGCACCAGCGGCCGCCGCGCCGCCTCGGTGTCCTCCGCGCCCGCGATGCGCTCCCGCCAGCGGGGCAGCCACAGCGCGAGGTCGCCGTTGGTCTCGCGGGCGAGCAGGGAGTCCGGGCGGTACCGGGGCAGCCGCTCGGCCAGGTCCTCACCGAGCAGCGGGGTGCACAGGCAGGCGACGAACCAGGCGAGGTCGTACCGCTCCAGCTCGCTCAGCAGCCGGTCCCGGCCGTACAGCAGCGTGCCGACGCCGTCGATCTGCGGGAACTCCCGGTCGAGCGCCTCTCCCAGCGCCCGTACGGCCTGCCGGTCGCCGTCCCCGGGTTCCTCCTGGAGCACGACGAACAGGTCCAGGTCGCTGCGCCCCACGCGCGCGGTACCGCGCGGAATCGAGCCGTAGAGGTATGCGCTGTGCAGCCTCGCGCCGAAGGCCGCCGGCAACCGGTCGCGGGCCGCGTCCACCACCGCGCGGAAGGCGTCGGGCACGCGCGCGAGGGAGCCTTCGCGGGCGATGTGGCCATGGGCGTCGAGGCCGGGACGGCGATGCGGTGCGGACATGCCGCAACTGTGCCGTCTCCGCCGCTCCTGAGCAGCTGTTTTTCGAGCGTCGGAGGTCCCGGCGGTCGGGGAGGTCGGGGAGAAGGGGCGCTCACGATGCCTGCCACCGGGCCCCCGTCGAACGGCGGGACCCGGTGGGGTCGTACGGCCGAGGCCGGTGTCAGCGGGAGCGCTTGGCGAGCCGCTCCACGTCCAGCAGGATGACCGCCCGCGCCTCCAGGCGGAGCCAGCCGCGCTGGGCGAAGTCCGCCAGGGCCTTGTTCACGGTCTCGCGCGAGGCGCCGACCAGCTGGGCCAGCTCCTCCTGGGTGAGGTCGTGGACGACGTGGATGCCCTCCTCGGACTGCACGCCGAAGCGGCGGGACAGGTCCAGCAGGGCGCGCGCCACACGGCCGGGGACGTCGGAGAAGACCAGGTCGGACATGGCGTCGTTGGTCTTGCGCAGTCGGCGGGCGACCGCGCGCAGCAGGGCGGTGGCCACCTCGGGGCGGGCGTTCAGCCAGGGCTGGAGGTCGCCGTGGCCGAGGCCGAGCAGCTTGACCTCGGTCAGCGCGGTGGCGGTCGCCGTGCGCGGGCCCGGGTCGAAGAGGGACAGCTCGCCGATCAGCTCGCCGGGGCCGACGACGGCGAGCATGTTCTCGCGGCCGTCGGGGGAGGTGCGGTGCAGCTTGACCTTGCCCTCGGTGACGACGTAGAGCCGGTCGCCCGGGTCGCCCTCGTGGAACAGGGAGTCGCCACGCGCGAGGGTCACCTCACTCATGGAGGCGCGAAGCTCCGCGGACTGCTCGTCGTCCAGAGCCGCGAAGAGCGGGTTGCGCCGCAGAACGTCGTCCACGAGTTCTCTCCTTGTCGACCTGCTCAGGGGATCTTGCTCCCCCGTGTGCCAGGGGACCGTGTTCCCCATTTTGCCGGACGGTCCAAACAGTGTGATCTGTCACAAGGATGCCGCACAGGTGTCCCGGGGTAAGCGTCAGGGGTCCAATCGGGGGCTGATCTTCCGGGTCCGGGGCGGATGTCGGTGCCGGGCTCTAGGCTGGCCGGGTGTCCAAATCGCCGGTGAGAGCACAGGCCAAGGGGGCTGGGCGGGTGGTTGTACGTCGCGATTCCGCTGTGGGCGAACAGGACCCTGGCGGTGGTAGGAAAACCGGCAAATCGGTTGAAAAGTCAGTAGAGGCCGAGAAGGGCGCGAAGAGGGCCGCACCGGCTAAGAAGGCTGCATCCGGCAAAAAGGCCGTACCGGCTGAAAAGGCTGCCTCGGCCAAGAAGAGCGCCCCGGCCAAGAAGACGGCGGCAGCGAAGAAGGCCGCCCCGGCCAAGAAGGCGGCGGCCGTCAAGAAGGCCGCGAAGGGCCCCGCAGTGAAGAAGAGCGCCGCCAGGAAGGCCACGCCGGTGAAGAGGGCGGCGGCTGCCGCCGAGGTCCTGGCCGTCGGGGAGACGGTGACCGCCGGGAAGGCCGCGCCCGTGCGGACCGTGGCCGTGCGGACCCCGGCGGGCGAGTCCCGGACCGCACTGGTCCGCCGGGCCCGCCGGATCAACCGCGAGCTGGCCGAGGTGTATCCGTACGCCCACCCCGAGCTGGACTTCGCCAACCCCTTCCAGCTGCTGGTCGCCACCGTCCTGTCGGCCCAGACCACCGACCTGCGCGTCAACCAGACGACCCCCGCGCTCTTCGCCCGCTACCCCACCCCCGAGGACCTCGCCGCGGCCGACCCGGAGGTGGTCGAGGAGATCCTGCGCCCGTGCGGGTTCTTCCGTATGAAGACGAAGTCGGTCATAGGGCTCTCCCAGGCCCTCGTGGCCGACTTCGGCGGCGAGGTGCCCGGCAGGCTGGAGGACCTCGTCAAGCTGCCCGGCGTCGGCCGCAAGACCGCCTTCGTGGTGCTCGGCAACGCCTTCGGCCGGCCCGGGATCACCGTGGACACGCACTTCCAGCGTCTGGTGCGGCGCTGGAAGTGGACCGACGAGACCGACCCCGACAAGATCGAGGCCGCCGTCGGCGCGCTCTTCCCGAAGAGCGACTGGACCGATCTGTCGCACCACGTCATCTGGCACGGCAGGCGGATCTGCCACGCGCGCAAGCCCGCCTGCGGCGCCTGCCCGATCGCGCCGCTCTGCCCGGCCTACGGCGAGGGCGAGACCGACCCGGAGAAGGCGAAGAAGCTGCTGAAGTACGAGAAGGGCGGCCTCCCCGGCCAGCGGCTCAGCCCCCCGCAGGCCTACCTGGACGCGGGCGGCAGGCCGGCGCCGCCACTGGGGGCCGCGTGACGGAACGATCCCGGGGGCTTCGGGCGTTGGACAGGCAGAGCGGCGACGGGGGTGGCGATGACGAGGGCCAGTGAGACGCGGGGCGGTGCGGTGGCGCTCAGCACGGAGGGGCTGCCGGACTGGCTCGACCCGGTCGTCCGGGCCGCCGAGACGGTCCAGCCGCGCCAGCTCAGCCGCTTCCTGCCGCCCGAGGACGGCGCGGGCCGGCAGTCCGCGGTGCTCATCCTGTTCGGCGAGGGCGAGCAGGGCCCCGAGCTGCTGCTCATGGAGCGCTCCGGCTCGCTGCGCTCGCACGCCGGGCAGCCGTCCTTCCCGGGCGGCGCGCTCGACCCGGAGGACGGCGATCCGCGCGGTGAGGGGCCGCTGCGGGCGGCGCTGCGCGAGGCCGAGGAGGAGACCGGGCTCGACCCTGCCGGCGTGCAGCTCTTCGGGCTGCTGCCCGCGCTCTACATCCCGGTCAGCGGCTTTGTCGTCACCCCGGTGCTGGGCTGGTGGCGCGAGCCCAGCCCGGTCGGCGTCGTCGACCCGAACGAGACCGCGCGGGTCTTCACGGTCCCCGTGGCGGATCTCACGGACCCCGCGAACCGCGCCACCGCCATCCACCCCAGCGGTCACCGGGGCCCGGCATTCCTGGTCGAATCGACCCTGGTCTGGGGCTTCACCGCCGGGGTGATCGACCGGCTGCTGCACTTCGCGGGCTGGGAGCGGCCCTGGGACAGAGACAAGCACGTCCCGCTCGACTGGCGCTCATGACAGGGTGTCGTCTGTGAACGTGCTGGACATCCTGTTGCTGGTCGCGGCCGTGTGGTTCGCGGTGGTGGGCTACCGCCAGGGATTCGTCGTCGGCATCCTGTCGGTGATCGGGTTCCTGGGCGGCGGTCTCGTCGCCGTGTACACGCTGCCCGTCATCTGGGACGCCGCGACCGACAACGCGGACGTCAGCACCACGGCCGCCGTGGTCGCCGTGGTCGTCGTCATCGTCTGCGCCTCCATCGGCCAGGCGCTCACCACCCACCTGGGCAACAAGCTGCGCCGGTACATCACCTGGTCCCCGGCCCGCGCCCTGGACGCCACCGGCGGCGCGCTGGTCAACGTGGTCGCGATGCTGCTGGTCGCCTGGCTGATCGGCTCCGCCCTGGCCGGCACCTCCCTGCCGACCCTGGGCAAGGAGGTGCGCGGCTCCAAGGTGCTGCTCGGGGTCTCCCGGGCGCTGCCGGCACAGGCCGACACCTGGTTCGCGGACTTCTCCTCCGTCCTCGCGCAGAACGGCTTCCCGCAGGTCTTCAGCCCCTTCGCCAACGAGCCGATCAAGGACGTCGAGCCGCCCGACCCGGCCCTCGCCGGCAGCCCGGTGGCCGCCAGGGCCCAGCGCTCCATCGTCAAGATCACCGGCACCGCGCAGAGCTGCGGCAAGGTCCTGGAGGGCAGCGGCTTCGTCTTCGCCGACCGCCGGGTCATGACCAACGCGCACGTGGTCGGCGGGGTCGACGCGCCGACCGTCCAGATAGGCGGTGTGGGCCGCCGGTACGACGCGAAGGTCGTCCTGTACGACTGGAAGCGCGACATCGCCGTCCTCGACGTACCGGACCTGAGGGCGAAGTCCCTGACGTTCTCCGCGCGGGACGCGGCCGGCGGTGACGGCGCGATCGTCGCGGGCTTCCCGGAGAACGGCTCGTACGACGTGCGCGCCGCGCGCGTGCGCGGGCGCATCACGGCCAACGGCCCGGACATCTACCACCGGGGCACGGTCCGCCGCGATGTCTACTCGCTGTACGCGACCGTCCGCCAGGGCAACTCCGGCGGTCCGCTGCTCACGCCCGACGGCCGGGTGTACGGCGTGGTCTTCGCCAAGTCGCTGGACGACGCCGAGACCGGATACGCCCTCACGGCGGACGAGATCAGGCCCGACATCGCCCGGGGACGTACGGCGAACGAACAGGTGGACACCGACAGCTGCGCGCTGTGAACCCGGTCCTCACGGGGGCGGGGGTTCAGCCGCGCGGGTGACGCAGCCGTACCGAGACCCAGCGCGCCCGGCGGCGCAGGATACGCGGGATCCCCACCCTCAGGTCCCCCTCCCCGTCCTGCGGGGTACCGCGCTGAGGCGTGCTCAGGCCCGTGGCCGAGCGGCGGTTGCGGGGTGCGTCACTGTAGTCGTGCGTCCAGCCCATACCCCGACGTGTGCCCCTGCCCGAAGGTCGATAACCGCCTCCGTGGCCCCCAATTGGCCTATGCGGCAGGCATGTGGCCGTTCGGGGGACATCTGTTCACCAAACGGATACTCCACGCACCGAATCCGTCACCGAACGGGTCGCCGCGTACCTCACCGGTCCGGCTCGGGGTCCTTCAGCCAGTTGACCAGTTCGGTGGAGAACGCGACCGGGTCCTCCTCGTGCGGGAAGTGGCCGAGCCCGTCGAACAGCCGCCAGCGGTACGGCGCTTCGACGTACTCGCCCGAACCGGCCGCGCTGCGCGTGCGCATGACGGGGTCCAGGGAGCCGTGCAGATGCAGCGTGGGCACCCGCACCGGCCGTTTCATCCGGCGGTAGAACTGGATGCCGTCCGGGCGGGCCAGCGAGCGCACCAGCCAGCGGTACGGCTCGATGGAGCAGTGCGCGGTGGACGGGATGCACATGGCCCGCTGGTAGGTCTCGACGGTCTCGTCCTCCGGCAGCCGCGGCCCGGACCAGTCCCGGAGCAGCCGGCCCACCAGCGCCCCGTCGTCGGCGGTGAGTTGACGCTCCGGCAGCCACGGCCGCTGGAAGCCCCAGACACAGGAGTTGGCGGCCGACTGCCGGGCGTCCCGGAGCATCGCCGCGCGCCAGCGCCGCGGGTGCGGCATCGACACCACGGCGAGGCGCCGGACGAGCTTGGGCCGCATCGCGGCCGCCGTCCACGCCAGATAGCCGCCCAGGTCATGGCCGACCAGCGCGGCGTCCGGCTCGCCGAGCGAGCGGATCACCCCGGTGACGTCGAGGGCGAGGTTGGCCGGGTCGTACCCGCGGGGGGTGCGGTCGCTGCCGCCGACGCCCCGCAGGTCCATGGCCACCGCCCGGTAGCCGGCGTCCGCGAGCGCCACCAGCTGGTGCCGCCAGGTCCACCAGAACTGCGGGAAGCCGTGCAGCAGCAGCACCAGGGGGCCGTCGCCGAGTTCGGCGATGTGGAAGCGGGCGCCGTTCGCGGCGACGTCCCGATGGCTCCAGGGGCCGTCCATGCGTACGGCCGAGGGTGCGGGGTCCGTCATGACGACGAGCGTGCCACAGCCTCGATGGCCGCGGGTGCTTTGTCCCCCGGCAGTTCCGGTCGCAGTTCCGGTCGCGGGTGCGGCTTGGCGTTCTGGAGGACGCCCGCCGTCTCCTTCACCGACGCGGCCACCTTCTGCGGACCCTGCCCCTTCTTGGCCTTCTTCGCCATCGCCACGCCGACCAGGGCGAGGACACCGGCGACGAGCACGTTCGCCGCGAAGGACAGCAGGAAGCAGACCGCCAGGTTCCAGTGGCTCCAGGTGCGGATGCCGTAGGCCAGGGCGAAGTTGAGCATCGGCAGGGAGAACACCAGCACCGCGCCGGCCAGCGAGAAGGCGCCGCCGCTCACCGCGCCGCGCTTGACGTCCTGCTTCAGCTGGGCCTTGGCCAGCGCGATCTCGTCGTGCACCAGCGCCGACAATTCGGTCGTCGCCGAGGCGAACAGCTGGCCGATGCTGCGTTCGGCGCCGACCGGGCTGCCGTCGGGTGCGCTCATCGCGTTCTCCCTCAGAGGTCTGATGTGCCGTACCGCCGTACGCGGGCCGCTCAGGTGCCGTCCTGGGCGGCCGTTCCGTGCGTCGTACGGCCGTCTTGTTTTGTACCGTCTCGTCAGATCATGCCGGACGATCGCCCTCCTCGCCTGCCCCGCCCGCCACTTCCGAAAGCCCGTGGCGCGCCGCGGCCGCCCGCTCGGCGGCGATCCGCCGGTGTTCGGCGGCCTTGCGCTCGTAGATCGCGGCCAGCCGCAGGTGGTACTCCGGGTTGTCCTGTTCGTAGATGTCCGGGATGCCGTCGAGGTCCTCGTCGCGCTCCTCCTCCGCGCACAGCCTGCGGTACTTGGCGTTGCGTATCTTCAGCAGCACCGTGGCGCACACGGCGGCGAGCAGCGAGCCGGTGAGCACGGCCGCCTTGACCTCGTTGGTGAGGGCGCTGTCGCCGGCGAAGGCGAGTTCGCCGATGAGCAGCGAGACGGTGAAGCCGATGCCGGAGAGCGAGGCCACCGCGAAGACGTCGGCCCAGGCGAGGTCCTCGCTGAGCGAGGCGCGGGTGAAGCGGGCGGTCAGCCAGGTGCCGCCGAAGATGCCGAGCGTCTTGCCGACGACCAGCCCGACCACCACCCCGAGCGTCTCCGGCCTGGTGAAGACGTCCCGCAGCGCCCCGCCCGAGATCGACACCCCCGCGCTGAACAGCGCGAACAGGGGCACGGCGAGCCCGGCCGACAGCGGACGCACCAGGTGCTCGACGTGTTCGCCGGGCGAGCGCTCCTCCCCCTCCCGGGCCGTGCAGCGCAGCATCAGGCCCATGGCCACGCCGGCGATGGTGGCGTGCACCCCGCTGTTGTACATCAGCGCCCAGATCACGACGGCGAGGGGGACGTACACGTACCAGCCGCGGACGCCCTTGCGTAGCAGCAGCCAGAAGACGGCCAGGGCGGCGGCCGCTCCGCCGAGCGCGGCGAAGTTCAGCCGGTCGGTGAAGAAGACCGCGATGATCAGGATCGCGAACAGGTCGTCGACGACCGCGAGGGTGAGCAGGAAGGCGCGCAGGGCGCTGGGCAGCGAGGTGCCGATGACCGCGAGGACGGCGAGCGCGAAGGCGATGTCGGTGGCGGTGGGCACCGCCCAGCCCTGGGTGGAGCCGCCCGAGGTGAGGTTGGTGACGGTGTACACGAGGGCGGGTACGGCCATGCCGCACAGCGCGGCCGCCACGGGCAGCGCGGCCGCCTTGGGGTCGCGCAGGTCCCCGGCGACCAGCTCGCGCTTCAGCTCGATGCCGGCGACGAAGAAGAACACCGCGAGCAGGCCGTCGGCCGCCCAGTGGGCGACGGACAGGTGCAGGCCGAGCGCGGCGGGGCCGAAGTGGAAGTGGCTGACGGTCTCGTAGCCGTGGTGGAGCGCCGGGATGTTCGCCCAGATCAGCGCGGCCACGGCGGCGAGCAGGAGCAGGATGCCGCCGACGGTCTCGGTGCGCAGCGCCTCCGCGACGAAGGTGCGCTCCGGCAGGGACAGCCGGCCCAGGAGCTTGCGCGGGGCGGCCGGGGTGCGGAGCGCGGTCACGGGAGACCTCCGGTGGGTGGGCAGGATCGGCTCACTTGCCGACCAGACTTCCCGGCGCACCCATGACGCGTCCTTGACGCTTTACTTAGCTTACCTAAGATCTTGCGTCTGTCCAAGCTCTTTTCCCGGACCGTGGGCGACCGGGACCGGTGAGCCTCACGGTAGACGCAGAAGGGGCACCCGGCGCGCTGTGCGCCGGGTGCCCCTTCCGGGTGGATCAGTGCCGGCCGGGTGTGGCTCAGTCCTCGCTGGGGGCGGCCGGGAGCTTGGCCTGGATGAGGTCCATGACCGTGGAGTCCGTCAGTGTGGTGACGTCACCGAGCTGGCGGTTCTCGGCCACGTCGCGCAGCAGCCGGCGCATGATCTTGCCGGAGCGGGTCTTGGGCAGCTCGGCCACCGGCAGGATCCGCTTGGGCTTGGCGATCGGCCCGAGCGTGGCGCCCACGTGGTCGCGCAGCTCGCCCACGAGCGTGTCGGTCTCGGCGGCCGTACCGCGCAGGATCACGAAGGCGACGATGGCCTGCCCGGTGGTCTCGTCGGCGGCGCCGACGACGGCCGCCTCGGCGACCGAGGGGTGCGAGACGAGCGCCGACTCCACCTCGGTGGTGGAGATGTTGTGCCCGGACACCAGCATCACGTCGTCCACCCGGCCCAGCAGCCAGATGTCCCCGTCGTCGTCCTTCTTGGCGCCGTCCCCGGCGAAGTACCGGCCCTCGAAGCGGGACCAGTAGGTGTCGAGGAACCGCTGGTCGTCGCCCCAGATGGTGCGCAGCATCGACGGCCACGGCTCGGTCAGCACCAGGTAGCCACCGCCGCCGTTCGGCACCTCGTGGCCCTCGTCGTCGACGACGGTCGCGCTGATGCCGGGCAGCGGGCGCTGCGCGGAGCCGGGCTTGGCCTCGGTGACGCCGGGCAGCGGCGAGATCATCATCGCGCCGGTCTCGGTCTGCCACCAGGTGTCCACGACCGGTGTCCGGTCGGCACCGATGTGCTTGCGGTACCAGATCCAGGCCTCGGGGTTGATCGGCTCGCCCACCGAGCCGAGCACGCGCAGGCTGGACAGGTCGAACTTGGCGGGGACGTCGTCGCCCCACTTCATGAACGTGCGGATCGCCGTCGGCGCGGTGTAGAGGATCGAGACCTTGTACTTCTGCACGATCTCCCAGAACCGGCCCTGGTGCGGGGTGTCCGGGGTGCCCTCGTACATGACCTGGGTGGCGCCGTTGGCCAGCGGGCCGTAGACGATGTAGGAGTGTCCGGTGACCCAGCCGACGTCGGCCGTGCACCAGTACACGTCGGTCTCCGGCTTGAGGTCGAACACCGCCCAGTGGGTGTACGCGGTCTGGGTCAGATAGCCGCCGGAGGTGTGCAGGATGCCCTTCGGCTTCCCGGTGGTGCCGGAGGTGTAGAGGATGAACAGCGGGTGCTCCGCCTCGAACGCCTCCGGGGTGTGCTCGGCCGGCTGGCGGTCGACCAGGTCGTGCCACCAGTGGTCCCGCTCCTCGTTCCAGGCGACCTCCTGCCCGGTACGACGCACCACGAGCACGTGCTCGACGCTGTCGACCTTGGCGATCGCCTCGTCCACGGCGGGCTTGAGCGCGGACGCCTTGCCGCGCCGGTAGCCGCCGTCGGAGGTGATGACGACCCGCGCGTCGGCGTCCTGGATGCGGGTCGCGAGTGCGTCCGCCGAGAAGCCGCCGAACACCACCGAGTGGGTGGCGCCGATGCGGGCCGTGGCCAGCATGGCGATCGCGGTCTCGGGGATCATCGGCATGTAGACGGCGACCCGGTCGCCCTTGCGGACACCCAGTTCCAGCAGCGCGTTCGCCGCCTTGGAGACCTCGTCCTTCAGCTCGGCGTAGGTGATCGAGCGGCTGTCGCCGGGCTCACCCTCGAAGTGGATCGCGACCCGGTCCCCGTGTCCGGCCTCCACATGGCGGTCCACACAGTTGTAGGCGACGTTCAGCTCGCCGTCCTTGAACCACTTCGCGAACGGCGGGTTCGACCAGTCCAGCGTCTCCGTCGGCTCCACGGCCCAGGTCAGCCGCCGGGCCTGCTCGGCCCAGAAGCCGAGCCTGTCAGCCTTGGCCTGTTCATACGCCTCCCCCGTGACGTTGGCGTGTGCGGCCAGGTCGGCGGGGGGTGCGAACCTGCGCTCTTCCTTGAGCAGGTTGGCCAGGCTCTCGTTGCTCACGACATCTCCCTCTCGAAGGGTGTCCGTTGTGTCCCAGGCCACAGCTCATCAGACGCGGGGGGCCGATGACAAGAGCCGACGGAAAAATTGGTTTAGACCTGTCGGGCGGCCTCTTCCGCCCTGGCCGAAATGGCCTCTCGCGTGGCCCTTCCGTTCACCCGTGGGCGTGAAGCGAGCATTTCATCGGCTTGTCGTACTAATTCCTTCCAAGCCTCGTGCGACCTTGACGGCGCTGTCGGTACAAGCCCGGCACATCACCAGAAACAGCCCAGCCGGCAGCGTGTGCCCGAGAGAAGGAAGAAGGTGGGCGGAACATGGCCGCCACCCAGAGGATCGCCGTCGGTGCCATGGTCGCCGCGGCCTGCGCCGCGTCGCTCGCCGGATGCTCGAGCGACTCCAGCAGTACGAAGCAAGGGGCGTCCGGCCCGCTGAAGCAGGCGCCTGCCCCCGCACCGGGGAGTGTGCTCCGGCTGATCGGCGACGGATCCACCGCGTACACCGGTGCCCAGCCGCATCTGCCCCGGCCGGAGCGGCTGAAGCCCGGTCAGAAGCCCCCGCAGTTCGTCGTCTTCTCCTGGGACGGCGCGGGCGAGGACAGTCAGAAGCTGTTCTCGCACTTCCGCAAGGTCTCCCAGGAGAACCACGCGACCATGACGTACTTCCTCAGCGGCGTGTACATGCTGCCCGAGGAGAAGCGCGACCTGTACAAGCCGCCGCAGCACGCCCCGGGCCGCTCCGACATCGGCTTCAACGACGCCCAGGGGATCGCCGACACCGCCAGGCAGGTACGGCTGGCCTGGCTGGAGGGCAACGAGATCGGCACCCACTTCAACGGCCACTTCTGCGGCCCCGACGGCGGCGTTGGCACCTGGTCGGTGGACGAGTGGAAGAGCGAGATCAACCAGGCCAAGCAGTTCGTGAAGAGCTGGAAGACCAACGCGGGCATGAAGCGGTCCGCCCCGCTGCCCTTCGACTACGACAAGGAGCTGATCGGCGCCCGCACCCCCTGCCTGGAAGGGCAGAAGAACTTCATGAAGGCCGCCCGCCAGATGGGCTTCCGCTATGACTCCAGCGGGGTCAACGACCAGGTGTGGCCGAAGCGGAAGGAAGGTCTCTGGGACCTGTCGATGCAGCTGGTGCCCTTCCCCGGGCACACCTACGAACAGCTGACCATGGACTACAACTTCATGGTCAACCAGTCCGGCACCGAGACCCAGGGTGACCCCGACAAGTTCGACTACTGGGGCGACCAGATGCGCGACGGCCTGATCAAGGGCTTCTACCGCGCCTACGACGGCAACCGCGCGCCCCTGATCATCGGAAACCACTTCGAGTCCTGGAACGGCGGCACCTATATGCGTGCCGTCGAGGACACGGTGAAGGAGGTCTGCAACAAGCCCGACGTGCGCTGTGTCTCCTTCCATCAGCTGGCCGACTGGCTGGACGCCCAGGACCCGAAGACCCTGGAGAAGCTGCGCACCCTGAAGGTGGGCGAGGCTCCCAGGCAGGGCTGGGCGTCCTTCCTGTCCGGCCGTCCGGCTCCGGCGCCCAGGGGGGTGCCGGGGGCGCCGGCGGACAAGGGGTAGGCGTCAGCCGCGGACGCGGATGCGGATGCGGATGCGGACGGCGGGTGCGGCGGCCGGCTCAGGCGGGTGCCGCCGCGCCCGCGCCGATGCGGTCGCACGCGCCGATGTGCTCGCCCGCGCCGAGGTGCTCGCCGAGCACGAAGGAGGGGTCGACCTGCGCCGCCAGGTCGGCCCCGGTGCGCTCGTTGCCCCACGACTCGGCGTTCTTCAGGTGGAAGTGCACCATCTGACGGGTGTAGTGCTCCCAGTCGCGCAGCTCGTACCGGGCGTCCGCCGCGGCCTTCAGGGTGTGCAGCGCACGGGCGTTGGCCTCCTCCAGGAGGTCGAACCGGGGCGGGCGGCCCTTCTCCATGGCGCGCACCCAGTCCGAGCGCCCGACCGTCACGAGCAGGTCGTCCCCGACCTCCGCGCGCAGGAAGTCGATGTCGTCCTGTTCCTGGATCTTGTTGCCGACGACCTTCAGGGCCACCCCGAAGTCGCGGGCGTACTCCTTGTACTGGCGGTAGACGGAGACCCCCTTCCGGGTCGGCTCGGCGACGAGGAACGTCATGTCGAAGCGGGTGAACATGCCGGAGGCGAAGGAGTCGGAGCCCGCCGTCATGTCGACCACGACATATTCGTCGGGGCCGTCGACGAGGTGGTTCAGGAACAGCTCCACCGCTCCCGTCTTGGAGTGGTAGCAGGCGACCCCCAGGTCGGCGTCCGTGAAGGGGCCCGTGACCATCAAACGGACGGCGCCGCCGTCGAGTTCCACCGGGCGGGCACAGGCGTCGTAGACCGGGTTGGGCTCCCGCACCCGGACCAGCCGGGAGCCCTCGCCGGGCGGCGTGGTCTTGATCATCGTCGCGGCGGAGGCGATGCGCGGGTTGGTGCCGCGCAGGTAGTCCTTGATCAGGGTGAGCCGGCTGCCCATGGCGGGCAGTGCGGCCGCCTCTTCCTCCTCGAGGCCGAGCGCGGGGCCGAGGTGCTGGTTGATGTCCGCGTCGATGGCGACCACCGGTGCACCGGCGGCCGCGAGATGGCGGATGAAGAGGGAGGAGAGCGTGGTCTTGCCGCTGCCGCCCTTCCCGACGAAAGCAATTTTCATGTTCACCAAAGGTAGTCGGGTGATAGCTGTGCGTGTCAGGCGGAAGTGAAGAAGACCACTCCTTCGTGGGGCGGGCGGGTCAGGTGCGTAGGGTCGTACTCATGAGTACGACAGGCGCGAACGCCGACCCCCTCGCGGCCCTGGGCGCGCTGCCCGGTGTGGCCGACTCCGTGGAGTCCGTACGCAAGGCCGTGGACCGGGTCTACGGGCACCGGATCATGCGTCGGCGCAGTACCGCGGTCACGTCCGAGGCGGCGCTGCGCGCGGCCCGCGGCTCGGCAGCGCTGTCCGGCGCGGACTGGGCCCTGGAGGAGGTCCGGCGGCGCACCGACTTCAGCGCCGACGCCGAGGCGCGCACCGTGGGCGCGGCCCTGCGGCTGTCGGCCGAGGCCGGGCAGCTGCTGTCCATCTGGCGGCAGTCGCCGCTGCGGGTGCTGGCGCGGCTGCATCTGGTGGCCGCTGCGGAGCAGGACGAGCGGGTCGGCAGGCCGCGGCAGGCCGGCGAGGCGGTGGACGAGCCGCTGGTCGAGCTGCCGCTGCCGGACGCCGACGAGGTCGCCGGCCGGCTGGAGGGACTGGCCGAGCTGATCGTCGCGGGGACCTCCGCGCCCGCGCTGGTGACGGCCGCCGTGGTGCACGGTGAGCTGCTCGCGCTGCGTCCCTTCACGTCCCACAACGGCTTGGTCGCGCGCGCGGCCGAGCGGATCGTGCTGATCGGCAGCGGCCTGGACCCCAAGGCGATCTGCCCGGCCGAGGTCGGCCATGCCGAGCTGGGCCGCGCGGCCTATCTGGGGGCCCTGGACGGATACGTCTCCGGTACGCCCGAGGGCATGGCGGCCTGGATCGCGCACTGCGGCAAGGCCGTGGAGCTGGGGATGCGCGAGTCGACCGCGGTGTGCGAGGCGCTCCAGCGCGGCGCCGCCTGACGTAAGGGCCGAGAAGGGTCACGGCAGGGCCCGGGAAGGGTTGCGGCGGTACGAGAAACTCGTACCGCCGCTGGCATGCTCACCGGGTTACCAAGCGTCCTCGATATGTGCCCATCAGGTCGGGGTCTTTGCCCGTCACCTGGTGCGGCTGGCCCGTAATCGACGGGTCGACGTCGCGTGGGTGCCCGGTGTTCATGCGAGGTCCGTGGGGCCAGTGCGTAGTGACAGGGGATCCTCTCGGATGTCCTTGGTCTCGCGGGCCTGACTTCTTTCTACCCCGTACCGCCGGTAACCGGAACCCTTCGTGGCACTTATTTACTTGCGCGATCAAACCGGGTGAAACGGGCGTGACTACGGGTGCGGCTCAGGCGGTGCCGCGCCGCCGGTTGGCGTACCAGACCAGGCCCGCCGTCGCGGCCGCCGCACCTATGGCCGCCGCCGCGACCAGCGCCGGGCGGGGCGGGACGGACAGCGTGGGCAGCCGCTTCTTGAGCGGGACCGGGCGGCGGAACTCCAGAACCGGCCAGCCGCGGGCGAGTGCCTCGCGCCGCAGTGCCCGGTCCGGGTTCACGGCGTGCGGGTTCCCGACCTCCTGGAGCATCGGCAGGTCGGTCGCCGAGTCGCTGTAGGCGTAGCAGCGGTCGAGGTCGTAGCCCTCGGCCACGGCCAGCTCCCTGATCGCCTCGGCCTTGGTCGGGCCGTACGCGTAGTACTCCACCTCGCCGGTGAAGCAGCCGTCCTCGCCGACGACCATGCGGGTGGCGACCACACGGTCCGCGCCGAGCAGCTCGCCGATCGGCTCGACCACCTCGGCGCCCGAGGTGGAGACGATCACGACGTCCCGCCCGGCCGCGTGGTGCTCCTCGATGAGGGAGGCGGCCTCGTCGTAGATGATCGGGTCGATCAGTTCGTGCAGGGTCTCGGCCACGATCTCCCGCACCTGCTGCACATTCCAGCCGCGGCACAGCGCGGAGAGGTACTCGCGCATCCGCTCCATCTGGTCGTGGTCCAGGCCGCCGGCCAGGAAGACGAACTGGGCGTATGCGGTCCGCAAGGCGGCCCTGCGGTTGATCAGTCCGCCTTGGTAGAAGGACTTGCTGAAGGTGAGCGTGCTCGACTTCGCAATGACCGTCTTGTCCAGGTCAAAGAAGGCTGCTGCGCGAGGCAAGGAGTGGTTTTCCACGCCCCTGAGCATAGGCGCCCACCATTCGGCGTAAGGTGGGGCGCGTGGGTTTGCCTGAGAGGGCTCTCGGGTACACCATGGAAGTCACGGATCGTTCGCGACCGTGCTAACCCGGCCCGACTCCTCCCCCCCCGAGTCGGCCGTGGGGACGACCCCCGCTCTCCCCCCCGGCGGGGGTCGTCGCATGTCCGGGTGGGTTTTGCTGCCCCCCTCTTCTCCTTGTAGGGCTTTGCGGCCCCGGTGATTCCGCTGGTGGCCGCCGCTTCCCCGTGCCCATGATCCGTTACTCAGGGTAATCGGTGCGCTGCTCTGTGGAAGTCGTACAGGGATCAGTACAGGGGTCACCGGTATGGGTGACGGAGATATTCACAGGCCCGAAGTTGTCCACCGTTTTCGACCAAGATCCACACGATTTCGGGGATCGCTGCACCGTGATTCCAGCGCGCTCCGGCCGCGGCGAGTTCATGGCCGATTCCGATTGCGGGGCGCGTATGGCCGGTTCCTGTCGGCCGGTCATATGGAGACCGCTTGCCGGTTCTCCGCACGCCCGGGAATCGCGGGGCCGCACCGGCCGCGCGGAACACACAGCGAAGGGGGAACGCACATGTCCAAAACCGTCACCCACGACCCGCCGCCCGACCCCGGCGGCCGGCCGGGACGGCCGCTCATCGTCACCGAGGACACCTGGCTGCTGGACGACCTGCTGCGCCTGTGCGCGGCCGCCGGCGCCACCCCCGAGGTCCACCACGCCCTGCCGGCCGCAGGCGACGGCTGGCAGACGGCCCCGCTCGTCCTGATCGGCGACGACGTCGCCCGCCGGATGCGGGGGGCCGCGCGCCGCCCCGGAGTGGTGCTGGTCGGCCGTGACCAGGACGACCCGGGAGTGTGGAAACGGGCCGTCGAGATCGGCGCCGACCATGTGCTGATGCTGCCCGACGGCGAGCAGTGGCTGGTCGACCGCATCGCCGACGTCGTCGAAGGCGTCGGCCGTCCGGCCCTCACCGTGGGGGTGATGGGCGGCCGGGGCGGAGCCGGGGCCTCCACGCTCGCCTGCGCCCTCGCCGTCACCTCCGCGCGCGAGGGGCTGCGCACCCTGCTGGTGGACGCCGATCCGCTCGGCGGCGGACTCGACGTCCTCCTCGGCGGGGAGACCGCCGAGGGGCTGCGCTGGCCCGCCTTCGCCGCCTCCCGCGGCCGGGTCGGCGGCGGCGCCCTGGAGGAGTCGCTGCCCGAACTGCACTCCCTGCGCGTGCTGAGCTGGGACCGCGGCGACTGCGTCGCCATCCCGCCGCAGGCCGTGCGGGCGGTGCTCGCCGCCGCCCGGCGACGCGGCGGCACCGTCGTGGTCGACCTGCCCCGCCGGCTCGACGACGGGGTCGCCGAGGCCCTCGCCCAGCTCGACCTGGTGCTGCTCGTCGTCCCCGCCGAGCTGCGGGCGGTCGCGGCGGCCGGCCGGGTGGCGTCCGCCGTCGGCATGGTCGTCCGCGATCTGCGCGTCGCGGTCCGCGGCCCGTACGCCCCCGGCCTGGACGACCACGAGGTGGCCCGGCTGCTCGGGCTGCCGCTCGCCGGCGAGGTGCCGGCCGAGCCCCTGCTGTCCCGCCCGCAGGCCGGGGCGAAACCGCCCGGTGCCACCGGACGCGGCCCGCTCGCCCGCTTCTGCACGGACTTCTGGGAGCGCGCGCTGGTCGAGGCGGGAGGCACCCGGTGAGCCTGACCGGAGCCGGTCCGGTGGACGGCGCCCTGCTCGACGGCGTCCGACGGCGGCTGGCCGAGAGCGGTGACGAACCCACCCCGGCGCGCGTGGCCCAGGCCCTGCGCGAACAGGGCCGGGTGCTCGGTGACGCGGAGGTGCTGGGCGCGGCCGAACGGCTCAGGTCGGAACTGGTCGGCACCGGCCCGCTGGAGCCGCTGCTCGCCGACCCGGACGTCACCGACGTGCTGGTGTCGGCCCCGGACCGGGTATGGGTGGACCGCGGCGGCGGCCTCGAACTGACCCCGGTGGCCTTCCCCGACGCGGCGGCCGTACGACGCCTCGCGCAGCGCCTGGCCGCGGTGGCCGGACGCCGGCTGGACGACGCCCGGCCCTGGGCGGACGCCAGGCTGCCCGACGGCACCCGACTGCACGCGGTGCTGCCCCCGGTCGCCGTCGGCTGCACCTGCCTGGCCCTGCGGGTGGCCCGGCCCCGGGCGTTCACCCTCGCGGAACTCGTCGCGGCCGGCACGGTGCCGCCCGGCGGTGACCGCATCCTGGCGGACCTCGTCGGGGCCCGGCTGTCCTTCCTGGTCAGCGGCGGCACCGGGAGCGGCAAGACGACCCTGCTCAGCGCCCTGCTGGGGCTGGTCGGCGAGGGCGAACGGATCGTGCTCGCCGAGGACTCCGCCGAGCTGCGGCCGGAGCACCCGCATGTGGTCCGGCTGGAGACCCGGCCCGCCAACCAGGAGGGCGCGGGCCTGGTCACGCTGGAGGACCTGGTCCGGCAGGCGCTGCGGATGCGGCCCGACCGGCTGGTCGTCGGAGAGGTGCGCGGACCCGAGGTGGTGCACCTGCTGGCGGCGCTCAACACCGGCCACGAAGGCGGCTGTTGCACGGTCCATGCCAACGCGGCCGGGGATGTGCCGGCCCGTCTGGAGGCGCTGGCCACGGCCGCCGGGCTGGACCGGGCGGCCCTGCACAGCCAGCTGGCGGCCGCCCTCTCCGTGGTGCTCCACCTGGTACGGGACCGGTCCGGGCGGCGCCGGATCGCCGAGGTCCATGTGCTGGAGCGGGACGCCTCGGGCCTGGTGCGGACGGTGCCGGCGCTGCGCTGGGGCGAGCGGTCCTTCGCGCGCGAGCGCGGCTGGCAGCGGCTGCGCGGACTGCTCGCGGGCACCGACGGGTTCGGAAGCGAGGCGCAGACATGACGGGTGGCACGGACATGACCGGCCAGATGTCCCAGACGTCCCTGGGTGCCGCGCTGTTCTGTCTCGGCGCGGCCGTGTGGCTGCTGGGCGGAGGGCACTCCGGCGCCCGGCGTGCGCGGCTGCTGCTCGCCGGCGGCGGCGCGGTGGCCGTCGGACCACCGCCCGGGGAGCGGCTCCTCGCCGGACTGCGGCGGCTGCGCGGCCGGTGGCGGCCCGAGTGGTGGTCGCTGGTCGCCGGGGCGCTGCTCGGACTGCTGGGCGCCTCCCCGCTGTCGGTCGCCGCGGGGGCGGCCGGGGTGCCGGTGCTGCGCAGGGTGCTGCGGGCCCGGCAGTCCGGACAGGCCCGGGAGCGGCAGGCCGACGCGGTGATCGGGCTGTGCGGGGCGCTCGCCGGGGAGGTGCGCGCGGGACGGCAGCCCGGCGAGGCGCTGTTGCGGGCCGCGCGGGACTCCGGCGGGCTCGGCGAGGCGCAGGCGGCCGTGGTGGCGGCGGCGCGGTTCGGCGGGGATGTTCCCGGCGCCCTCGCGGTGGCGGCCCGGCAACCGGGCGCCGAGGGACTGCTCGGGCTCGCCGCGTGCTGGCGCGTGGCCGTCGATCAGGGCGCCGGGCTCGCCGCGGGACTGGACCGGCTGGACGGCGCACTGCGCGCGGAACGCGACCGGCGCGCCGACCTGAAAGCCCAGTTGGCGGGCGCACGGGCGACCGCGGTCCTGCTCGCCGCGCTTCCCGCCCTCGGCCTCCTCCTCGGTGCGGCGATGGGCGCCGACCCGCTGCATGTGCTGCTGCACACCGGGGCCGGGTTCGGCTGTCTGGCCGCCGGGTCGCTGTTCGAGGCGCTCGGGATGTGGTGGGCGGTCCGGATCATGCGGGCGGCGGGAGCGGGGTGAAGGCGGGCGTGTGCAGGGGGCGTTGTGTGCGCACGCGCCGGACGGGGGCCTGGAGGGCGCACCGGTGCGCACCGGGGGGCTGGTGCGCGGGGGAGAGAGGTGGCCGGAGGGGGCCGGTGAGTGGTTCCGGGCGGGCTGTGAGGAGTGGCGAGGTGGGCGCAGTGGTTTCGGGCCGGCGGGGAGGAGTGGCGCGGTGAGCGGGGACGTTGTGCACAGGCTGGGGACGGCCGGGGTCGTGGTGGCGGGGCTCGGCTGGGCGGTGTGGTGGCTGGACCGTGTTCGGCGGCGGCGCCGGGCGCGGCGCCTGATCGCGGAACTGATGGGCCGCGAAGCCCCGCCCGGCAGACGGCGGTTCGCGGTGCCGGCGGTGCGGCGCGCCGGGCTGCCGTCGGCCGGCGCGGCCTGCGGCACCTGGGTGCTGGTCGGCGGGATCGCCGGTGTCCTGCTGGGACTCGCGGTGGGCGCGGTGCTGTGGCGCCTGCGGGGTCGGCCGACGGGACAGGCCGGGACGGAACCGGCCTGCGACGCCGAAGCCGCCCGCCAACTGCCGCTCGCCGCCGATCTGCTGGCGGCCTGCATCGCCGCCGGGGCCGGGCCGGTGATCGCCGCCCAGGCGGTGGGCGACGCCCTCGGCGGACCGGTCGGGGCGGCACTGGCCCGGGGTGCGGCGGAAGTACGGCTCGGCGGTGAACCGGTGGACGCCTGGCGCGGGTTGGCGACGCTTCCCGGTGCGGGGCCGCTGGCCCGGCTGCTGGAGCGGGCCGGCGAGTCCGGAGTGCCCGCGGCCGCCCCGGTCGCCCGTCTCGCCTCGGACGCGCGTGCCGAGTGGGCCCGCGCCGCGACGGCCCGGGCCCGCCGGGCGGCCGTCCTGATCTCCGCGCCGGTCGGGCTGTGCTTCCTGCCCGCCTTCATCGCGGTCGGTGTGCTGCCGGTGGTGATCGGGCTGGCCGGCGGAGTGCTGGCGGGGAGATGAGGGAGGACGACCCGAGCGGAACCGGGTGACCTGCGGGAACTGCCGAGAGACACAACAGGAGGGAATGTCATGCGAGTAGGGATGAAGAAGAAGGCCGGGAAGGCGGCGGCGCGGCTGTGCGGGGCGGGTCGCCGGGACGACGGGATGGTGACCTCGGAGTACGCCATGGGCATCATCGCGGCCGTCGGGTTCGCGCTGCTGCTCTACGAGGTCGTCACCAGCGGCCAGGTCAGGGCGGAACTCCAGGACATCGTGAAGAAGGCCCTCAGTGCGCGGATGTGACCGGGAGGCCGACCGGGGGTTCGTGACCGCGGAGACGGCCGTGGTGCTCGGTGTGCTGGTGGTGTTCACGATGGCGCTGGTGTGGGGGCTGCTCGTGGTCGCCGCGCAGATCCAGTGCGTGGACGCCGCCCGCACCGGCGCCCGGGCCGCCGCCCGCCAGGACCCGCCGGACGCGGTGCTGGCGGTGACCCGGGAGGCCGCGCCGCGCGGGGCGCGGGTGGCGGTCCGGCGTGAGGGCGATCGGGTGCGGGTGACGGTGGTGGCCCGGCCGCCGGTCTTGAGCGGACTGCCGTTCGAGGTGCGGGAAGAGGCCGTCGCTGCGGCGGAGGAGACGGTGGGAGCGGGAACGGAGGGGCCGTGAGGCGGTGCAGGGTGCGGAAGCGGGGCGTGGCGCGGCACCGAGAAGGCGCCGATCGTGGGTCCGCCACCGTGTGGAGCCTCGGAGTGATCGCCGTGCTGTGCGCGGTGTTCGGCGTCGTGCTCGCTCTCGGGCAGGCCGTGGTCGTCCGGCACCGGGCCGCGGGCGGTGCGGATCTGGCGGCGCTCGCGGCGGCGGACCACTGGGCCGAGGGGGCGACGGCGGCCTGTGCCCGGGCCGGGCGGCTGGCGGCGGACCAGGGGGTGCGGCTGGTGCGGTGCGCGATCGTCGGCGAGACCTCGGATGTGACGGCGGCCGCGGGCAGCGGGCCGTTCCGGGCGGAGGTCAGGGCGAGAGCCGGGCCGGCCGGCACCCCGGTCAGCTCTCCGGCCCCTCCGGAAGCTCCTCCTTCGGCTGCCCCGCAAGCTCCTCCGGAAGCTCCTCTGGAGGATCTTCCACAAGCTGCTCCGCGGGCTTCTCTGCCGGTGCGTCCCTCAGGAGCACCGTGAGCAGGCGCACCGCCCCCCTCTTGTGCAGCGGATCGTTGCCGTTGCCGCACTTGGGGGACTGGATGCAGGAAGGGCAGCCGGCCTCGCACTCGCAGGAGGCGATGGCCGCCCGGGTCGCGGCGAGCCAGGTGCGCGCGGTGTGGAAGGCGCGCTCGGCGAACCCCGCGCCGCCGGGGTGGCCGTCGTAGACGAAGACCGTCGGCAGGAGCGTGTCGGGGTGCAGGGGGACGGACACCCCGCCGATGTCCCAGCGGTCGCAGGTCGCGAAGAGGGGCAGCATGCCGATGGAGGCGTGTTCGGCGGCGTGCAGCGAGCCGCCGAGGATCTCCGGGGTGATCCGGGCCTCGTCCAGCTGGTCCTCGGTGACCGTCCACCACACCGCGCGGGTGCGCAGCGTACGAGGAGGGAGGTCGAGTTTCGTCTCGCCGAGCACTTCGCCGGTGATGAGACGGCGGCGCAGGTAGGAGACCACCTGGTTGGTGACCTCGACCGAGCCGTAGCACAGGCGGCCGGCGCCCCAGGGGATCTCGGTGTCCGTCTCCAGGACGGAGATCGCCGTGGTGTCGCGGGCGACCGTGGAGTAGGGCGGGTCGGCCTGCTCGACCAGGGCGACGGAGTCCTCCAGGTCGAGATGGCGCACCAGGTAGGTGCGGCCCTGGTGCAGATGGACCGCGCCCTCGTGGACGGTGGAGTGCGCGGAGCCGGCGTCGACGGTGCCGAGCAGACGTCCGGTACCGGCCTCCACGATCTGCACCGGGCGGCCGCCCGCACCGCGGATGTCGGTCAGGTCGGCGGCCCGCTCGCGCCGCGTCCAGTGCCAGGCCTTCGTCCTTCTGCGGAGCAGCTTCGCGGCCTCCAGCTGCGGCAGCACCTCCGCAGAGGCGGGGCCGAAGAGGTCCAGGTCCTCCTCGGTCAGCGGGAGTTCGGCGGCGGCGGCACACAGGTGCGGCGCGAGGACGTAGGGGTTGTCGGGGTCCAGGACGGTCGATTCCACCGGCTGGTCGAACAGCGCCTCGGGATGGTGCACGAGGAAGGTGTCCAGCGGGTCGTCCCGGGCGACGAGGACCGCGAGGGCGCCCTGCCCGGCGCGGCCGGCGCGGCCCGCCTGCTGCCACAGGGAGGCGCGGGTGCCCGGGTACCCGGCGATCACCACGGCGTCCAGGCCGGAGACGTCCACGCCCAGCTCCAGGGCGGTCGTGGCGGCGAGGCCGAGGAGTTCGCCGGAGTGCAGGGCGCGTTCCAGCGCGCGGCGCTCCTCGGGGAGATAGCCACCCCGGTAGGCCGCGACCCGCCGGACCAGGGAGCGGTCGACCTCGGCCAGCTTCTCCTGGGCGATCACCGAGATCAGCTCGGCGCCGCGCCGGGAGCGGACGAAGGCCACCGAGCGCACGCCCTGCACGGTCAGGTCGGTCAGCAGATCGGCGGTCTCGGCGGTGGCCGTACGCCGTACGGGGGCACCCTTCTCGCCGTGCAGTTCGGTGAGCGGGGGCTCCCAGAGGGCGAAGACCAGCTCCCCGCGCGGGGAGGCGTCGTCGGCGACCTCGACCACCGGCAGCCCGGTCAGCCGGCGGGCGGCCACGGCGGGTTCCGCGGCGGTCGCCGAGGCCAGCAGGAAGACGGGCGAGGCACCGTAGCGGGCGCACAGCCGCCGCAGTCGGCGCAGCACCTGGGCGACGTGCGAGCCGAACACACCGCGGTAGGTGTGGCACTCGTCGATGACGACGTACTTCAGCGACTTCAGGAAGGAGGACCAGCGCGAGTGGGCCGGGAGTATGCCCCGGTGCAGCATGTCCGGGTTGGTCAGCACGTAGGTGGCGTACTGGCGGATCCACTCGCGTTCCTCGAACGGAGTGTCGCCGTCGTACACGGCTGGGCGAACCGCACTGGCCAAAGGTTGTGAAAGTTCCTTCACCGACCGGCACTGGTCCGCCGCGAGCGCCTTGGTGGGTGCCAGGTACAGCGCGGTGGCGCCCCGCCCGTTCGGGGCCTCGGCTCCGTCGAGCAGGGCGGACAGGACGGGCACGAGGTAGGCGAGGGACTTGCCGGAGGCGGTGCCGGTGGCCACGACCACTGAGTCGCCGTCCAGGGCGTGCTCGGCGGCCAGTGCCTGATGGGCCCAGGGATGCTCGATGCCGCACCGCTGGACGGCCGCGATCACCTCGGACCGAATCCGGTGAGGCCAGACGGCATGGCGGCCCGCGCGCGGGGGCAAGTGCTCCGTATGAGTGATGCGCGCAGACCGGCTCGGCCCCGAGGCGAGCCGGTCCAGGACCGTGCCCGGGGAAAACCCGCAGGCCTGTTCTGGCGGGGTTCTGTCGGATCGGTGATTCTTGGCCATCGGCACCGAGTGTGTCACTGGCGTGACGGACAATGGAGCCAAGGCGTCGTGCACGCCTGCCGGTAAGTGATTGAATGCCATCGCGGCTGGCGATGCGTCCCGGGGGCCGCATGCCGAGTTACCCGAGGGGCGACCGCTCGATAGCAAGGTGCTGGAGGATCCGTGGACCTGTCCCTGTCGACCGAGACCATCGGCGATCGTACGGTCGTCCGAGTCGGTGGTGAAATCGACGTGTATACCGCGCCCAAGCTGCGCGAGCAGCTGGTCGAGCTGGTGAACGACGGGAATTTCCACCTCGTCGTCGACATGGAGGGCGTGGACTTCCTCGACTCCACCGGGCTCGGCGTGCTGGTCGGAGGCCTGAAGCGAGTGCGTGCCCACGAGGGCTCGCTGCGCCTGGTCTGCAACCAGGAGCGCATTCTCAAGATCTTCCGCATCACGGGCCTCACCAAGGTGTTCCCGATCCACACCTCGGTCGAGGACGCGGTGCAGGCCACCGACTGATCCGGGCCGTTCGCCGGCGCCGGACCGCCTCGCGGTCCGGCGCGGGCCGGTCCTGTCCCCGGGCCGGGCAAGCGGCCCGGCCACAGCAGTACAGCAGGGGGTGCGGCCCTCGGCGGCCCCGCCCCGACCGCACGCCCGTAGTCGCGAGGGGGATGCATGGCCACCGTGGAACTCCGCTTCAGCGCGCTGCCCGAGCACGTCCGGACCGCCCGGCTGGTGGCGGCCGCGGTGGCGCGCAGGGCCGGAGTGGACGAGGCCGTCCTGGACGAGGTCCGGCTCGCCGTGGGCGAGGCCTGCTCCCGTGCCGTCGGACTGCATCAGAACAGCGGCATCACGGCGCCGGTGAAGGTGGCGCTGATCGAGGAGGAGAAACAGTTCTCCATCGAGGTCGGCGACAAGGCCCCGCATGCCGTGCCGGGCGGCGACACGCCCGGCGCAGCGGACGGCGAGCCGGAGGTCGAGGAGGACGAGATGGGCCTCGCGGTGATCAGCGGCCTCGTCGACGACGTCCAGGTCACCACGGGGCTGGACGGCGGTCTGATCCGCATGACCTGGCCGACCGCGCCCCCGGTCACGGCGCTGCTCTGAACCGCCTCCGCCGAACGTCTCGAAGGGCCCTGCCACGCAGGGCCCTTCGTCGTTTCCGGCGCAGCCCGGAATTCGTGAAGTAATTCACGATCATTCGCCGTCGGCCGAGAATGCCTCGAAGGCATTACGCCATTCGAGGCGTGTAGCGCGAGGGCGATCATTTGCGATGAGCCAGTGGAGGCTAATTCCGTTTACCGTGCTCTGTTGAGATCACACGGGGGTACCTACAATCCGTCCACATCTTGAGCTCAGCCCAAGCGTCAAGGAGGACGAATGGCGGGGCTTTCTACCCCTGAGTGGGCCACCCCCCAGTGGGGCCGTTCCACATCCCTCGTGGCCGCGGTCCTGACCGACGACAACCGGATCCTCGTGGCCGTCATCGGCGTGGTCGCGCTGGCCGCGCTGGTGGTCGCGGGGCTCCTGGTGCGCCAGGTGCTGGCGGCGGACGAGGGAACCGACAGCATGAAAGAGATCGCCGGGGCGGTGCAGGAAGGCGCCAAGGCGTATCTCGCCCGGCAGTTGCGCACGCTCGGCGTATTCGCCGTCGTCGTGTTCTTCCTGCTCATGCTGCTGCCGGCGGACGACTGGAATCAGCGTGCCGGACGTTCGGTGTTCTTCCTGATCGGCGCGGCGTTCTCGGCGGCCACCGGCTATATCGGCATGTGGCTCGCCGTACGCAGCAATGTGCGGGTCGCCGCGGCGGCCCGGGAAGCGACTCCGGCGGCCGGTGAACCCGAAAAAGATCTCACCGCCGTTTCGCACAAGGCGATGAAGATCGCATTTCGCACGGGCGGCGTCGTCGGCATGTTCACGGTGGGGCTCGGCCTGCTGGGCGCCTCCTGTGTGGTGCTGGTGTACGCGGCCGACGCACCGAAGGTGCTGGAGGGCTTCGGCCTCGGCGCCGCCCTGATCGCCATGTTCATGCGGGTGGGCGGCGGCATCTTCACCAAGGCCGCCGACGTCGGCGCCGACCTGGTCGGCAAGGTCGAGCAGGGCATTCCGGAGGACGATCCGCGCAATGCCGCGACCATCGCCGACAACGTGGGCGACAACGTCGGCGACTGCGCCGGCATGGCGGCCGACCTGTTCGAGTCGTACGCCGTCACCCTGGTGGCCGCGCTGATCCTCGGCAAGGCCGCCTTCGGCGACTCGGGACTCGCCTTCCCGCTGCTGGTGCCCGCCATCGGAGTGATCACCGCGATGATCGGCATCTTCGCGGTCGCCCCGCGCCGTGCCGACCGCAGCGGTATGACGGCGATCAACCGCGGCTTCTTCATCTCCGCGGTGATCTCGCTGGCCCTGGTGGCGGTCGCGGTCTTCGTCTACCTGCCCTCGACGTACTCCGGGCTGCACGGCGTCACGGACGCGGCGATCCGCGGCAAGGACGGCGACCCCCGGGTCCTCGCCCTGGTGGCCGTCGCCATCGGCATCCTGCTCGCCGCCGTCATCCAGCAGCTGACCGGCTACTTCACCGAGACCACCCGGCGCCCGGTCCGGGACATCGGCAAGACCTCCCTCACCGGCCCCGCCACCGTCGTCCTCTCCGGTATCTCCGTGGGTCTGGAGTCGGCCGTCTACACCGCGCTGCTCATCGGGCTGGGCGTGTACGGCGCGTTCCTGCTCGGCGGTACGTCGATCATGCTGGCGCTGTTCGCGGTGGCGCTGGCCGGCACCGGCCTGCTCACCACGGTCGGTGTGATCGTCGCCATGGACACCTTCGGTCCGGTCTCCGACAACGCGCAGGGCATCGCCGAGATGTCCGGTGACGTCCAGGGCGCGGGCGCGCAGGTGCTCACCAACCTGGACGCCGTCGGCAACACCACCAAGGCCATCACCAAGGGCATCGCGATCGCCACGGCCGTCCTCGCCGCATCGGCGCTGTTCGGGTCGTACCGTGACGCGATCACCACCAATGTGCAGGACGTCGGGGAGAAGCTCACCGGGCCGGGCGCGCCGCTGAGCCTGTCCCTGGACATCTCGCAGCCCAACAACCTCGTCGGCCTCATCGCGGGTGCCGCGGTCGTGTTCCTCTTCTCCGGACTGGCCATCAACGCCGTGTCCCGGTCGGCGGGTTCGGTGGTGTTCGAGGTGCGCCGGCAGTTCCGGGAGAAGCCCGGGATCATGGACTTCAGTCAGAAGCCCGAGTACGGCAAGGTCGTCGACATCTGTACCAAGGACGCCCTGCGGGAGCTGGCCACGCCCGGTCTGCTGGCCGTCATGGCGCCGATCTTCGTCGGGTTCACGCTCGGCGTCGGCTCGCTCGGCTCCTATCTCGCCGGCGCCATCGGCGCGGGCACGCTGATGGCGGTGTTCCTCGCCAACTCCGGCGGCGCCTGGGACAACGCCAAGAAGCTGGTGGAGGACGGCCACCACGGCGGCAAGGGCAGTGAGGCCCACGCGGCCACGGTGATCGGCGACACGGTCGGCGACCCCTTCAAGGACACCGCGGGCCCCGCGATCAATCCGCTGCTGAAGGTGATGAACCTCGTCTCGCTGCTCATCGCGCCCGCGGTGATCAAGTTCTCCTACGGCCACGACAAGAGCCTCGGCGTGCGGATCGGGATCGCGGTGCTCGCGCTCCTGGTGATCGTCGGTGCGGTGTACGTCTCGAAGCGGCGCGGGATCGCCGTGGGCGACGACGACGAGAGTGCCGAGCGGGTCGCCAACTCGCCGGGTACGGCGGTTGTTTCGTAGCTGTCGTGGGGAAGCCCTGCTCAACGGGCGGGCGGGTGGCGCGTACTGACGCGCCGCCCGCCCGCCCGCGTCTGTGGGCACGCCCACGTCGTGAGCCTTCTCTCGGGCGGTGCAAACCCGCATGAAAATACGCATAGGGGATGTTCGTGCTGCGGGGGGTGTGTGTCCGCCGTGTAGGGTCCGTGGGCCGAGAGCCATGGAAGGGACCAATCCGGTGAACAAGAAGCTCACGGCCGCACTGTCCGGCGGTGCGGTACTGGTGGTGGCGTTGACGGGGTGCACCAGCAGCAGCAGCGGTGGCAGCAAGGGCCCCGACCCCAAGCTCGTCTCCTGGGCCAAGTCGGTGTGCGACGCGGTGCCCGCACAGGACGCGAAGATCAAGGCGGCCAACGCGGCGATCAGCACCACGGCCGCCGACACCGCCAAGCCGCAGGAGTTGCAGAAGACGGACTCGCAGGCCTTCCAGGACATGGCCGACGGCTACAAGGCGATCGCCACCGCCGTCGGCAAGGCGGGCGCGCCTCCCGGGGTCGAGGGCGGCGTCAAGCGGCTCCAGGCCGTCGTGAAGAGCTTCAACAGCCTCTCCGCCTCCTACGCCGACCTGAAGAAGCAGGTCGACGCGTTGAACACCAAGGACCAGGCGAAGTTCGCCTCCGGGCTGCACGATGTCGCGGTGCAGATGGCCGACCTGGAGAAGAAGCACCAGAGCGGCACCGAGGCGCTGAAGAACCTCCAGCAGGGCGAGGTCCAGGACGCGATCGCCCAGCAGGCCAGCTGCAAGAAGGTCGCCGAGTCGGCCACGGCCTCGCCGGCGCCCTCGTCGTCGGCGCCGTCGTCTCCGGCGTCGTCCCCGTCGGCGTCGGCGTCCTCCAAGAAGGGCTGACACGTCGGTCCGCCGAGGGGGCGTGTCATTGCCCTCGGCGGACCGGCTCCGGGCGTGCGGAGGGCGCGCGGACCGGCCCCGCGGCCGCCTCCGGGACACAATGGGGGCGTGACTGACACCGGACTCGCCCCCCTGCCCGCCGCCGACCGGCCCGACATCGCCGCACGCCTAAGGGACGCCCTGCTGGCCGCCTCCTTCACCGCCGACGGTCTGCTCGAGCTGCTCGGCGCCCCCGCCTACGCGGCGCTGGCCCGCAGCGAGACCGTGCCCGCCCTGCGCGCGACCCGCGGCGACACGCCGCTGGAGACGCTCGTACGACTCTTCCTGCTCCAGCAGCCGGTGCCCCACGCGCGCGTGGCGGCGATCCTGCCGGTCGAGGAGGCCCTGGAAGCCGGGTGGCTCAGGCGCGTGGGCGGCGACGAGGTCGCCGCGACGGTGGATGTACGGCCCTACGGCGGCCCCGACGGCGAGGACTGGTTCATCGTCTCCGACCTCGGCTGCGCGGTCGGCGGCGCGGGCGGCATCGGACGCCGCGACGAGGGTGTCGTCCTCGGGGTCGGCGGTGCCTCCACCACCCTCGCCGGCATCACCGTCCGCACCCCGGTCGCCTCCGCCCTGGACCTCGGCACCGGTTCCGGCATCCAGGCGCTGCACGCCGCCCAGCACGCCACGCGCGTGACGGCGACCGACGTCAACCCGCGTGCGCTGCACATCACCGCCCTCACGCTCGCGCTCTCCGGCGCGCCCGCCGCCGAGCTGCGCGAGGGCTCGCTGTTCGCACCGGTCCGGGACGACGAGACCTTCGATCTCATCGTCTCCAACCCGCCGTTCGTGATCTCGCCCGGCGCCCGGCTGACCTACCGGGACGGCGGCATGGGCGGGGACGATCTGTGCCGCTCGCTCGTTCAGCAGGCGGGGGAACGGCTGAACGAGGGCGGGTTCGCGCAGTTCCTCGCCAACTGGCAGCACGTGGCAGGGGAGGACTGGCAGGACAGACTCAGGTCATGGGTGCCGAGCGGGTGCGACGCCTGGATCGTGCAGCGCGAGGTGCAGGACATCACGCAGTACGCCGAGCTGTGGCTGAGGGACGCCGGTGACCACCGTGGGGACCCGGCGGAGTACCAGGCGCGCTACGACGCCTGGCTCGACGAGTTCGAGGCGCGCAAGGTGAAGGCGGTCGGCTTCGGCTGGATCACGCTGCGCAGGAGCGGCGCCGCGGAGCCGTCCGTCACCGTGGAGGAGTGGCCCCACCCGGTCGAACAGCCGCTCGGGGACGCCATCCTGGCCCACTTCGAGCGCCTCGACTATCTCCGTGAGCACGACGACGCGGCCCTGCTCGCCAGCCACTTCAGGCTCGCTGCGGAGGTGGTCCAGGAGCAGGTCGGGCTGCCCGGCGCCGAGGACCCCGAGCATGTGGTGCTGCGCCAGAACCGCGGTATGCGCCGGGCGACCAAGGTGGACACGGTCGGCGCGGGCTTCGCGGGCGTGTGCGACGGCACGCTGAGCGCGGGCCGCATCCTGGACGCCATCGCCCAGCTGGTCGGCGAGGACCCGGTTCTGCTCCGCGACCGCACCCCGGCGCAGATCCGGCTGCTGGTGGAACAGGGCTTCCTGGAGCCGGCGCCGGTGGCGTAGCGCCGAGGCGGACAAGGGCGGGGGCGCCGAGGGCCAGGGCGGGGGACCGGCGCCGTACGCTCCGGAAAACGGCCGGAAAGCATGGGGTGCGGTGTTCGGGTGGGTGGCCCTCGGGTGCCCGTCCGGTGTCGCGCCGGTCCTCCGTTCACCCCGATGTCGTCCGCCCGTCTTCCGCGCGTGCCACCCTCCCGGCGCTGGGCGGAGCCGGACGGCACGGAAGGGGCGCGGGGCGATGGAGAGCGGGCCGGCGATCTACGCGGGAGCGGTGTTCGCCCTGTTCGGCGCGGCTCTGCTGACCTGGACCGGGGTCCGGCTGCGGCGCGGGGAGCCGGTGGCGGACGGTGTGAGGCACCTCCCATCGGCGGTCGTCGCGAGCGTCGCCGGAACCGTCGCGCTGGTGCTCGGCGGGTACTGCCTGACCCGGCTCTGACGTCGGCGGGCGTGCCTGGGACCGGGGTGTCGCGGAAGTAAGAGGAGCGACGCGCTCCGGACAGGCCCCGAGGGGGTACCCGGTACTCCGGGCGGCAGGAATGGCGGTAGTCGGGTTACCGTTCGAGTGGCCGTTGTGGGCTTTTCCCGTTTGACACGGGGGCGGGATGTACCGTCACACTCCGCAGCGTCACACGAGCCAGCAGTACGCCGCGACCCCGGGACGAAGGCCTGGGGAGGCCACAGCGTCGACCGGAGAGAAGAGCGAAGTTGTCCCCGACCAGCGAGACCGCACAGGGCGGCCGCCGACTCGTCATCGTCGAGTCGCCTGCCAAGGCGAAGACGATCAAGGGCTACCTCGGCCCCGGCTACATCGTCGAGGCGAGCGTCGGGCACATCCGCGACCTTCCCAACGGTGCCGCGGAGGTGCCGGAGAAGTACACCGGTGAGGTTCGCCGCCTCGGTGTGGACGTCGAACATGACTTCCAGCCGATCTATGTGGTCAACGCCGACAAGAAGGCGCAGGTCAAGAAGCTCAAGGACCTGCTGAAGGAATCCGACGAGCTGTTCCTCGCCACCGATGAGGACCGGGAGGGCGAGGCGATCGCCTGGCACCTCCAGGAGGTCCTCAAGCCGAAGATCCCGGTCAAGCGGATGGTGTTCCACGAGATCACCAAGGACGCGATCCGGGAGGCCGTCGCCAACCCGCGCCAGCTCAACCAGAAGCTGGTCGACGCCCAGGAGACCCGCCGCATCCTCGACCGCCTCTACGGCTACGAGGTCTCGCCGGTCCTGTGGAAGAAGGTCATGCCGCGCCTGTCGGCCGGCCGTGTCCAGTCCGTCGCGACCCGTCTCGTCGTGGAGCGGGAACGCGAGCGCATCGCGTTTCGTTCTGCCGAGTACTGGGACCTGACGGGCACCTTCTCGACCGGCCGCGCGGGGGATCCGTCGGACCCGTCGTCGCTGGTCGCCCGCCTCCAGACCGTCGACGGCAGGCGGATCGCGCAGGGCCGCGACTTCGACTCCGTGGGACAGCTCAAGAGCGCGAACATCCTCCACCTGGACGAGGCCACCGCCCGCGCCCTCGCCACCGCCCTGGAGAACACCCGCTTCTCCGTCCGGTCCGTGGAGTCCAAGCCGTACCGCCGCTCGCCGTACGCCCCGTTCCGTACGACGACGCTCCAGCAGGAGGCCAGCCGCAAGCTCGGCTTCGGCGCGAAGGCGACCATGCAGGTCGCCCAGAAGCTGTACGAGAACGGCTACATCACGTACATGCGTACGGACTCGACGACGCTGAGCGAGACCGCGATCGCCGCGGCCCGCGCGCAGGTCACGCAGCTCTACGGCGCCGACTACCTGCCGCCGCAGCCGCGTACGTACGCCGCGAAGGTGAAGAACGCGCAGGAGGCCCACGAGGCGATCCGCCCCTCGGGTGATCGTTTCCGCACTCCCGCCGAGACCGGCCTGACCGGTGACCAGTTCAAGCTGTACGAGCTGATCTGGAAGCGGACCGTCGCCTCCCAGATGAAGGACGCGACCGGCAACAGCGTGACGGTGAAGATCGGCGGCACCGCGGCCGACGGCCGGGACGTCGAGTTCAGCGCCTCCGGCAAGACGATCACGTTCCACGGCTTCCTGAAGGCCTACGTCGAGGGTGCCGACGACCCGAACGCCGAGCTGGACGACCGCGAGCGCCGGCTGCCGCAGGTCGCCGAGGGCGACGCGCTGTCCGCCGAGGAGATCACCGCCGACGGCCACGCCACCAAGCCCCCGGCCCGCTACACCGAGGCCTCGCTGGTCAAGGAGCTGGAAGAGCGGGAGATCGGCCGCCCGTCGACGTACGCGTCGATCATCGGCACGATCCTCGACCGCGGCTATGTCTTCAAGAAGGGCACGGCCCTGGTGCCGTCCTTCCTGTCCTTCGCCGTCGTCAACCTGCTGGAGAAGCACTTCGGGCGACTGGTCGACTACGACTTCACCGCGAAGATGGAGGACGACCTCGACCGCATCGCGGCCGGTGAGGCCCAGGCCGTGCCGTGGCTGAAGCGCTTCTACTTCGGCGAGGGCACTGCCACGGGCGGCGCGGCCGACGCCGGCAACGGCGACGGCGACCACCTCGGCGGCCTCAAGGAACTGGTGACCGACCTGGGCGCGATCGACGCGCGCGAGGTGTCGTCGTTCCCGGTGGGCAACGACATCGTGCTCCGCGTCGGCCGCTACGGGCCGTACATCGAGCGCGGCGAGAAGGACACCGAGCAGCACCAGCGCGCCGACATCCCCGACGACCTGGCGCCGGACGAGCTGACCGTCGAGCTGGCCGAGGAGCTGCTGGCCAAGCCCAGCGGCGACTTCGAGCTGGGCACCGACCCGGCCACCGGCCACACGATCGTCGCCAAGGACGGCCGCTACGGCCCGTACGTCACCGAGATCCTCCCCGAGGGCACCCCGAAGACCGGCAAGAACGCGGTCAAGCCGCGTACGGCCTCGCTCTTCAAGTCCATGGCGCTGGACACGGTGACCCTGGACGACGCGCTGCGGCTGATGTCGCTGCCGCGGACGGTCGGCACCGACACCGACGGCCAGGAGATCACCGCGCAGAACGGCCGCTACGGCCCGTATCTGAAGAAGGGCACGGACTCGCGCTCGTTGCAGTCCGAGGACCAGATCTTCACGATCACGCTGGAGGAGGCGCAGGCGATCTACGCCCAGCCGAAGCAGCGTGGCCGGGCCGCCGCCAAGCCGCCGCTGAAGGAGCTGGGCGAGGACCCGGTCTCCGGCAAGCCGGTCGTGGTCAAGGACGGCCGCTTCGGTCCGTACGTCACCGACGGCGAGACCAACGCGACCCTGCGCTCCGGTGACAGCGTCGAGGAGATCACCCCGGAGCGCGGCTTCGAGCTGCTCGCCGAGAAGCGTGCCAAGGGGCCGGCCAAGAAGACCGCGAAGAAGGCCGCCACCAAGGCGACGGCCAAGAAGGCGGCTCCGGCGAAGAAGACCGCCGCCAAGAAGACGGCCGCGAAGAAGACGACGACGGCCGCCAAGAAGACGACGGCCGCGAAGAAGACGGCCGCCGCGAAGGCGACGGCGTCCAAGGCGGCGGCGTCCGGCACGGAGGGCTGACCTCTCCGGTCTGACCTCCCCGGCCTGACCTCCCCGGAAGGCCGACCTGACGGAGAACCGGGGCATCAGGGCATGGACATGCCAGGGTGCGGCGGTGTGGTGTCGGTGGCTGCGGATAGGCTGAACGCATGACGCGAGCCGAGCAGCCAACGGCCCACACCACCGCCCCGGACGACGCCCTGGTCGCGGACTCCCGCGAACGCGCCGTCCGATCCCTGTTGCGCCGCCCACAACTGCGGCGCCTGTGGAGCGCGCAGCTGGTGAGCGGTGTCGGCGACACCCTCGCCCTGCTCGTCCTGGTCGTCCTCGTCCTCCAGGCGGCGATCGCCCAGGGCGCCTTCGGCGGCGGCTACCGGGGCGTGGCATTCGCAGTGGCGATGGTCTTCGCCGGCCGGGTCCTCGCCACGCTGCTCTTCGGCGCGGTACTGCTCGGGCCGCTGACCACGCTCACCGGCCCCGAGGGCCCGCTCGACCGCCGCTGGACCATGGTCGGCGCCGACGGCCTGCGGGCCGTCCTGCTGATCATCGCGCCCCTGTGGATCGACTGGACCCCGGACAACGCCCTCGCCGTCCTGCTGGTCACCGCCTTCGTCACCGGCGTCGCCGAGCGGCTGTGGACGGTGTGCCGGGAGAGCGCGGCGCCCGCGCTGCTGCCCGCTCCGCCGCCCGAGGGCGCGACCGTACGGCCGCTGCCGGACCACCTGGACGCCCTGCGCCGGCTCTCCCTGCGCACCGGCTTCCTGGCCATCCCGCTGGCGGCCGCCGCCCTGGTCGCCGCCTCCCTCGTCAACAACCTGCTGGGCACCGGCGTCGCCTGGTTCGACCAGCACCACGCGGCCCTCGGGTCGTATGTCGCGGCGGGTCTCTTCGCCGCCTCCCTCTCCCTGCTGACCTCCCTGGACCTGCCCGGCACCCGCACCCCGCGCCCGCGGTCCCCGCTGGAGGGCCTGCGCCGCCCGCGCACCGGCACCGGCGTCGACAAGGGCCGCACCGGCGCGATCCCGCTGCTCGTCCCGGCCTGCGCCGCCGTGGCCGGCGCCATCGCGGCCGCCGTCGCCGTGTGCGTGCTGCACGCCGCCGACCTGGGCGGCGGCCCGGTCCTCTACGGCCTGCTGGTGCTCGGTCTGACCGGCGGCGTCGCCCTCGGCATCCGTACGGCGCCCGGGCTGCTGCCCTCGTTCTCGCGCCGCCGGCTGTTCGCCCTCGCGATCGCCTTCACCGGGGTCGCGCTGCTGGGCGCCGGGCTGGTTCCGGACGTCACCACCGTGCTGCTGATCGTCACGCTGGCCGGTGCGGGCGCGGGTATCGCCGCCAACACCGGGCACGCGCTGCTCGACCAGGAGACCGAGGACTTCCGTCGGCCGCGCGTCACCGAGCACCTGCACGCGATGGTCCGCGTCTTCATCGCGCTCGCCGCGCTCGTCGCCCCCGTCGTGGCGGGCCTGATCGGCCGCCACCGGCTGGAGAACGGCCGGTTCGTCTTCGCGCACGGCGGCGCCTCGTTCACGCTGATGCTGGTCGGCGCGCTGCTGCTGCCGGTGGCCGTGCTGGTCCTCGCCAAGGTCGACGACCGCTCGGGCATCCCGCTGCGCCAGGACCTCAGGGACGCGCTGCTCGGCGGTGACGACCCGGACACCGTCCCGGCGCCGACCGGCTTCTTCATCGCCCTGGAGGGCGGCGACGGCGCCGGCAAGTCCACCCAGGCCGAGGCGCTCGCCGAGTGGATCCGCGGCAAGGGCCACGAAGTCGTCCTCACCCGCGAGCCGGGGGCCACCCCCGTGGGCAAGCGGCTGCGCTCGATCCTGCTGGACGTGTCCTCGGCGGGCCTGTCGCACCGCGCGGAGGCGCTGCTGTACGCGGCCGACCGCGCGGAGCACGTCGACACCGTCGTACGGCCCGCCCTGGAGCGCGGCGCGGTGGTCATCTCCGACCGGTACATCGACTCCTCCGTCGCCTACCAGGGCGCCGGCCGCGATCTGTCCCCGACCGAGATCGCCCGGATCAACCGCTGGGCCACCGACGGGCTGGTCCCGCACCTCACCGTCCTGCTGGACGTCCCCCCGGAGACCGCCCGGGAGCGGTTCACCGAGGCGCCGGACCGGCTGGAGTCCGAGCCCGCCGAGTTCCACGCACGCGTGCGTGCCGGGTTCCTCACCCTGGCCGCCGCCGACCCCGGCCGCTACCTGGTCGTGGACGCCGGCCAGGAACCCGAGGCCGTGACCACCGTCATCCGGCACCGGCTGGACACCGTGCTGCCGCTGTCCGAGGCCGAGATCAAGGCCCAGGAGGAGGCGCGGAAGAAGGCCGAGGAGGAGGCCCGCCGCAAGGCCGAGGAAGAGGCCGCCCGCAAGGCCGAGGAGGAGCGTCTGGAGCGCGAGCGCCAGGAGCAGCTCGCCAGGCTGCGCGCCGAGGAGGAGGAGCGCAAGCGCCGCGAGCTGGAGGAGGCGCAGCGCCGCGAAGCCGAACGCCAGGCCGAGGAGGCCCGGCGCCGGGCCGAGGAAGCGGCCCGCCGTGCCGAGGAGGAGCGGCAGCGGCTGCTCGCCGAGGAGAAGGCCCGCGCCGAGGAGGAGGCCCGCCGCAAGGCGGAGCAGGAGCGGCTGCGCAAGCAGGCCGAGGAAGAGGCCCGGCTGCGCGCCGAGGAGGAGGCCCGGCAGGCCCGGCTGCGTGCCGAGGAGGAGGCGCGTCGGCTGGCGGCGCAGCGCAAGGCCGAGGAGGCGCTGCTGCGGGCCGAGGAGGCGCGCCGGCAGGCGGCCGAGGCAGCCGCGGCGGCCGACGCGGTGGCCGACCGGCCCGGCAAGCCGCTTCCGGCCGCGCCGGGCGTGGCCCCGGACGCGGTGACCGTGCCCACGCCGGTGGTGTCCCCGGGCCCCCGCGGCACGGAGGAGACCGTGCCGACACCGGCGGTGTCCGGCGAGGCGGATACGTCCGGCCCGGCGGCCGACGAGACGACGGTGCTGCGCCCGGTGCGCGAGGAGCGCGGCGGCCCGGCGCCGAAGACGGACCGCACGGAGCCGGCGCAGGATTCCCACGCCGACCCTGAGGTGACCGCCGAGCTGCCGCAGCCGCCGGTGTCCTCCGGACCGGCGGACGAGACGGCGGTGCTGCCCCCCGTGCCCGCTCCCGAGGGCGCGGCGGACGAGACGGCCGTACTGCCGCCGGTCCCGTCCGGTGCGGCGGACGAGACCGCCGTACTGCCGCCGGTCCCCTCCGGCGCGGCGGACGAGACCGCCGTCCTGCCGCCCGTACGGCGGGACGCCCCGGCGGACCGGGTGCCGCCCGGCTTCTTCCGGGACGAGCGGCCCGCGGCCGACCCGGACGGCTCCGAGGACCGTACGCGCGAGATGCCGCAGCTCGACGCCGACGGCACCCCGCGCCGCCGGCCGCGCCCCGACTGGGCCGAGGAGACCCCGCTGGACGACCTGCCGAGCCTGGCGGACGAACTGCTGGGCTCCTACGACGATCGCGACTACGCCGACCCCGGGGACGAGCGGGGCGGCACGGGCCGGGGCCGGGGGCGGCGCGGCTGAGCGGGCCGTGACCGCAGGTCACGGCCGGATGCACGGAAGCGGGCGGCGCCCGTCGGGAAACCGGCGGGCGCCGCGGCGCGTCGGCGCCCGGTCCTGTCCCGCGGCCGCGGTGCCGTCGGACGGCGTCGGCGTTGTCAGTGGGCACCCGCACAATGGAGGGCGGGACGCGGAGTGCGACGGAAGGGCGGCGTGACCCATGACCGTATGGGACGACCTCGTCGGGCAGGAGAAGGTGAGCGCGGTGCTCGACGCCGCCGCGCGGGACGCCGACGCCCTGGTCACGGCCGCCGCGGCGGACCAGCCGCTGCCCGAGGCGTCGAAGATGACCCACGCCTGGCTGTTCACGGGCCCGCCCGGAGCGGGCCGCAACCAGACGGCGCGGGCCTTCGCCGCGGCCCTGCAATGCGTCAGCCCCGACCGCGCCCTCGGCTCCACCCCCGGCTGCGGCTTCTGCGACGGCTGCCACACCGCGCTGCTCGGCACGCACGCGGATGTCACCACGGTCGCCGCGGTCGGCGCCGAGATCCTGGTGCGGGACATGCGCGACACGGTCCGCAAGTCGTTCACCGCCCCGGCGAACGGCCGCTGGCAGATCATCCTGGTCGAGGACGCCGAGCGGCTGAACGAGAAGTCGGCGAACGCCGTCCTGAAGGCCGTCGAGGAGCCCGCCCCGCGCACGGTCTGGCTGCTCTGCGCCCCCTCGATCGAGGACGTCCTGCCGACCATCCGGTCCCGCTGCCGCCACCTGAACCTGCGCACGCCGTCGGTCGACGCGGTCGCCGACATGCTCGTACGCCGGGACGGCATCGAGCCGGAGGTCGCGGCGGCCGCCGCCCGAGCCACCCAGGGGCATGTGGACCGGGCCCGGCGCCTGGCCACCGACCCGGCGGCCCGCGAGCGCCGCGCGGCCGTGCTGAAGCTGCCGCTGCGCCTCGACGAGGTCGGCGCCTGCCTCAGAGCCGCCCAGGAGCTGGTCGACGCGGCCGCCGAGGACGCCAAGCAGCTCGCCGAGGAGATGGACGGCAGGGAGACCGAGGAGCTGAAGGCGGCGCTCGGCGCGGCCCAGGGCGGCCGGCTGCCGCGCGGCACGGCGGGCGTGATGAAGGACCTCGAGGACATGCAGAAGCGCCGCAGAACCCGCACCCAGCGGGACAGCCTCGATGTCGCGCTGGGCGACCTCACCGCCTTCTACCGCGACGTCCTCGCCCTCCAGCTCGGCTCGCGGGTCGCGATCGCCAACACGGACGCGGAGGACGCGCTGGACCGGCTGGCCCGGGGCAGCTCCCCGGAGTCCACGCTCCGCCGCATCGAGGCCATCGGCGCCTGCCGGGAGGCCCTGGACCGCAATGTGGCCCCCCTGCTCGCCGTGGAGGCGATGACCATGGCCCTGCGTGCGGGCTGACCGGACCGCACCGCACCTCCTGTTCCCTCCGGAGGCCCCCATGTCCCTCGTACGAGCCACAATCCGCACGCAGCGCATCAGCCAGGTCGCACAGCGTTACGCTCGATCGATGCACACCAGGCCATCCCTCCGCCGCACCCCTCCCCGTCTCGCCGCCACCCTGCTCGCCACCGCCGCCCTGCTCGTCTCCGCCTGCTCCTCGGGAGGCTCCGTCACCTCGGCGAGCGATACCGCGCGGGTGGCGCTGGCCGCGCTGCCGCGGGCGACGCCGTCGGGACTCACGCCGTACTACACCCAGCGGCTGCACTGGCGCGGCTGCGGCGTCCCCGGTTTCCAGTGCGCGACGATGAAGGCCCCGCTGGACTACGCCAGGCCCGGCGCCGGTGAGGTCCGGCTCGCCGTCGCCCGCAAGCCGGCCACCGGCAAGGCCCGGCCGCTCGGTTCGCTGCTGGTCAACCCGGGCGGCCCCGGCGGCTCGGCGGTCGGCTACCTGGAGCAGTACGCGGGCATCGGCTACCCGGCCGCGGTCCGTGCCCGCTACGACATGGTCGCGGTGGACCCGAGGGGTGTCGCGCGCAGCGAGCCGGTCCAGTGCCTCGACGGCCGCCAGATGGACGCGTACACGCAGACCGACCTGACCCCCGACGACCAGAAGGAGCGCAGCGCGCTGGTCGCGGCGGACAAGAGGTTCGCGGAGAGCTGCGGGGCGCACTCCGCGCGGCTGCTCCGGCATGTCTCGACCGTCGAGGCGGCGCGGGACATGGACATCCTGCGGGCGGTGCTGGGTGATCCGAAACTGAACTACGTGGGGGCGTCGTACGGCACCTTCCTCGGCGCGACCTACGCCGGTCTGTTCCCGGACCGGGTCGGACGGATGGTGCTGGACGGCGCGATGGACCCCTCGCTCGACGCACGCCGGATGAACCTGGACCAGACGGCGGGCTTCGAGACGGCGTTCCAGGCGTTCGCGAAGGACTGCGTACGGCACACCGGCTGCCCGCTCGGCGGCAGGGGTACGACGCCCGCGCAGGTCGGCGACCACCTCAGGGCGTTCTTCCGCAGGCTCGACGCCCACCCCCTCCCGGCGGGCGACGCGGACGGCCGCAAGCTCGGCGAGGCGCTGGCCACCACCGGGGTGATCGCGGCGATGTACGACCAGGGGACCTGGGAGGAGCTGCGCGACGCGCTCACCTCGGCGATGCGGCACAACGACGGCGGGGGCCTGCTCGCCCTCTCCGACAGCTACTACGAACGGGACGCCCGCGGCCACTACAGCAACCTGATGATGGCCAACGCGGCCGTGAACTGCCTGGACCTGCCGCCCGCCTTCACCGGCCCCGAGCAGGTGCGCACGGCGCTGCCGCAGTTCGAGAAGGCGTCCCCGGTCTTCGGCGACGGCCTGGCCTGGGCCTCGCTGAACTGCGCGTACTGGCCGGTGGCGGCCACGGGCGAGCCGCACCGCATCGAGGCGAAGGGCGCGGCGCCGATCGTCGTGGTCGGCACCACCCGCGATCCGGCGACCCCCTACCGCTGGGCCCGCTCCCTGGCCGGCCAGCTCGCCTCCGGCCGCCTGCTGACCTACGTCGGCGACGGCCACACCGCCTTCGGCCGCGGCAGCACCTGCATCGACGGGGCGATCGACACCTACCTCCTGCACGGCACCCCGCCGCCCGCGGGCAAGCGCTGCACCTGACCCCGCCCCGGCCCCGGAGCGGATGGCTCCGGGGCCGGTACGAAGCACCCCCGGAAACTGTGTAGACTTACCGACGTCGCTGATCGCACCATAGGTGCGGCTGGCACGCCGCTTTAGCTCAGATGGCCAGAGCAACGCACTCGTAATGCGTAGGTCTCGGGTTCGAATCCCGAAAGCGGCTCCATTGAGACCCCAGGTCAGATAGTCGCTGACCTGGGGTTTTGTGTTGCTCGGGGCGTGGCGGGTCACACAGCCGGGGTGCCGTGGGATGGCTTGCGTGAGCGGTGCGTGGGCGGAGGGGGCTCGGCCGCGAAGCCGGGCAATCTGGTTGTGGCGGGTGACACATGCGATTAAGGTGCCCGCAGGCAAGGAGCTTGGGATAGGACCTGGGCTACCGCCGGTCTCTTCGAGGTACGGAGCGTCGGAAACGCGCCCTCGCCACCGCCTCTCTCCGATTCTTCCGTGACCACCCGGCTGTCTCGGTTCGGTGGTCGAAAGGGCGTTCTCATGACCGTCTATTCTCAGCACGCGAACCGCGGGAAGACGCAGATCCTGGCGACCTACCGGGGCCCGGGCGGGGTCGAGTCGTCGACTGTGACGAGCCTGGCCACATCCGCCCTTGCGGCACCGATCGTCGAAGCGCTCAATCGGATCTCCGCCCTGACCACCGTCCCGGTGAGCGTTCATGATCTCCGTGACCACGGGGTGGCGCACTATCCGACGAAGCACCTTGCGGCGCTGACCGACCGGGCTTCGCGTGCTGCTCTTCTGAGTGGTGCGCACAGCTTGTGGTACGAGTACGCCTGTCTGGAGCTCCACCAGGCGCTCGCCGATTTGGATGAAGCGCTGACGGAGGTGCCTGAGCCCATCCGCATCGCGATCAACGCGGAACTGGAAACGGAAGCACGGCAGTTGTCCGAGGCGCTCGCCGAGTACTCGGAGGGAACTTCCGTGTCCGAGACGGAGCACCGGCGTTCCTGGGACTTCGGCCGGCCGTTCGTGACGTATGACGGCGGGGTGGACATGCTGAGCCGTGAGGCGCGTGAGCAGCTGGATCGTCTCGAAGAAGGGATCACTCCCAAGGAGCGTGAGGAGGCTATCGCGAACCTGCGGGTGCTGGTCACCGCCTGTTCTCGGTTCCCGGACATGCTTGGGGGGCTGGAAGAGGACGACCTTGCGATCTTCGCTGAGCCGTACGATTCAGACGGGTACTACCTGTCTGTCCAGGCGCCGGAGCCCGGTGATGACGGCGCCGATTCCTGGCACGTCGAGATCGGCCGCTGGGTACCCGATGACCCCGACGAGGACTACGAGGAGTGCGACAGCGCAACAGGTAGTGCGGTGGTTCGCTGTGTTCTCCCCACGGCGCCGGACGCTGATGAGATCGCCGATCTGCTGAAGCGGATCGAAGTCCAGCCGGACCTGCTCGCGAAGTGGGCCGGGGTGCCTGTCGGAGGGGTGCTCGAGGGGACGCGGTTCCTCGTCACCGAGTGCTACGACGGCTGAGCCTCTGCCCTCACCATCCCGCGACCGGCGATCCAAGTCTTAGACCTGGGGCTTTCTTGTGTTGTGGTGCACGCCAACACGCGTTCAGAGTGGGCCCCGGGCCAGACGGACCAGGGGAGGTCCGGAACCGCGGCCCAGGGGGCGGACTCTTTTCTAGGGGGCTAGCGGCCCCCTAGGCCGGAGTAACATCTGCCCTCGCGGGCGAGCGTGGCTGGGGGGACTTGCGTTGGTCATAAGGGTGTTGCTTGCCGAGGACATGCACATGGTGCGAGGCGCCCTGGTGGCGCTCCTCGAGTTGGAAGAGGACATCGACGTCATCGCCGAGCTGGCGAACGGCGACGAGATCGTCCCCACGGCCCTGGAGCAGCGGCCCGACGTCGCGGTCCTCGACATCGATCTGGCCGGCATGGACGGACTCACCGCGGCGGCCCAGCTGCGCGACGCGCTTCCGGAGTGCCGGACGCTGATCCTCACCAGCCTCGGCCGTCCAGGAACGTTTCGGCGGGCGCTGGCCGCGGGGGCGCGCGGGTTCATCCTGAAGGACGCGCCGCCGCGTCAACTCGCCCAGGCCATCCGCAGGGTGGCCCAGGGCGAACGGGTCGTGGACCCGGATCTCATGGTGGCCGCGTGGGACAGCGGGGACAGCCCGCTGACCGAGCGCGAGACGGAGGTGCTGCGGCTGGCGGCGGACGGCGCCGAGGTCGCGGAGATCGCGGGCCGGCTCTATCTGTCGGTGGGCACCGTGCGGAACTACCTCACCTCGACCTCGGTCAAGCTGAACGCCCGCAACCGGCTGGATGCGGTACGGATCGCGCGCGAGGCGGGCTGGCTCTAGGCCGCGTCTTGTCCCGGGGCCGCTCGACCGGACCGTGTCCCCTGACCGGACACGGTCCCGGAGCGGGGCCCTGTGCTCACCCCACCAGGCTCTCGTCGCCGGAGGCATCCGCGTCCGGCTCCGGCTCCGGTGTCTCGTGGGCGTCCGCCGCGGCCGAGGCCTCCACGTGGAACCAGCCGTCCTCGCGCACCTCGGCGGAGAAGGTGCCCCCGACCTCGGAGAGCCGCAGGGCGAGGTTGGACAGGCCGCCGTTGCCCCGGGTGAGCAGCTCCGGGCGGCCCCGGCCGAGCTCGCGCAGCCGCGGCGGTACGCCGTCGTTCGCCAGGTGCAGACTGATCAGGCCTCCCTGGGCGACCGCCTCGATGGTGCAGCGGGAAGCCTTGCTGTGCCGGATCACGTTGGTGACACCCTCACGCAGCACCGTCGCCAGCACCGTGTCGGCGCTCCCCGACAACCGGCCGCAGTCCACCCGCAGATGGGCGTCTATGCCGGCCGCCGACAGCACGGAGCGGGCCGAGGACAGCTCCGTCAGGAGCGACATCGAACGGTAGCTCCGGGCCACCTCGCGGACGTCCCGCAGGGCCTGACGTGACAGCTCGACGATGCTTTCCAGCTCCGCCCTGGCCCGCTCGGGCGAGCGGTTGACCAGGGTGTGGGCCAGCTCGCTCTTCAAGGTGATCGCCGACAGGGTGAAGCCCAGCAGGTCGTGCAGGTCCCGGGCGAACCGCAGCCGCTCCCTGATGACGGCGACCCGGGTGACGTCCTCCTGTGCCTCGCGCACGGCCAGCGTGAGGTCGGACAGCAGGGTGAGGCTGTACACGATGATGCCGGTGACCAGCGTCGACATCATCATGTACAGCACGCTGACGACCGTGCCCTGGCCGGTGCCCGCCGTGCCCACGCCGATGGCCACGATCAGCGCGCCGAACGCCGGGACCGCCACCCGTCGGGGCAGCAGGATCAGCAGGGACGCGCCGGTGAAGCCGCCCATCCCGCCCCACGGCCAGCCGAGTAAAAGGGCGGGCACGACGGTGAGCAGCGCCTGGGCGAGCAGCGTCCACCGTCCGTATCGCGCGCGCAGCCGGCGGAACCGGGGGAGGGTGTGGACCAGCTGGAGCCCGAGGATCGCGGGCAGCACGGTGACGCTGCACACGATGGTGACCGCGGTGAGCGCCTCCTCGAGGATGTCGACGATCTGCATCGTCAGGAACGCCGTGATGACCGTCCAGACCACGACCAGTGCGAACCGAGGCGCAGGAGCCTCGATGCCGAGGACCCGGACTCCCGGCTCCTGTCTGACTGGGCTTTCCATGTACCGGTCTGTCATGGCTCTCCCTCTGGTCACACCGGATCGGGGCAACGGCCGATGGCACTGTTGTACTTGACGTTGCACCCAACTATGCGTGGTATGACGGTTATTGGTCACTCCCTTGCGGATGTTTCGCGTTCCTCCGGGAGAGTTCCGAGGATGAACTCACCGACCGCCGACTCCTCCCGCCAGTCCAGCCCGAACGCTTCGGCCGACAGTTGGGTGGTGCCGGTGCCCAGCGCGCACGGTGCCAGGCCCATGCCGGTGGCCAGCAGATACAGGGTCTGCTGCACCACGCCGACGTGCTTCAGTGTCAGCGCGTACGCGAGCCCGCTGTACTTCCAGGAGACCCGGGCGAACCTGGCCGTCAGGGTGAGCAGCAGGGGGGGCCGGGCACTCATGCCCGCGCTGACCTGTGCCTCGTCGAGGAGTGCGCCGGCCAGATGCTCGGGGGCGGGCAGTCGGACCAGCGCGTGGTCGAGGGGGTCGTAGTAGTAGATGCCGGGTTCCAGGCCGGCGCACCGGCCCACGGTCAGATAGCACTCCAGCTCGTACGCCGCGCCGCCGCTCGGGTACGGGCGGCTCGGCGGCTCGTGCGGGGCGCCGGGGCCGGCGGGCTCCCGGACGCGCAGCGAGCGGAAGAGGATCTCACCGAGCTGGCTGAGGGTGAGATCGCTGGGGCCGTGGTCGCGCACCGAGCGCCGCCGCTCCAGGATCTCGGTCAGGGAGGTGTCCCAGTCGGGGACGCCGGGGCCCGGGCCGGGCAGCTTGATCCGGGTTCCGGCCGGTGGCTGCTTGAGCGGGGGCGGTTCCTCCTGGCGGCCCCGCAGCGGGTAGGTGGCGCCGAAGTCGCCGTCGCGGCCGCCGGGGCGGCTGCTCCAGTGGAAGCGCAGGTCGTCGGCGGACCACGGGAGCAGCGCGGGGTCCTGGTCCTCGGGGAAGACGGCGTCGTGGGGCGCCGTCGGCTGTTCCGCGACCTCCACCATGCCGGTGGCGACGAGATGGGAGACCACCGCCTCGACGATCGGGACGGGCAACGGCAGCCGTTCGGCGGCGCGTTCGAGGGTGACGGGCCGGCTCAGCGAGCTGATCAGCCATCCCGCCTCGGGCCGTGCGAAGACGGCGCGGAACTGCGACAGCGGCGACTCCAGCACCATGTCGTGCCCGCTGGAACGCAGAGCCGCGAACCGCGACAGCCGCATCATGCGCCCGGCCGGCATCGGCGCCGGTTCGAGCCGGGCGCCGGTGGCCGTCGGCACCACGGACAGCAGGGGCCGCTCGCCGTCCGGCGAGCCGACGGAGCGTACGACGAGCCCGGTCAGCTGCCGCAACGCGTTGAGCAGGCGGAGCCGGGTGGCGAGTTCGTCGAGGCCCGGCACGTTGTCGAGCTGGACGGGGCCGAGCAGCATGCGGCGCAGCGTCTCGGTGAGCACCGCTCCGGGGCGCGGGATGCGCAGGTCGCCCCACCGGGAGTGCAGCACCAGGGCGGCACCCTGCGGGAGTTCCTCCAGCAGGGTCTCCTCGCGCAGTGACCACAGTTCGATCGGGGAGGTGGGCGCTGAACTGCCCGGGGGGTGCACGGGTGGCACGATCGCTCCTGCTCGGGGCTTGGCGTTACGCGGCTCGGCATGGTTCAGACAAACAGGGGTGTCGGGTTCAGCCCCTCGTACGGCGTCGGCTCGGGGACTCTGCCGAGGGACACCGGGACGTCGTAGAGCCTCCCGGGGGCGAACCGGGGCCAGAAGTGCCGCAGGCCGGGGACCAGGGTCCGCACCACGGGCAGGCCCAGGTCGGGGCGGGTCTGATCCAGTATGCACACCTCCATCCCCTTGCTTTCGAGGGTTCGGCGCAGTTTCCCGAACTCCTCGAGCACGCCTCCGACGCCGCTCCATCCGTAGTCGAGCGGGGTGCGAGCGGGCAGCCGGGGGTCGGGCGCGAGGTAGGGCATCGCGTCCCGGGCGGCGGTGCGCCACCAGTGCAGGGCGACCGGGTCGGTACAGGCGTACCCGGTGCCGTCCGGGCGGGAGTCGAGGACCGGCGGGAGCATCTGGTTCAGTTCGGTGACCGCCCGGGAGAGGGCGATCGCCGGGTCCGGGTGGGCGCCGAAGCCGAAGACGATGTCCTCGGGGCCGCCCTCGGCGGCGCGGTCGGTGCGCCGGGACAGCGCGGCGAACACCGGCACGCCGAGGTCGGAGGTGAGGTCCAGCGCCCAGATGTCACGGTCGAGCTCGCGGTGCGTCCGGAGCACCTCGGCGGTCCAGCGATCGTCGAACGCGGTCAGGTCGACGCCCGGCTGGCGGGTGCGGTTGTACCACCACAGGGCGACGGCGTCGCGTTCGACGAGTTCCAGCAGCCCGTGCAGGGCCGCGTCCTCCAGCGAGCTGCCGGCCGCGCAGCCGTTGGAGTCGGCGCGGACCATCCGCCGGCCGACCGGGTCGGGGACGTCGTAGTAGAGCAGCGCGGCGGGGAACAGGACGTGTCGTTCCCGGGTGAGCGACCAGACCGGCGACCAGTCCAGCTCCGCGTCCGGGTCGAAGGCCTCGGCCACCTGGTGGAAGGGGTGGCCTCCGGCGTTCCACCGGGCGCGTTCGGCGAACTGGCGCGCGTGCCAGAGCTGGCAGTCGCCCGGGTGCACGGCGTCCGGTCCGAGCGTGCGGAGCGAGCCCCGTACGACGAACTCGTCGCCCTGCCACCGGCCGCTGACCCGCTCCAACGCCTCGCACAACGCGCTGACCTGGGCGTCCAGCGCGGTTCTTCCCTTGCCCGAACTCTCCTGACGCAACGAGGAGTTCAGCTCCGCCATATGGCGGGGCGTCAGGGCGAGGTTGTGTCCCGCCCGGTAGACGTGGAGCAGCTCGGGGCCGCGCCGGTCGCGGCGGATCTCCTTCACCACGCCGGTCACCGGGTCGACCAGGTGGCCGTACCGGTCCAGCATCGCCTGCGCGGACAGGGCGCGGTGGCCGCCGAAGGTGCGCACCGTGGGGTGGCGGCCGGTCAGGACGACCGGCCGGGTCGTCTGGCGGCCCATCAGGTAGGGGTCCCCGCACTCGGGGCACTGCGGGCGCCGGGTGAGCGGGTGCGTCCGGCTGGTCAGGGTCAGCGTGTCGAGGGTGACCACGCGGTCGTGCTCCGCGCCGCGGTGTCCCGCCAGCCACTTGACGCACTCCAGGGCGGCGATCTGGGCGCCGAGCGCGAGGGTGGCCGGAAGTCCGGCGTGCGGTACGTCCACCGCGGCCCCGCCGCGCGCCACCCGGACCGGAGCCTCGGCGCACCGGTGCGCGCGAAGCCGGTGGGCCAGGCAGTGCCAGCAGGCGCCGGCCTCCGTGCCGGGCCGGAACACCGGGCCCACCCACACAGTGGTGCCGCACGGCTTGGCGAGCAGCCAGGGGCGGCCGTCGGCGCGGTGGGCCGCGTCCACGCCGGCCAGCCGCGGGTCGAGGTAGTCGGCGCAGACGACCAGGTCGAGGGTGGCGGGAGCGCCGGGCTCGGCGACGGTGATGCCGGTGCGCCGGCACGCGACGGCCAGCCCGGCGTCGTCCAGGTCGCCGACGGTGACGATGCTCACCGTCCCGGTGCCGTCCGGAGCCTCGGTGCCGGCGAGGTCCCAGTAGGCGCGGGCCGCGAGGTCCTCGGCGCCGCTCTCCCGGGGCGGGCGGTGGCCGAGCAGACCGCAGCGGGTCAGCTGCCCCACGATCTGCGCGACCTGCGCAGGAGGAACGTCGGGCGCCGCGGCCTCCAGCAGGCCGGCGAGGTCGCGCGTGCCGTCCAGCAGCGGTGCGAGGGCCGCGAGGTGGGGGCCGCGGACCGCGGTGACCCCGTGTTCCGACATCAGGTAGACGGCGTCCCCCGAGATCACCTCCAGCCGCAGGTGGCGCTTGAAACCGATCAACGGTGCCCGCTCGTTCCCCCTGCGTCCGGTCATATCGTCAGGGCCTCCGCGCCGCTGCGGACGGTGCCGGTCTGGATGTCGCAGATGCTCAGGCAGAAGGCGGCTGCCGGGGCGTCGGCGGGCAGCAGTTCGAAGCGGTCCACGACCACGTCGAGTTCCTCGGCCAGCGGCAGCGTGGGCGCGCTCTCCCCGGGCAGCGGTCGGATACCGGCCTCGGCCAGCACCTGGTAGGGGTTCTGTTCGTACCGGAGGCGGAGGCCCGGGTCGTTCCAGGCGCGGACGATCAGCTCTGCAAAACGCCAGTCCTTGTCGAGGGACATGCTCTTCCTCCGTTGATCGGGCCGGATCCGGCCGCGAGCGATGGGCGCTGGAGCTGTGTTCAGGCAAGGAGTAAACGAAATCCGAGCGATCCTTGACCAGTGCCGCTCTCACGGCCGCACCGTGAAAAAGTCACAGCGGGGTCAGGAGCCCCGCACTACCGCCGTGTCGACCCGGTCTCCAGCCTGTTCCGAGGTGCCTCTCCCAGCGTGACCGCAGCCGTCGCGCGGAGGAGGATGCCATGACCGCACGGGAACGGGTCGCCGAGCTGCACGAGATCCGGGAGCGGGTCCTGCGGGGCCCCGATGACAAGGCCACCGAGGCGCAACACGCCAAGGGGAAGCTGACCGCGCGCGAGCGGATCGGGCTGCTCCTGGACGAGGGTTCCTTCCACGAGGTCGAGCCGCTGCGCCGGCACCGTGCGCAGGGCTTCGGCATGGAGGCGAAGCGGCCGTACACCGACGGTGTGATCGGCGGCTGGGGCACGGTGCACGGGCGGACGGTGTTCGTGTACGCGCACGACTTCCGGATCTTCGGCGGCGCGCTCGGTGAGGCCCACGCGCAGAAGATCCACAAGATCATGGACATGGCCATCGCGGCCGGTGCGCCGCTGGTCTCGCTGAACGACGGCGCGGGCGCCCGCATCCAGGAGGGGGTCACCGCCCTCGCCGGGTACGGCGGCATCTTCCAGCGCAACACCCGCGCCTCCGGGGTGATCCCGCAGATCTCCGTGATGCTCGGCCCGTGCGCGGGCGGCGCGGCGTACTCGCCGGCGCTGACCGACTTCGTGTTCATGGTGCGCGAGACCTCGCAGATGTTCATCACCGGGCCGGACGTCGTCCAGGCGGTGACCGGCGAGACGATCTCCCACAACGGGCTCGGCGGCGCCGACGTCCACTCCTCGGTCTCGGGAGTGTCCCACTTCGTCCACGACACCGAGCAGTCCTGCATCGAAGAGGTGCGCTATCTGCTGTCGCTGCTGCCGCAGAACAACCGGGAGGCGCCCCCGGTGCTGCCGTCCGGCGACCCCGTCGAGCGCCGCAACGACGCGTTGCTGGACCTGGTGCCCGCCGACGGCAACCGCCCGTACGACATGCGCCAGGTGATCGAGGAGATCGTCGACGACGGGGAGTACCTGGAGGTCGGCGAGCACTGGGCGACCAACGTCATCTGCGCCCTCGCCCGGATCGACGGCCAGGTGACCGGCCTGGTCGCCAACCAGCCGCAGTCGCTGGCGGGCGTGCTGGACATCGACGCCTCGGACAAGGCGGCGCGGTTCGTCCAGACCTGCGACGCGTTCAACATCCCGCTGGTGACGCTGCTGGACGTGCCGGGCTTCCTGCCGGGCGTCGACCAGGAGCACGGCGGCATCATCCGGCACGGCGCCAAGCTGCTGTACGCCTACTGCGCCGCGACCGTCCCGCGCGTCTCGGTGATCCTGCGCAAGGCCTACGGCGGCGCCTACATCGTGATGGACTCGCGCTCGATCGGCGCCGACCTGGCGTACGCCTGGCCGACCAACGAGATCGCCGTCATGGGAGCCGAGGGCGCCGCGAACGTGATCTTCCGGCGGGAGATCGCCGCCGCGAAGGACCCCGAGGCGATGCGGGCACAGCGGATCAAGGAGTACCGCAGCGAGCTGATGCACCCGTACTACGGGGCCGAGCGCGGTCTCGTCGACGACGTCATCGACCCCGCCGAGACCCGTGCCGTACTGGCCGCCGCACTCGCCATGCTCCGTGCCAAGCACGCGGAACTGCCCAGCCGCAAGCACGGCAACCAGCCCATGTGAGGGGAGTCCCGACCATGTTCGACCTGCGCATCGAACGCGGCACGCCCACCGCCGAGGAACTCGCCGCGCTCACCGCCGTACTGGCCGCCCGTCTCGCCGCGGACCGCCGGCCGTGTGAACCCGTGCGCCTGCCGAGCCCGCGCCCGGCGGTGTACCGGTCTCCGCTGAGCTGGCAGCGCGCGGCCTGAGTACGACTTGAGCGCCTGGTGCGAGCCTGTTGCGGACCCGACCGGGTCCCCACCAGCCACGTACAAGGAGGAGGAACCATGTCGCCTGCCACCGAGCGTGCCCTGGCCGGCCTGCTGCGGCAGCTCGCGACCCTGGGGGCGATGTACGGCTTCATGCCGCCCGCCCCGGTGATGGCCCAGCTGGTGAGCCCGCCGAGCGGGCCGAGGCTGCGCCGTCCGCCCGGGGCGGCCCACCCCGAGAAGGTCGTCGACGACCGCCCGCTCAGCGAGGCCGAACTGGGGCTGTCGCGACAACTGCGCCGAGTACGCGTGCTGTCCTGGCTGAAGGGCTGGTGACCAGGGGGGATGCGGTCCCCCGGACTTCGAGCCGGGCTTGAGCGAGGGCACACACGCTCGACTGGTGCAGGCAGACCCGACGTGGAGGAGTTGTGGTGGCCAGAGCTGCTGATTTCACCGACCTGCTGCTTCGCCGGGGCGCCGAGCTGGCGGACCGCGAGGCGTACCGCCTCACCGGGGACGGCGGCGACGACGACGTCATGGTCACCTACGGCCTGCTGGACCGCACGGCGAAGGGCATCGCCTCCCGGCTCCAGGACCACCGGCCGGCCGGGCGGCCGGTGGTGCTCTGCCACGGCGACAACGGCGGTTTCCTGCCCGCCTTCCTGGGCTGCCTGTACGCCGGTGCGATCCCCGTCCCCGCACCCGCGCCGAGTGGCACCCGGCAGTCGGCCGAGCGACTGGTCGGCATCCTCAAGGACGCCGCCGCCGCGCTCGTGCTCACCGACACCCAGCACGCGCCGGCCGTCTCCCAGCTGCTCGCGGCGGCCGGTCACGCGCACATCCCCTGTCTGGCGACCGACCGCGCACTCCTGGGCGACCCCGACGCCTGGGAACGCCCCGCCGTCCGGCCCGACCAGCCGGTGTTGCTCCAGTACACCTCCGGCTCGGTCAGCCAGCCCAAGGGTGTGGTGGTCAGCCACGCCCAGCTGCTCGCCGACCAGGCGGCCATCCAGCGCGCCCTCGGCACCGGCGAGGAGTCCCGGTTCGGCGGCTGGTTGCCGTTCCACCACGACATGGGCCTGATCGGACAGCTGCTGCACCCCCTGTTCCTGGGCGCCTCGACCGTGCTGATGCCGCCGCGCGCCTTCGCCCTGCGACCCTTGCGTTGGCTGCGCATGATCGACCGGTACGGCGTCACGGTCTCCGGCGCGCCCGACTTCGCCTACCGGCTGTGCGTCGAGCGGGTCACGGAGCAGCAGGCCGCCGAACTCGACCTGTCGCGCTGGGAGGTGGCCGTCTCCGGCGCGGAGCCGGTCCGGGCCGACACCCTGGACGCCTTCGCCGCGCGGTTCGCCCCGGCCGGTCTGCGGCCACAGGCGCTGCGTCCCGGGTACGGCCTGGCCGAGGCCACCCTGCTGGTGGCGGTCGGCGGCCCCAGCCCTCGACCGCCCCGGCGCACGGTGGACGCCGCCGCGCTGGGCGCGGGCCGGATCGAGCCGGCCGCGCCGGGACGGCCGTCCCGCACCTTCGTGCCCGTCGGCCCGGTGATCGACGAGGTGGAGGCGCTGATCGTCGACCCGGAGACGCTGTGTCCCCTGCCCACGGGTGAGGTCGGCGAGATCTGGCTGCGCGGGAGCAGCGTGGCCGGCGGGTACTGGAACCGTCCCCTGGAGAGCGCCGAGGTGTTCGGGGCCGTTCCGGCCGGGGCCGGTCCGGAGGAGGGCGGCTATCTGCGCACCGGCGACATGGGCTTCCTGGACGACGGCGAGCTGTTCGTCGCGGGCCGGCTCAAGGAGGTGCTGGTCGTCGCCGGGCGCAACCTCTACCCCCAGGACATCGAGCAGCAGGTGCAGAAGCTCAGCGTGCTGTTCGGATCGGGGGCGGCCTTCGCGGTGGGGGAGGAGCAGGACCAGGTCGTCGTGGTCCAGGAGGTGCGGACCAGCGCGCGCGGCGGGGGTGAGGACGTGCCCGCGCTGGCCGACACCGTGCGCACCTGTGTGGCCGAGGAGTTCGGCATCACCGTGCAGCACGTCCTGCTGGTGCGGCCCGGCACCGTACGGCGCACCACCAGCGGCAAGCTGCGGCGCACCGCGATGCGTCAGCTGTTCCTCAGCGGCCGGATCAAGCCGCTGCACGCCGTGGACTTCGTCCGTGCGCCGGCGGGCGGCCCGCCGGACCGGACCCGAAGGTGAGAGGACAGCCGTGGGCGAGCAGGAGCGGGAGGTGCGGCGGCGGATCGCCGAGCTGGAGCGCGGATTCGGGGACCCCGCCGACGCGGACAACCCGGTCGGCACCCTGGCGTTCCACGACGCCGACGCCCGCGAGGAGCCCCTGGCGGCGGCCGAGCGGCTGCTCGAACGGTTCGGGCTGAACGGCGAGCTGGTCCCCCGTGACCTCGGCGGCCGGCTGACCGAGCTGGACGCTCTCGCCCGGGTGACCCGGGTGGTCTTCCGGCGCGACGCCGCCCTCGGCCTCGGCTACGGCATCACCAGCTTCCTCGCCGCCGTGGTGGTGTGGGCGGTCGGCAGCCCCGAGCAGCGGCGGACCGTGGCCCGTCTGTTGCTCGCCGGTGGCCGGCTGGTCTCCGCCTACCCGGAGTTGGCGGCCGGCAGCAGCTTCCTGTCCAACGAGCTGACCGCGGCCGCCGACGGCCCGGGCGGCTTCCGGCTCAGCGGACGCAAGGAGGCGCTCAACAACGTCGAGAGGGCCGCCGCCCTGGTCCTGTTCGCCCGCACCGGCACCGGCCGCCTCAGCCACTCGGCGCTCCTGGTGGAACGGGACACGCTGCCCGCGGGCGGCGTCACCGCGCTTCCCCGGCACCGGACCCGGGGCATCCGCGGCTGCCGGGTGGCCGGGGTCGAGTTCGGCGACTGTCCGGTGCCGGGCGACGCACTGGTCGGCGAGCTGGGACGCGGACTGGAACTCGCCCTGCGGATCTTCCCCGTGACGCGGAGCGTCGGCGCCTCCGCGGCCCTCGGCTGCGCGGACACCGCTCTGCGCACGGCGGTCGCCTGTGCCGTGGACCACGGCGTGGTGGACGACGGGCCCGACGACGCCACCGGCCCGCAGCGCCTCTCGCACGCCCGGAGCACCCTGGCCGGAGCCTTTGTCGACCTGCTGCTGTGCGACTGCCTGGCATTGGTGGCGACACGCGCCGTCCATCTGGTGCCGGAGGATGCCGGGTTGTACGCGGCGGCCGCCAAGTACCTGCTGCCCCAGCTGCTCACCGACACCTCCTACGAGCTGTCGACGCTGCTGGGCTCCGACTTCCACGCCCGGGACGGCGCGTACGCCGCCTTCCGCAAGAACGTACGCGACCTGCCGATGATCGGCCTCGGCGCGGCCGGCTCGGCGGCCTGCCGGGCCACGGTGATTCCCCAACTGCCCCGGCTGGCCCGCACCGCGTGGTCCGCGGCCGCCACGGCGCCCGTGGACGGCCTGTTCCGGCTGGAGGCCGGCGGGCTGCCCCCACTGGATCTCGGCCGGCTCAGCCCGGCGGCCGGGGGCGACCCGCTGGCCGCCTCACTGGCGCTCACCGCCGACGCCCCGGGCCCCGAGGACGACCGGCCCGCCGAACTCGTCCGGCTGCTCGCGGGGGAACTCGCCCTGCTCCGCGACGGCTGCGCGGCACTCGACCGGGACGGCCGCTCCGCGCTCGGCGATCCACGCGCCCACGCCCTGGCCGAGCGCTACGCGCTGATCCTGGCCGGCGCCGCCTGCCTGGGCGTCTGGCGCCACCAGCGAGCGGCGGGCAGCGGTTTCCTGGCGCGCCCGGAGTGGCTGGAGACGGCACTCGCCCGGGTGCTGCGACGCCTCGGCACCACCCTGCCGAAGTCCACGCCCGACCACGAGGAACCGCTGCTCGCCGAGGTCCTGGCGAGGTACCGCGAGCACCGCAGCTACGACCTCTACGACACACCCCTGGCCGGCGCCCCGAGCGCGTCCGGAGCAGAGCGAGAGGGACGAGAGGAAAGGGAGGGCCGATGACCCGAGGGACGTGGCACCGGGAGCGCCTGGTGCTCACCGCGCTGGACGGTACCGAGCACGAACCGCACGCATGGCTGGGGGCGCGGCTCCAGGCGGGGGCGCCGCCCGGTGTCCGCGCGGACGACCCCGGCCGGCCGCTGCTCGACTTCTGCCTGGACTCCGTGCGGCTGCTCGGCCTGATCGGCGAGCTGGACGAGGTCTTCGGGCTGGAGCTGGAGCCCGACGAGATCTACGCGCCGGAGACGGTGGGCGGCCTGGCCGCGTACCTCGCGGACCGGGCGGCCGGGCGAGGCCGCGGCGGGCGGGCCGCGTCATGACGGCCCAGGCGACCACCCACGGCACGGTCGTACCGAGGCTGCGCCTCGCCCTGCTCGGCGTCAGCGGGATGACACCGGAGCTGCTCGACGGCGACGTGCCCGCGGCGTGCGACGGCGAACTGGACGAGGAGCTCCAGCTGGTGGACGACCTCGACTTCGACTCCGTGATGCTGCTGGAACTCAAGGGACGGCTGGAGCAGCGGTTCCCCGAACTGGGCGAACTGTCGATGCCGGAGATCCTGCCCGAGCTGCGCACCGTCGGCTCGATCCTCGGGCTCCTCACCCGGAGGCTGGCCGCGGTGGGGGCGGTCTGAATGGTCTCCTCACTGGACCCGGTGGTCAACCCGCGTACCCGGCGCGTGTTCGCCCGTCCGATCCAGGTACGCGGACCGGACGGCCCCTGGGAGGAGGTGCGCGAGGCGGTGTCCCGGCACGGCAGCGCGCTGGTGCACGCCCGGCTGGACGACTGGCTGCCGGCCGACCTCGGCGACCCCGGCCTGGCCGAGCGGCTCGGGCACGACCACGCCCGCTTCCGGCGCATGCGGCACCCCACGGTGAGAGCCCGGTTCGTGGCCTCCCGGCTGATGCTCAAACACACCGCCTCGGCGGTGCTGGGCGAGTCCGCACAGGCACTGGAACTCGCCTACAAGCTGGGCGGACGCCCGTACCTGCGCGGTCACGAACAGCTGGACATCAGCCTGACGCACACCGCCGACCTGATCGTGGTCGGGCTCACCCGGCGTGGCTGGATCGGGGTCGACTGCGAGCTGAGCGACCGCCGGATGACCGGGCTCGGCACCGAGACCCAGATGTGCACCCCGCACGAGCTGGCCGAGCTGGCGAAGCTGCCCGAGGACGCGCGCAACCGCGCCCTCGTCCGGCTGTGGACCCTGAAGGAGGCGTACAGCAAGGCGATCGGCCAGGGCATGCGGTTCCGCTTCACCGAGTTCGGCTTCGGGCCGCAGGACCGTCAGGCACGGGAGGTGCTGCTCCCGGACGGCTCGCCCGGCACCGGCGAGGAGTGGAGTTTCCACACCTGCGAGGTGCGAGGGGGCTACACGGTCAGTGTCGCCCTGTACGACGCCGGATTCGGCGTGGGCGGAGACGGTCTTGACGCCCTGCGGGTGTCCGGCGGGCTGCTGGCGGAGTTGATGACACAACCATCATCCGGTGGCCGGCCGGGTGGCGCCAGTGCGGAGTTCACGTCTGCCACGTGAAAATCTCACCTCTTCCCGCAGGCGCACACTCCTGTCCGACTCCTGAAGATCTCACTGTTCCCGGCGCGCTCCCCGTGCCACGATCCCGAATGACCGGACGCACCCGTGGTTCGGCATTCGCGGAACGAGATGGGGGAGCCACGAATGGAAATTCAGGTGCTGGGCCCACTGACCGCTGCCGTCCGTGGAGGGTCCATCGTCCCGACGGCCGCCAAGCCGCGCCAGATCCTCGCGTTGCTCGCGCTGAACGCCAACCGCGTCGTGTCGGTGGCCCAGTTGATGGAGGAGCTGTGGGGCGCGGACCTGCCCCGCAGCGCCGCCACCACGTTGCAGACCTACATCCTCCAGCTGCGCCGGCTGCTGCGTGCCGCCGCCGCCCGCAGCGGCCTGCCCGGTAGCGCGGAGCACGTGCTGGCCACCCGGCACGGCGGATACGTCCTGGAGGCGGCGCCCTCCGCGGTCGACGCGAACGAGTTCGACCGGCTGTCCGCCGCCGGCCACGCCGCGTTCGGCGCGGGAGACATGGAGGACGCCTCCGCCCTGCTCGGCGCGGCCCTGGCGCTGTGGCGCGGCTCGGTCCTCGTCGACGTACGGCACGGATCCCAGCTGCGCATCGAGGCCACCCGCCTGGAGGAGTCCCGGCTCGGGGTACTGGAACGGCGGATCCGCGCCGACCTGCGGCTCGGCAGGCACCACGAGGTGATCGGCGAACTGTCCGCGCTGACCGGGCACCACCCGCTGGACGAGGCGCTCCACGCACACCTGATCGTCGCGCTGTACCGGGCCGGCCGCGCACCCCGGGCGCTCGGCGTGTACCGCCAGCTGCGCGAGACGCTGATCGAGGAGATCGGCCTGGAGCCGTCCGCCGTGCTCCAGCACCTCCAGCGGGCCATCCTGCGCGGCGAGCCCGTGGACGACTACGGCCTGGAGGGCGTGGCACCCGTGATGCCGGTCCGGGGCAGCCTGGCCGTGTGACCCACCCCGTCCTGCGAAGTCCCCTTCGATCGCTTCTCCAGTTCATGTCCAGCGACCTTCCAGAGCCCTTGGCCACCATCGTCTGGCACTGCCTTCCAGTGGTGCCGACGGGGCGAAGGAGGCCGCGTGAACCGGTATTTCGCAGCCAGACCGCGGGACGGGGCGCCACTTCGGCTGTTCTGCTTCCACCACGCCGGGGCCGGGGCGATGGCCTTCGCCGGCTGGGCCGGCCGGATCGGCCCCCAGGTCTCGGTGGTGCCGGTGCGCCTGCCGGGCCGGGAGAACCGGCTCGGTGAAGCCCGGATCACCGATGTCGACTCGCTCTTCGACGAGTTCGACCAGCACCTCGGCCCGCTGCTGGAACAGGGCCCGTACGCCTTCTACGGCCACAGCCTGGGTGCCCTGGTCGCGTACCGCTTCGCCGAGCACCGCATCGGCTCCGGGCGACAGGCGCCCGTCGGTGTGGTGGTCGGCGCCTGCATGCCGCCCGACCTGCCCAATCCGCTGATCGGTGCCCGGCATCTGGACGACGAGGCGCTGCTGGCGCTGCTGTCGTCCTTCGGCGGGGTGCCCGAGGAACTCCTCGGCCGCCCCGCGTGGCTGCGCGAGATGCTCGCCACCACCCGTGCCGACCTCAGCCTCGGCCAGGCGCTGCGCGAGGGAGCCCGTACCCCGTTGCCGTGCCCGATCTGGGCGTTCGCCGGGGAGAGCGACCGGGTCGCCACCCCGGGCGCCGTCGCCCAGTGGGAGCGCTGGACCACCTCCACCTTCCGCTTCCGCACCCTGGCCGGCGGCCATTTCTTCGTCCGCGACGCGGAACTTCCGCGCGTTCTCGGCGAGTTGCTGGCCGATCAGCAGGTGCTCGCCGCCATTGACTGAGCCCGGCACCACCGCGAACCGCGAAGGGAGAAGGCGCTATGGATATCGGCCTGCTCGGCCCGCTCCGGGTCGACCAGTCGGGGGTGTCCGTCGTACCGACGGCCGCCAAGCCGCGCAAGGTGCTGGCCCTGCTGGCCTGCCGGGCGGACCGGCTGGTGTCGGTGGAGTCGCTGATCGAGGAGGTCTGGGGCGAGGACCCGCCGCGCAGCGTCCAGACCACCCTCCAGACGTATGTGCTCCAGCTGCGCGGCTGCATCTCCGCCGCGCTGAACGGGCAGCGGCCCGCCGACCTGCCGCTGGGCTCCAAGAGCGTGCTGGTCACCGAGCCCGGTGGCTATCTGCTCGACACCCAGGGCGGCACGGTGGACAGCGCCGAGTTCGAGCTGCTCGCCCGGCGCGGGCACTGCGCGATGGAGGCCGGTGACTGTGTGACCGCCTCGGCTGTCTTCCGGCAGGCGCTGGCGCTGTCGCGCGGGCCCGCCCTGGTCGACGTGCAGTGCGGCCCGCTGCTGGAGGCCGAGGCGCGTGCCCTGGAGGAGTCCCGGCTGAGCATCCTCAGCCGGCGCATCGAGGCCGATCTGCGACTCGGCCGCCATCACGAACTCCTCGGTGAACTGGCGGGCCTGTGCGCCCAGTACCCGCTGCACGAGGGTCTCCAGGCGCAGCTGATGATCGCCCTGTACCGGGCCGGGCGGCGCAGCACCGCCCTGGAGACCTACCAGCGCCTGCGCACCCTGCTCAGCCGTGAGCTGGGACTCGATCCCTCCCCCGAACTGCGGGAGTTGCAGAGCGCCCTGCTGGAGGCCGACCCGGCCCTCGCCCTGGCACCGCAGAGCCCCGGCTCCACCCGGCTGCTGCGCGCCATCTGAGCTTCGTCCGATCCCATCCCTCCCTCAGGAAGGTGCCCGATGAGCACGTTCACCCTGCCCGAGCTGATCGAGAAGCTGCGCGAGTGCGCCGGCGACAGCGACACCTATGACCTCGACACCGACGACGTCACCGACGTCCCGTTCATCGAGCTGGGCTACGACTCCCTGGCCCTGCTCCAGGTCACCGGTGTCCTCGACCGGGAGCTGGGGATCAAGCTGTCCGACGACGAGGTGATCGCCGTCGAGACGCCCCGGCTGTTCCTCGGCATCATCAACGACGCTCTCGGTCTGCGAGCCGCGTGATGCCGTACGCAGCGATCACCTACCGGGTCAAGCCCGGCCACGAGGACGAGATAGCCGCGATCTTCGCGGACTTCCAGCGGGTCGACACCCCCGACTACACGGCCGAGGACGGCAGCCCTGCCGGGCGGCTGCTCGGCACCGGCGTGTTCGTCAAGGACGACGTCCTCGTCCGGGTCATCCACTACGAGGGCGACTTCGCCGCGGTCGGCCGGCACATGGCCGCCCAGCGCGGAGTGCACGTGCTGGAGGAGCGGCTGGCCCCGTACCTCGCCAAGGAGCGGGACACCAGCAGCGCCGAGGGCTTCGCGGCGTACTTCCGTGACGCCGTCATGCGGCCCATCGCCCAGCTCACCGTGGACACCCATCCGTCCCGGCGCTGAGGGGCGGCCCATGTCCACGACACTGGGCGTGCTGGCGCTGCTCGGCAGCGGGGTCACCGCCGGAGTGCTGTTCGCCGTCGCGCTGAGCGTGCTCCCCGCGCTGTTCGCGATGCCGGTCAGCACCTACGTCTACGCGCACCAGCTGCTGGGCCGGAACTGGGACCCGACCATGCCGGCCATCGTCCTCGGTTCCACGCTGGCGGACATCCTGTGGGCGGTGTCCGGCGGCGGGGGAGTGCCCGCCGGGGCGGCGGCCGTCCTGCTGCTCGGGGTCTCCGCCGTGTCCCACCTGTGCAACGTGCCGATCAACCGCCGGGTCAAGGCCGTCACCGACCCGGAACGGCTGCCCGCCGACTGGACGGACCCGCGCCCGCTGTGGCGGCGATGGCATCTGCTGCGCTGCGCCCTCGCGGTGCTGGCGCTCGCCCTCAACAGTGTGGCGGCACTGCACGGCTGACGGATCGGGCCGGCCCCCGGGCAGGGGGCCGGCCCGATCCGCGTACGGTCAGGACGCCGCGGGCACGTCCCGTACCGAGATCTGTGCCACCGTGCGCAGCAGGCTGCGCCGGAAGGTCGCCACGAACCCCTCGACGGTGTCGGTGTCCCGGGGCCGGGTCAGGTACGGCTTCAGCTTGCGTTCCACCTCGCGCACCCCCGGCTGGGACGCCATGTGACGGGCCACCGCGTCCAGGTCGCCCTCGTACTCGATGACCCGCACCAGGGTGTCGTCCCGGAGGAAGACGGCCGTGGCGAGGATGCGGCCGGCGTCCTGCCCGCCCTCGCCCGGCACCCGGTCGGACGGCACACGGCGGAAGTTGCCGAAGATCTCGGCCAGCTCGGCCTCGCAGCCGGGCTTGATGTCGTAGGTGATGGCGGCGAAGGGCATGGGTTCGCTCCACAGGTCGGCGCACCGGACCCCACGATGCCAGCACCCGCGACTCGCGTTCGCCTCAAGTGCCGCGCTTGGACCCGTACTTGAGCAGGTCTCCAGGATCGCCGGGGACAGTCTGGCTGTCGGTGTCGGCACCTATCCGCAGGAGGACAGCAGTGCACCGCACCCTGATCGTGGCCCGGCTGAATCCGGGCAAGGCCGATGACATCGCCAGCATCTTCGGTGACTCCGACGCGACCGAGCTGCCCCACCTGGTCGGTGTCTCCCGACGCACCCTGTTCCGCTTCCACGACCTGTACTTCCACCTGGTCGAGGCCGACCAGGACATCTCGCCCGACCTGTACAAGGCCCGCAGCCACCCGCTCTACCAGGACATCAACACCCGGCTGGCGTCCTGCGTGCGCCCGTACGACCCGGACTGGAAGGAACCCAAGGACGCCATGGCGACCCCGTTCTACGTGTGGACCAAGGACGGGGGGCGGATCCAGTGACCGGCACCGACCGCACCGCAGGCACCCGCACGGTGAAGGTCTCCACCGGTCAGGTCGAGGCCAACACCCGGCGCGGCGGCGACATCCGGGTGACCCTCAGCCCGAAGACCGTCGGCTGCGCCTCCGGCTTCGGCGGCACGCTGACCCTGGTGGCCGGCGACCACATCACCGAGCACTACCACCCGTACTCCGAGGAGTTCCTGCACGTCGTCGAGGGGGAGCTGGAGATGACCCTGGACGGCCGGCCGGTGCGGCTGGCGGCCGGGGACTCGCTGCTGGTGCCGATCGGCGTCCGCCACCGCCTGGTGAACACCGGCACCGCGACGGCCAGGTGCGTCTTCCACCTGTCCCCGCTGGCGCCGCGCCCCGAGCTCGGTCACGTCGACACCGAGGCCGTCCGGGTGCCGGAGGCGGACAACCCCCGGGTGGGGGGCGGCACATGAGCGGCGGCGGGGAGCGCCGGGCGGTGATCACCGGCATCGGTGTGGTGGCGCCCGGCGGCGTCGGCCGGGAGGCGTTCTGGCAGCTGCTCACCGAGGGCCGTACCGCGACCCGCCGGCTCAGCCTCTTCGACCCCGCCAAGTTCCGCTCCCAGGTCGCCGCCGAGGTGGACTTCGACCCGGCCGCCGCCGGTCTCACCGCCCGGGAGATCCGGCGCATGGACCGCGCCGCCCAGTTCGCCGTGGTGTCCGCCCGCGAGGCCATCGCCGACAGCGGACTCGACCTGGCCGCCGTACCCCCCGAGCGGATCGCGGTCGGCCTCGGCAGCGCCGTCGGCTGCACCATGGGCCTGGAGGAGGAGTACACCGTCCTCAGCGACCAGGGCCGCAACTGGCTGGTCGACCCCGAGTACGTCGTCCCGCACCTGTACGGCTACATGGTCCCCTCCACGCTCGCGGTCGAGGTGGCCTGGGCCGCCGGCGCGGAGGGCCCGGTCTCCCTGGTCTCCACCGGATGCACCTCCGGCATCGACGCCGTGGCGCACGCCGTCCAGCTGATCGAGGAGGGCAGCGCCGACGTGGCGCTGGCCGGTGCCACCGACGCACCGATCTCCCCCATCAGCGCGGCCTGCTTCGACGCGATCAGGGCCACCACCGCCCGCAACGAGGACCCGGAGCACGCCTCCCGGCCGTTCGACCGGGACCGCGCCGGGTTCGTCCTCGGCGAGGGCTCGGCCGTCATGGTGCTGGAGGAGAAGGCGGCCGCCGAGGCGCGCGGCGCCCATGTCTACGGCGAGATCGTCGGCAGCGCCGGACGCAGCAACGCCCACCACATGACCGGCCTGAAGCCGGACGGCCGCGAGATGGCGGAGGCCATCAGCACCGCTCTCGACCAGGCCCGCCTGGACCCGACGGCGGTCGGCTACGTCAACGCCCACGGCTCCGGCACCAAGCAGAACGACCGGCACGAGACCGCCGCCTTCAAGCGGGCCCTCGGCGACCACGCGTACCGCGTCCCGGTCAGCTCGATCAAGTCGATGATCGGCCACTCGCTGGGCGCCATCGGCTCCATCGAGGTGGCCGCCTGCGCGCTGGTGCTGGACCGGCAGGTGGTACCGCCGACCGCCAACCTGGAGAACCCGGACCCGACGTGCGACCTGGACTACGTCCCGCGCACCGCCCGCGAGCACCGCGCCGACGTGGTGCTGACGGTCGGCAGCGGCTTCGGCGGGTTCCAGAGCGCGATGGTCCTGGCACGGCCCGGGGCGGTCGCCCACGGGAGGAGTTGACCATGTCCACCGAGCAGCCGCCGCCGGTGATCACCGGCATCGGCGTCACCGCGCCGACCGGACTCGGCGTGGAGGCCCACTGGGCCGCCGTGCTGGCCGGCAAGTCCGGCATCGACCGGATCACCCGGTTCGACCCCACCCCCTACCCGGTGCAGCACGCCGGCCAGGTGAGCGGGTTCAGCGCCGCCGACTGGGTGACCAGCCGGGTCGCCCGCGAGACCGACCACTGGACCCACCTCGCCCTGGCCGCCGCCGAGGCCGCCCTGACCGACGCCGGGGCCGACCCCGCCGCGCTGCCCGAGTACGAGATGGCCGTGGTCACGTCCAGCTCCTCCGGCGGGACCGAGTTCGGCCAGCACGAGATGGAGGCGCTCTACCAGCACGAGCCCGACTGGGTCGGCGCCTACCAGTCCGTGGCCTGGTTCTACGCCGCGACCACCGGCCAGCTGTCCATCCGGCACAAGATGCGCGGCCCGTGCGGGGTGCTCTGCGGTGAGCAGGCCGGCGGACTCGACGCCATCGGCCAGGCCCGCCGGCTCACCCGGCGCGGCGCCCGCCTGGTGCTCACCGGCGGCACCGACGCCTCCCTGTGCCCGTACGGCCTGGCCGCGCAGCTGGCCACCGGCAAGCTCTCCACCGTCGGCGACCCGGCCCGCGCCTACCTGCCCTTCGACCGCTCTGCCGCCGGCCACCTGCCCGGCGAGGGCGGCGCGATCCTGGTGCTGGAGAGCGACGCCGGAGCCACCGAGCGGGGAGCCGGACAGCGGTACGGCACCGTGCTCGGCTACGCCGCCGGCTTCGACCCGGCCCCCGGCTCCGACCGTCCCCCCGCGCTGCGCCGCACCATCGAGGGGGCGCTCGCGGACGCCGGACTGGACCCGGGTGACATCGACGTCGTCTTCGCCGACGCCGCCGGCATTGCCGCCGAGGACCTCGCCGAGGCCCGGGCGATCAGCGCGGTGTTCGGCCCGGGGGCCGTACCCGTCACGGCACCCAAGGTGCTCACCGGCCGGCTGTACGGCGGCGGCGCACCGCTGGACGTGGTCACCGCGCTGCTCGCGCTGCGCGACGGCGTCGTCCCGCACACCCCCGGCGTCGAGCATCTCGCCCCCGGCTGCGACCTCGACCTGGTCACCGACGGACCCCGCACCACACCGCTGCGCCGCGCCCTGGTCCTGGCCCGCGGCCATGGCGGTTTCAACTCGGCAGTCGTCCTCGGACGTTGACGAAAGGCTGGCGCACCCATGGCAGGCCACACCGACAACTCGATCCTCATCGACGCACCCCTGGAGACCGTCTGGGAGATCACCAACGACCTGGAGAACTGGCCCAACCTGTTCAGTGAGTACGCCGCCGTCGAGGTGCTGGAGCGCGACGGCGCCACCGTCACCTTCCGGCTCACCATGCACCCCGACGAGAACGGCACCGTGTGGAGCTGGGTCTCGCGCCGCACCCCCGACCCGAAGAGCCGCACGGTCGAGGCGTACCGGGTGGAGACCGGGCCGTTCGAGTTCATGGACATCCGCTGGGAGTACACCGCCGAGAACGGCGCGGTGCGGATGCGCTGGATCCAGGACTTCCACATGAAGCCGCAGGCCCCCGTGGACGACGCGGGCATGACGGAGCACCTCAACCGCAACACCGCGGTCCAGATGAAGCTGATCAAGGACAAGGTGGAGGCCGCCGTCCGCAGTGGGTCGCGGTGACCGCCGTCCTCGCACCCCTGGTGGTGCTGTTCAACGGTCTGGGCGCCGGGGTGCTGCTCGGCACCCAGCTCGGCGGCTGGCCGCTGCTCGCCACCCTGCCGCCCGACCGCTACGTCCACGCGCACGCCTTCTTCGCCACCCGCTACGACCCGGCGATGCCGATCTTCCTGCTGGGCACGGTCGTCGGCGACCTGGCGCTGGCGGCCGGCGGCCCGCAGCCCACGGCCCGGCTGCTGTACCTGGCCGGCGCGGTGCTCGCCGCCGCCACCGTCACCATCTCGCTCGTCAAGAACGTCCCCATCAACCGGTGGATCCAGGGCGTCGACCCCGCCCGGCTCCCGGAGAACTTCGCCGAAGTCGACCCGCGCCCGGTCTGGGGCCCGTGGAACCGGCGGCGCAGCGCGCTCGCCGTCCTCGCCTTCGCCGCCAACTGCGGCGCACTGACCGTCCTGCTCTGACGCACCCACCGACCAGTCTCACGGAGGAGACCCATGAACCTGGCCCTGGAGGGCAAGAAGGCCCTCGTCACCGGCGGCACCCGAGGCGTCGGCCGGGGCATCGTGCTCGCGCTGGCCCGGGCCGGCGTCGACGTGGTGACCTGCTACCGGCAGCCCAGCGACTACGTCGGTTCGCTGGAACGGGAGCTGAAGGAGACCGGCGGTGACCACCACGTCCTGCGGGCCGACCTCGGCAGGCCGGAAGAGGTCGCCTCCCTGGTGGAGCGGACCAAGCAGGCGTACGGCAGCCTCGACCTGGTCGTCAACAACGCGGGCACGATCAGCCACATCCCCTACGCCGACCTGCCGGTGGAGGAGTTCCAGCGGATCTTCACCACCAATGTCACCGCCGCCCACCTCGTGATCCAGCACGCCCTTCCGCTGCTGCACGCGGGCTCGTCCGTCGTCAGCATCGGCTCCAAGGCGGTGGAGGCCGGCATCCCGCTGCGCTCGCACTACACCGCCACCAAGGCGGCCCTGGTCGGCCTCAGCCGGTCGCTGGCCAAGGAGTTCGGCGCGCAGGGCATACGGTTCAACGTCGTCGCCCTCGGCGTGGTGGAGACCGAGAACCTGCACCAGCTCCCCGAGGACCAGCAGAAGCTGATGGTCGAGCGCTACAGCGCCAAGACCGCGCTGGGCCGGCTCGGCACCCCGGACGAGGTCGCCGGCGCCGTCCTCTGGCTCGCCAGCGACCTGTCCCGGTACGTCACCGGCTCCACCGTCAGCGTCGACGGGGGGATCTCCTGATGACGTTCCGGGTCACCCTGCGGATGGAGATCAAGCCCGGCGCCGAGCAGGCCTTCGTGGAGGAGTGGAACCGCGGCACCGACGCGGTCACCGGCCACCCGGCCAACCTCGGGCAGTGGCTGTGCAAGGACACCGGCGTGGACGGCGTCTACTGGATCGTCAGCGACTGGCTGGACGAGCCGCGCTTCCGCGCCTTCGAGAACAGCCCCGCCCACCTGGAACACCGGGCGAAGCTGCACCCGTACCGCAGCGGCGGCTCCTTCCACACCATGGAGGTCACCGCCCACATCCCCGGACCGGCGGCGAGCGCCGATGCCTGAGGTGCGGGTGCTGGTGTACCAGTTCGCGCGCGACGACGACGAACTGGCCGCCGTACGCGCCGCCTACCACCAGGTCAGCGAACGGCTCGCCAAGGTGCCCGGGATGCTCGGCAACGAACTGCTCAGCCGGCTCGGCGACCCCGGCTCGCTCGTGGTGGTCAGCCGCTGGGCGAGCCTGGCCGCCTTCCAGGACTGGGAGGCCGGTCCGGAACACCGCGACGACACCGCGCCGCTGCGCCCCTACCGGGACACCCGCAGCGGCACGCCGTTCGCGGTCTACCAGGTCGACGCGGCCTACTGAACGACCCGCACCCCCGCGACCGCTGTCCCCGGCGTCCGTCCCCCGGCGCCGGGGACAGCCACTGTCGCGGCAACCCACTCCACGAAGGAAGGCGGCACGATGAGCCCCACCACTCTGGCCTTCATCGGACTCGGCAGCATGGGCGGCGGCATGGCACACCGCCTGCTCGGGGCCGGGTACCGGCTGACCGTCCACAACCGGACCGCGGCCAAGGCCGCACCGCTGCGCGCCCAGGGCGCCGTGGTCGCGGACTCCCCGGCCGAGGCCGTGGCGGGCGTCCGCACCGTGCTGCTCAGCCTCAGCGACGAGGCCGCCGTCGAGAAGGTGCTGTTCGGTGAGGTGGTCCCCGCGCTGGAGCCCGGCAGCACCGTCATCGACACCTCCACCGTCTCCCCGGAGTACGCCCGGCACAGCGCGGCCCGGCTCGCCGAGGCGGGGCTGCGCCGGGTCGAGGCGTGCGTCGTCGGCAATCCGCTCCAGGCCCGGGAGGGCCGGCTGCGGGTCTTCGTCTCCGGTGCCGACACCGACATCGAGGCCGTGCGGCCCGTGCTGGAGACCCTCGGCTCCGAGGTCGTGCCGCTCGGCGCGCCGGGCGCCGCCGCCACCGCCAAGCTGATCCTCAACCTGCTGCTCGGCGCCCAGGTCGCCGCGCTCGCCGAGGCGGTGACGTACGGCCAGCGGGCCGGCCTCGACCGGGACCGGCTGCTGGCGACCATCGCCGGGACCGGATTCAGCTCCGAGGTCATGCGGTTCCGTGCCGAGCTGATGCGCAAGGGCAGCTACCGGCCGGCCTTCTTCCGCTCGGCGCTGATGGAGAAGGACCTGCGCCTCGCCGTCACCGACGCGGCGCGGACCGGTGTCGAGATGCCCGTGCTCGACACCGTCCGGGCCCGCTTCGCCACCGTCGTCGAGGCCGGGGACGGCGACGGCGACGCCGCGGTGCTGATCGAGCACACCTGAGCCGGACCGGCCGCCCCGGGCGGGTGTCAGCGGCCGAGCATCCGGGCGAGGGCGGCGTGCAGGGTGTCCCCGGTGCCCCCCGGGGCGCCGGGGGACCGCCAGGCCACCACCCCGTCCGGGCGCACCAGCACCGCCCCCGCCTCCGTCGTGCCGTACGCCTTCGCCCAGGTGCCGTCCGGGTCCTGGTACGCCCCGGCGCCGCCGATGCCGTGCACCCGCAGCGGCACGCCGAGGCGCCGCGCCGCCGCCTCGGCCGCCGCCGGCCAGCGTCCCGGCCGGGACCCCGTCAGCAGCACCGGGCCGTCCCCGAACAGGTCCAGGGTCGAGCACTCCGCACCGTCCCGCTGCAACGGCACGTGCGGGGCCCGGGTACCGGGCAGGCCCCGCGGATCGGTCACCCAGACGTCGCCGTCCACCGCGTAACGCCAGCCGAACCAGAGGGTGATGTCCTCCACGAGGCCGGGCGGCAGCACCCGCCGGGCCCCGCGCCTCCCGCCGCGCGGCCGGTCCCGCTGGCGCAGCACCGCCTGCCGCACGGTGGCCGCGCCGAGGGGCCGGCGCTCGGCGTCGTAGCTGTCGAGCAGCTCGGGGGAGGCCTGCCCGGCGAGCACCGCGGCCAGCTTCCACGCCAGGTTGTGGGCGTCCTGGACACCGCAGTTGGAGCCGAAGGCGCCGCTCGGCGGCATCACATGCGCGGCGTCCCCGGCGAGGAAGACCCGGCCGGCCCGGAACCGGCGCGCCACCCTGGCGGCCGCCTCCCACGGCACGGTGCCCAGCACCCGTACGGCGAGATCCGGCACGCCCGACGCGGCCCGCACCAGCTCGACGCACCGCTCGGTCGGGAAGGCGGCGAGCACCTCCTCGGCCGTGTGGGGGCCGTCGGGGCCGAGGATGACGTCCAGCCGCCATTCGCTCGCGTTGTCCAGCGGGATCAGCGCGCCGCGGACCCGGTCGTTGAACGTGTAGCACATGACGAACCGCCGCTCGCCGAGCTGCTTCGCGAGATCGGCGCGGAAGTGGATCGCCAGGAAGCGGCCCAGCCCGCCGCTGCCGTCGAACGGGATGCCCAGCCGGCGGCGCACCCCGCTGCGGGCGCCGTCGGCCGCGACCAGATAGCGCGCCCGCAGCCGGCTCGTCGTCCCGTCCGCGCCGTCGCGCAGCAGGGCCGTCACCCCGTCGGCGTCCTGTGCGAACGACACCAGCTCGCTGCCGAAGCGGAACTCGGCCCCGGCCCGGGCGGCGGCCCGGCGCAGCACGCCCTCCAGCTCGTTCTGGTGGCACAGGCACCAGCTCGTGGGCGACAGCGCGCCGAGGTCGGAGGAGACCTCGCGGTAGTACTCCTCCTGGAACGCGCCCAGTTCCGGTCCGGCCAGCGACCTCGCCAGCCGCAGACCGCTGTTGCGGGCCAGCGCCCGCGCGGACGGCAGCGCACGCAGCTCGGCTTCGAGCCCGGCGGCGCGCAGCAGCTCCATCGAGCGCGGGTTGACGCCCCGGGTGCGCGGGTGGGTGGACAGGCCCGCGCGCTGCTCCACCACCAGGCACGGCACGTTGCGCCGGGCGAGGAAGAGCGCCGTCGACAGCCCGACCAGGCTGCCTCCGACGACCAGTACGGGTACCTGTGGCTGCTCGGTCATCCGGAATCTCCTCCGCGGGGGGTGTCGGGGGGCCCGAGGATCGGCGCGGGGCATCGAGGACGGCTCAAGAGGAGCCCCATCGAGCGCGATTCGAGTCGCGCCGGGCAGCCTGGCAGCGCGGGCGGGCCGGCAAGACCCGCCCGACGAGCGGACGAGCAGCACGAGCGAGGGGAGCGTGGAGATGACCGAGCACGCGCGGGGGCCGGTGCGGGTGGTCCTGCGGATGGAAATCGCCCCCGGCCGGGAGGCGGAGTTCGAGGCGGTCTGGCTGGAGATCGGCACGATCATCGCCCGGCAGCCGGCCAACCGGGGCCAGGTGCTGGTCCGCGACGAGGAGCAGGACCGGCCCGTCTACCACGTGTTCACCGACTGGGCCGACGAGGCGAGCTTCCGCGCCTTCGAGCTGAGCGCGGAGCACGTGGAGCACCGGCGCAGGCTGCGCCCCCTGCGCACGGGCGGTGCCATGACCGTCACCCGGATCGTCCACGACCTCCGCCCCGCCCCCGCCGTCCCGGCCCCGGACTCCCGCACGCCCTCGGCAGGGCGGCGGGAGCCCGCGGACCGCAGCGCCTAGACCCCGCCGTCCACGTTCAGCGTCACCCCGCTGATGTACGACGAGGTGTCGCCGGCCAGGAACAGCACCGCGCCGGCCACGTCCTCGGGCCGGCAGATCCGGCCGAGGGCGGTCATGCCGACGATGCGGGTGACCGCCTCCGGCGGCAGCCCGGCGCCCGGCTCGGTCTCGGTCAGGCCGGGCGCCACGGTGTTGACGCGGATGCCGCGCGGCCCCAGCTCCTTGCAGAGCGCCCGGGTCAGCCCGATCAGCGCGGCCTTCGACGCCGTGTAGTGCACCCCGCGGACCCGGCCGCGCAGCGCCACCGACGAACCGACGTTGACCACGGACGCACCGTCGGCCAGCAGCCCCAGCGCGGCCTGCGTCACCAGGTACGCCGAGGTGACGTTGGCGTCCATCACCCGGTGCCACTCCTCCTCGGGCAGCTCCTCGAACCAGACCTGTCCGTCCACGCCCACGTTGTTCACCAGCGCGTCCAGGCCGCCCAGCGACTCCCGCACCCGCTCGGCCAGCTCCGCCGCGCCCTCGCCGGTGGTCACGTCGGCCCGGACCACCAGGTGCCCGTCACCGGTCTCCTTCAGTTCGCGCACCAGCGAGTCGGCGTCCGCGCCGGCGGTGCGCGAGCAGACCACCACGCGCGCCCGCGCACGGGCGAACGCCAGCGCCGTCGTCCTCCCGATGCCCCGCGTCCCGCCGGTGACGAGTACGCGCTTGCCCGCGAGTCCCTGATCCATCCGAGTCCCCTTCCGCTGCCGTCGTGCCCGGGCCGTGCAGGGCCGTGCCACCCTCCCGCGCCGTTCTCGCGAACTCCTGGACGGCAGCTCGAGCAGGCCGCGATCCATCCGAGAGCCCGATGGGGGACCTTCCGGACCGTCAGCTGAACCTCAGAAGAGGGTGGGGCGGATCGATGCGGGTACTGTTCACGACCTGGGCGTGGCCCTCGCACCTGTACGGGCTGGTCCCGATGGCCTGGGCCTGCCGGGCGGCCGGACACGAGGTGCTGGTCGCCGGCCAGCCGGGGATCCACGACGAGACCGTCCGGACCGGACTGCCCGCGGCGACGGTCGGGCACGACGTGGACGCGGTGGGCCTGGTCCGCGGCTATCTGCTGCCCTCGCGGACCGTTCCCGCGCCGGCCGCTCCGGCCGGACCCGAGGGGCGCGGCCCGCGCGCCCTGCGCATGTTCCACGCCCACGCGGACTCCATGGTCGACGACCTCACCGCGCTGGCCCGCGACTGGCGGGCCGACCTGGTGGTGTACGAACCCACCGCCCTGGCCGGCCCGATCGCCGCCGCCGCGGCCGGGGTCCCGGCCGTGCGGCTGCTCTACGGCACCGACCTGATGCTGCGCGCGCGGACCCTGCTGCCCGACGTGCTCGCGCCGCTCGCCGCACGCAACGGCGTGGCTGCCTTCGACCCGTTCGGCGACCTCACCGTCGACCCGTGCCCCGACGAGTTCCAGCTCCCGGCGGACCAGCGGCGGCTGGCCGTGCGGTACGTGCCGTTCAACGGACCCGGCGCCAATGCCCCGGTCGCACCGCCCCGGCCCGGCCGGCGCCGGGTGGTGGTGACCTGGGGCCACACCATGGCCCGGCTGTCCCCGGCGCACTTCTTCGCGCCCCAGGCGGCCCTGGCCGCCCACGGCCCCGACACCGACGTGGTGCTGGCCGTCTCCGCCGACCAGGTCCCGCTCCTCGGTGACCTCCCCGCCGAGATCACCGTCACCGTGGACACCCCGCTGCACCAGCTGCTCGCCGACGCCGACCTGGTCGTCGCGCACGGCGGCGCCGGCACCGTACTGACGGCCCTCCAGGCCGGCGTACCCCTGCTGCTCGTCCCCCAGCTCCCGGACCACGCAGGGCACTCGGCGCGGGTGCTGGCCACCGGCACCGGCGAGGTGCTCAGCCGCGACGAGGCCGGCCCGGACCGGCTGCGGGGCGAGATCCGGCGCCTGCTCGAAGGCGACCGGGAGCGCGCCGCCGCCCGGCGCCTCGCCGAACGCAACCGGGAGCGGCCCGCCCCCGCCGACCTGGTCGCCGCACTGGAGCAGCTCACCGACACGCGGGCGGCAGCCGTCCGCTGAGCGCACACCAGAAGGAGAGAGAACCGTGGAGATCGGACTGGGTCTGCCCACCACCGTCCCCGACATCGACGGCCGCACGCTGCCGCAGTGGGCCCGCCGTGCGGAGGAGTGCGGCTTCGCCAGCCTCGGCGTTCTGGACCGGCTGGTGTACGCCAACTACGAGCCGCTGATCTCGCTCGCGGCGGCGGCGGCCGTCACCGAGCGGATCAGACTGCTGACCACCATCCTGATCGCGGCCTACCGGGGCGACACCGCACTGCTCGCCAAGCAGGCCGCCACCATCGACGCCCTCTCCGGCGGCCGGCTGGTGCTCGGGGTCGCCGCCGGCGGCCGGGAGGACGACTACGCCGCCACCGGCACCGGCTACCGCGACCGCGGGGCACGCCTGGACGCCGCGCTCACCGAACTGCGGGAGATCTGGGCGGGCGGCGGCAAGGTCCCCGGCATCGGCCCCGCCCCGGCGCGCCCGGAGGGCGTACCGCTGCTGGTCGGCGGCCACTCACCGCGCGCGATGCAGCGTTCGGCGCGGTTCGGCACCGGCTGGATCGCGGGCGGCAACTCCGTCACCGCGTACGCCGAGTTGGTCCGCCAGGCGCGGCAGACCTGGATCGACGCGGGCCGCACCGAGCGCCCGCGGATGGTGGCCATCCTCTACGCCCACCTCGGCCCGGACGCCGCCCGCGTCGCCGGTGACTACCTGCGCGCCTACTACTCGTTCGTCGGCCCGAAGGCCGAGCGGACGGCCGCCGGCGTCCTCACCGACCCGGGACGCATCCGCGACGCCGCCCAGGCGTACGCGGAGGCGGGCTGCGACGAGCTGATCCTGCTGCCCTGCACGGCGGACCCCGCACAGGTGCGGCTGCTGGCCGACGCGGCACTCTGAGCGCGACGGCCGAGGGGCCCGCTCCGGGTTCTCCGGAGCGGGCCCCTCGGCGTGTGCGGTCAGCGCAGGCCGGCCGACCGGCCCAGCGCGTCCGCCAGCACCTGCCCGGCGTCCGCGCCGACCGGGCCGGTGGCCCGCCAGGCGACGAAGGCGTCCGGGCGGACCAGCACGGCACCGCCGGCGCCGACCCCGTACGCCTCGGCCCAGTCGCGGTCCTTGGGCCGCAGCTCGCTCGCCGGGCCGACGCGGTGCACCCGCAGCGGCACGCCGAGCCGCTCGGCCGCCGCGACCGCGGCCTCGGCCCAGGGGGTCCCGGCGTCGTCGGTGAGCAGCACGTACGCGTCCCAGAACAGGTCGATGGTGGAGACGATCGCGCCGTCGCGCTCGACCCACACGTGCGGGGCCCGGGTGCCGGGCTCCCCGGTGAGCCGCAGCTTGGGCGTGAGCACCGGGCCGGTGGTGTCGCTGACGATCGACGGCGAGGTGTACCGGTAGCCGAGCGTGATGATGATGTCGTCCACCATCTCCGCGTGGTCCTGCTCGGTGGCGTGGCCGTGCCGGATCCGGTTGCGGACCATCGCCTGCGCGGCCATCGCGGAGCCGACCGCGTGCCGCTCGTCGTGGTAGCTGTCGAGCAGCGCGTCGCCCGCCCAGCCCTTGAGCACGGCCGCCAGCTTCCAGGCCAGGTTGTGGGCGTCGTGGATGCCCGTGTTGGCGCCGAAGCCGCCCGCGGGCGGGTGCAGGTGGGCGGCGTCGCCGGCCAGGAAGACCCGCTGGGTGCGGAACCGCTCGGCGACCAGCTGGGCGCCCTGCCACGGCACCTTGTCGACGATCTCCACCGCCAGGTCCGCCTTGCCCGCCGCGGTCCGGACGATCTCGACGCAGCGCTCGTCGGTGAAGTCCTCCGGCTTCTCGCCGCGCTCGGGGTGGTAGATCGGCGCGGCCAGGTACGGGTCGCAGCCGTGCAGCCGGGACAGCCCCATCAGGGTGCCGTCGACCTTCGCGTAGCAGAGGATGAACCTGCGGCCCTTGAGCACGGTCTCCAGCTCGGGCGCCTTGAAGTAGATGCTGAGCGCGTTGAACACCGTGCCGCGCCCCTCGCGCTCCACCCCGAGGTGCCGGCGGACGCTGCTGTTCGCGCCGTCCGCGCCCACCAGGTAGTCGGCGCGGATGGTGAAGCGCCGGCCGGTGGCGTTGTCCTCGGCGACCGCGGTCACCCCGTCCGCGTCCTGGGTGAACTCCACCAGCCGGGTGCCGAACCGGACGTCGGCGCCGAACTCCCGGGCCTTCTCCACCAGCACCTTCTCGTACCGGTCCTGGCCGCAGCCCATCACCCGCTCCGGGCTGACGGTCGGGCCGTCCAGCGACGGCGACTCCAGCACCACGGCGTCGTCGATGTCGGAGAACGTGTCGACCTGGATGATGCCGCCCTCGAAGTAGGGGTGCGAGTCACCCATCTCCAGCGCCCGGATGTCCGCGGAGATGCCGGCCGCCCGGAACAGCTCCAGGGTGCGCGCCTGGAGGCCCGGGGCGCGGGGCAGCAGCGAGGTGCCGTCGCGCTTCTCCAGCACCATGGTGCGGATCCCGTGCCGCCCGCTGAACAGGGCGGTGGAGAGGCCGACCGGCCCCGCTCCCACGATCAGCACAGGGATGTTCACGTCATACATGCGTGTCCCCTCATGAACAGACGAACAGTGCCGGTTGATCCGCCGCACTGCGACCGGACCAAGAGTTACCGGCGGTGCCTCGAGGATTCCTGGCCTCGCGGTCGGGCGCCGCCGGGTGCGGCGGCCGGGCCGCGGGCCTCCAGGGAGCTTCGAGGCCCTCTCCACGCCCTGCTGACAGCCTCTCAGGCCGACAGGTGCGGCGCCTGGCAGGCAGGCGTCCAGGAAGGAGTCCTCATCATGACGACCACGGCCCCGGACGTCGGCACTGCCGCCGGGATCCTGCGCCTCGGCAACGCGTTCTGCGACGCCAAGGCCCTGCTGACCGCCGTCGAACTCGACCTGTTCACCCACCTGCACAACGCCCCGGGCGGATCGGCCGACGAGGGCGAGGTCAGGCAGGCGCTCGGGCTGCACGGACGCGGCCTGCGCGACTTCCTCGACCTGCTGGTGGCGCTGCGGATCCTGGAGCGCACCGACGGCCGCTACCGCAACGCCCCCGGCACCGAACGGCACCTGGTGCGCGGCGCCGACGAGTACATCGGCGGCTTCCTGCTGCGCTCCAGCCGCAACCTCTACCCGGCGTGGGGCCGCCTGGAGGAGGCCCTGCGCACCGGGCAGCAGCAGTCCGGCAGTCACTACGACGAGGTGACCCAGAACCCGGCGATCCTGCGCCAGTTCATCGGCAGCATGGACGCCTTCACCAACGTGCTCGGCGCCCAGCTGATCGAGGCGTACGACTGGTCCGGGCACGCCTCGGTGCTCGATGTCGGCGGTGCCCGCGGCAACCTCGCCTCGCAGATCGTCCGGGCCCGGCCGCACCTCGCCGGGCACGTCTTCGACCTGCCCGAGATGGAGCCCTTCGCCAAGGAGCTGATCGAGGAGCTGGGCCTCGGCGGCAGGCTGGAGTTCCACGGCGGCAGCTTCTTCACCGACCCGCTGCCCTCGGCCGACGTGGTGATCCTCGGCCACGTCCTGCACGACTGGGACCCCGGGCAGCGGAGCATGCTGGTCCACAAGGCGTTCGACGCGGTCAACCCCGGCGGCACCCTGCTGGTGTACGACCGGATGCTCGACGACGAGCCCGAGCACGCCGAGAACCTGGTGATCAGCCTCGACATGCTCCTCGTCACCGACGGGGGCTCGGAGTACCCGGCCGCGGAGATCGTCGGCTACGCCGAGCACGCCGGCTTCGCCCGTACGGAGGTCACGCCGCTCGGCGACTACGACACCCTGGTGGCCTGCTACAAGGCCTGACGGGCGGCAGGAGCGGCCCACGAGCACGGCAGCGCCCCCGGAGCAGGGCTTCCGGGGGCGCTGCCGTGCGTGGCGGTCAGGGCCGGCGGGCGACGACCAGGGTGTCGTAGTCGCCGAGCGGCCGGTGGGTGATCCCGGTGAACCCGGCCTCGCGGGCCTCGGCGGTCAGCTCCGCGACGGTGTACTCCGCGCCGCCGTCGGTGACGAGGAGCATGTTGAGGCTGGCGACCAGGTTCTCGGTGTCGTCCGCCCGCTCGCCGAGCATCCGGTCGTAGACCAGGACCGCGCCGCCGGGACCGACCGCGTCGAACGCCTTGCCCAGCAGATGGCGGCGTTGCGCGGGGTCCCAGTCGTGCAGGATGTGCCCGAGGATCACCAGGTCGGCCGGGGGCAGCGGGTCGCGGAAGAAGTCACCGGGGTGGAACACCGCCGTACCGGTGCGGCCCCGTTCGGCCATGTGCGCGTGGAAGAACGGCTCCAGCTGCGGCAGGTCGAAGACATGCCCTTCCAGGCCGGGGTGTCGGGTGAGGATCTGGTCGAGCAGGCCGCCCCGGCAGCCGCCGACGTCGAGCACCGAGCGGTGGCCGGAGAAGTCGTAGGCCTCGGTCAGCCGGGCGCCCAGGCCCTGGGTGAGCCCGTCCATCATCCGTACGAAATGGCCGGTCGCCTCGGGGTCGTCGAGCATGCCCGTGTAGTCGGTGTGCGCCTGCGGCTCGCCGGTGCGCAGGGCCTCGGCCAGGTGCCCGTACACCGGGTACAGGTTGAGGTCCGAGCCGCGCAGGAAGCCGCCGATGAAGCCGGGCCGGCCGGACACCAGGAAGCGGGCGGCGCCCTCGGCGTTGCGGTAGCGGCGTCCCTCGTCGCGGCGCAGCAGGCCCAGCGCGGTGAGCAGGTCCAGGAAGTCGGCCAGGCCCCGCCCGTGCAGCCCGAGCCGCGCGCGCAGCTCCTCGGCGTCGGCCGGGCCCTTGTCCAGGACGGTGAACAGGTCCAGCCGGACCGCGGTGAGCAGCGCCTTCGCGTCGCAGAACCGGTTGCCGAGCCGGAGCAGGCCGGCCGCCGTGCCGGTGTCCCAAGCGGTCGCTGTCATGCCGGGTCTCCTTCGTGTGGGCGAGCCTGTGGCCCGGGGTCTTCCGGCGCCGGTCGCAGGGCGGCGCCGACGGGGAGCAGGAACACCAGCAGGAAGGCCGCCGCGAGCAGACCCGTCTCGTACCAGAGCACCTGGGAGAAGGACGCGGAGAAGCTGCGGTGGCCGGCGAGCAGGCCGAAGAACAGCACGCCCAGCACGGCGACACCGGCGGCCGAGCCCAGCTGGTTGACGGTGTTGAGGACGCCGGACGCCGCCCCGGTGTCCCGGTCGGGCACCCCGGACAGCACCAGCTGGACCAGGGGGGAGGCCACCAGGCCCATGCCGAGGCCGGTGACCAGCAGCCAGGGGGCGAGCTGCCAGGTGCCGGCGGACGGCCCGAGGTGCCGGACCGTCAGCAGCAGCGCGACCGTGCCGGCCGTCATGACGGCGATGCCGGCGGCCAGCACCACCCGGCCGAAGCGCCGGGTGGCCGTCGGGGAGACCGAGGACGTGGTCATCGCGCCGAGCGCGTACGGCATCACCGCCAGGCCGGCGGTGAACGGCGAGAAGCCCAGGCCGTTCTGGAGGTAGTAGGTGAAGGGGAAGAAGAACCCGGCCACCGCGGCGAAGAACACCGTCAGCAGCACCAGTCCCACGGTGAAGGTCCGCCGTTCGAACAGCGCGGGCGGCACCAGCGCGAACCCGTCCCGGCGTTCCTTGGCCCGCTCGTGCAGCGCGAACGCCACGGCGAGCGGGACGGAGCCGGCCATCAGCGCGAACGACCAGGCGGGCCAGCCCAGTTCGCGGCCCTGCACCAGCGGGAACAGCACCGCGAGCAGGGCCGCGGTCACCAGCAGGACGCCCATGAGGTCAAGGCGCCTGGCCACGGGCGCCCGCGAGTCGCGTACGCACCCGGCCACGCCCGCCAGTGCGACGAGCCCCACCGGCAGGTTGATCAGGAAGATCGGCCGCCACCCCAGCCCGAACAGGTCGGCGTTGATCAGGAGGCCGCCGAACATCGGGCCGAGCGCCGAGGACAGCCCGGACAGGGCGCCGAACAGCCCGAAGACGCGGGCGCGTTCACGGTCCGGGAACGCCACCTGGAAGGTCGACATCCCCTGGGTGACGACGAGCGCGCCGCCGAGGCCCTGGAACGCCCGGGACGCGATCAGGACGCCCGCGTTCGGCGCGACGCCGCAGCTCAGCGACGCCACGACGAACAGCACGATCCCCCACAGCAGGACGCGCTTGCGCCCCAGGAGGTCGCCGATCCGCCCCGCCGTCACCAGGCTGAGCGCGAAGGTGAGGGTGTACGCCTCCACCACCCACTGCAAGGTCGCCCCGTCGGCGTGCAGCTGCCGCTGGAGGCCCGGGAGGGCCACCACCACGATGGAGGTGTCGATCAGGTCCAGCGCCATCGCGACCAGGACGAAGACCGCGGCCCGCCACCGGGCCGGGTCGAGGTCGCTCGGATCGGCGAGGGCCACGGGGTCGGAAGAAGTCGTCATGCGGTTCTTTCGGTGGGGGCTTCCGGGGAGTGCGGGCGGAGGTCAGGACGCGGCCGGGGCGGCCTCCAAAGCGTGGTACTGGTACGGGCACGGCAGCGGGGTGGTCGCGGTGAGCTCCAGGCCGGCCGCCTCGAACACCCGGCGGTACTCCTCCAGCGTCCGCTCCCGGCCGGTGGTCATCACCAGCATCTCGATGTCCGAGATGGCGGCGCCGAGCGCGTCGGCCGGGTCCGCGTCCGTGCCGTTCTCGGGCAGTACGGAGCTGAAGACCACCACGCGGCCGTCGGCGGGCAGCACCTTGCGGATGTTGCCGAGGATGCGCACGCTCTCCTCGTCGTTCCAGTCGTGCAGGATGTTCTTCAGCAGGTACAGATCACCGCCCGCGGGCACCGAGTCGAAGAACGAACCCTCGGTGATGCCGCAGCGCTCCGACAGCCCGGCCTCCGCGAGCACGCCCGCGGTCTCCGCCAGCCCGTTGTCGGTGTCGAAGACGGTGCCGCGCAGCTCCGGGTTGGCCCCCAGCACGGCCGCGAGCAGGGTGCCGCGGCCACCGCCGACGTCCACCACGTGCCGGAACCGGGTGAAGTCGAAGTGCTCCACGATCGCCGGGGACTGCACGTCGCTGCCGCCGGTCATCGCGGCGTGGAAGGTTGCCGCCAGCTCCGCGTCCTTCTCGAAGTAGTCGAACAGCGGGGCGCCGTTGGCGATCTCGAACGCGGAACGCCCGGTGCGCACCGACTCCTCCAGCACCTCCCAGGCCCGCCACACCGGCGCCGCCGCGTGCATGTCGGACAGCGGCCCGAAGTGCTCGGCGACCGGGGTCGCCCGGTACCCGTCGGCGTCCAGCGAGAGCACCCCCGCCCGGACGGCGGCGTACAGCAGCCGGCGCAGGCTGCGCGGGTGGGCGCCCGTCGTCTCGATCAGCTCCTCGGCGGTGCGCGGGCCGTCCGCCACCGCGGCGAGGACGCCGAGGCTGTTCACGGTCGCGCCGATCTGGTGGAGGGCGAATCCGAAGGCCAGCGGCAGGTACTCCGCCGCGGTCGCCGGCTGCGTCGGGATCTGACTGCTCATTGCTCTCCCTCTGGTTTCCGTACGGAGGTGTACCGGGGGGAATGTCGCAGCGCCCGATGGAGTCTCGCTCGACCTGCGCTGGGCCGTACCGGCTCCGCGGTATTCGACCGCGCTTCGAGCGGGTCCCCAGGGCGGATGCGCACGCTGGCCCGGTCCGAGCAGTGCGCGCAGGAGAGGGCGGTTCAGACATGAGCGGCGATCGGTGCCCCGTCGGGTATCCCCTTCCATGGGCCCCCGCACCGGACATACCGGAGAGCTGGACGACGCTGCGCGAGCGGCCGCTGCTGGAGATCACGCTGCCCAGCGGCGAACCCGCGCTGCTGGTCACCCGGTACAAGGACGTACGGCGGCTCTTCGCCGACGAGCGGCTCAGCCGCAACACCTTCGGCCGGGCCTCCCGCGTCTCCGCCAGCAACGACCTGTTCGGCGACCCCAAGATCGACAACGACCCGCCCCGCTATCTGACCGAACGCGCCGTCGTCATGCGGGCGTTCAGCGCGCGCCGGATCGAGGCGCTGCGCGCGGTGGTCAAGGAGATCGTCGGGCACCTCCTCGACGAGATGGCCGAGGGACCGCAGCCGGTCGACCTGATGGAGGCGTTCGCCTATCCGCTGCCGATCCTGGTGATCTGCCACATGCTGGGCGTGCCGCCGCAGGACCGGGCCAAGTTCCGCCGCCTGATCGACGGCTTCCTGTCCGTCTCCCGGCTGCCCGAGGACGAGGTCGAGGAGTGCCGGCGGCAGTACTGGGACTACCTGACCGAGCTGATCGACTCCAAGCGCGAGAACCCGGGCGACGACCTGATCAGCGAGCTGATCGAGATCAGCCGCGAGGACCCGTCGAAGCTGACCGACTACCAGCTCCAGCACTGGGTCAAGACCCTGCTGATCGCCGGCTACGTCACCACCGCCTCCCAGCTCGGCACCAGCATGGCGGTGCTGCTGCACCGGCCCGAGGTGACCGCCGAGCTGAAGGCGGACCTGTCGCTGGTGCCCTCGGCCGTCGAGGAACTGCTGCGCTACCAGATCATGGGCACCTCGCTGGGCACGCTGCGCTACGCCGTCGAGGACATCGAGCTGCTCGACGGCACCACGGTCATCCCCAAGGGCTCCACGGTGCTGCTCTCCCAGGAGGCCAACATGGACGCCGACGAGTTCGAGAACCCGATCGAGCTGGACATCCGCCGCACGGAGAACCACCACCTCACCTTCGGCGCGGGCATCCACTTCTGCGCCGGCGCCGCGCTGGCCCGGATGGAGCTCCAGGAGGCCACCGAGGCCCTGCTGCGGCGCCTGCCCGGGCTGCGGCTCGCGGTGCCCGGCGAGGAGCTGAAGCGTCCGGAGGGCGGCTTCCTGGCCGGCTACGCCGAGATCCCCGTGAGCTGGTGACGGCGATGGGCTCCCTGCGTGTCTCCGCCGACCGGGAGACCTGTGTGACCAGCAGCCTGTGCGTCTACCGGCTGCCGCAGGTGTTCGACCAGGACGAGGAGGGCCGCGTCGTGGTCCTCGACGGCCGGCCCCCGGACACCCTCCGCGACGAGCTGCGGCGCGCCTGGCGCGGCTGCCCCACCCGCTCCATCCAGGTCGAGGGCCTCACCTCCGAGGAGAGCGACACCACCCCATGAGCAGCGAACCGCTGAAGCCTGCGTCCGGGGCCGGCGAGGCACCGGCCCCCGTCCCCTTCCGCGTCATCGTCATCGGCGCCGGCACCGGCGGCATGGCGCTGGCGCACGGGTTGCGGCGGGCCGGGTTCGACGTCGTCGTCTACGAGCGGGACCGGACCCGCAGCGCCGGACTGCACGGGTACCGGGTCGGGATCGGGCCGGACGGGAGCGCGGCCCTCAAGCAGGTGCTGCCCCCCGAGCTGTACGAGACGTTCAAGGCCACCTGCGCCCGGCCGCCGCGCCACTTCGTCATGCTCACCGAGCGGCTGCGCACCAGCATCGACCTGCCGCTGCGCCCCGCCGTGGACGAGGAGAGCGGCGAACGCTCGGTGAGCCGGATGACGCTGCGCCAGGTGCTGTTCACCGGCATGGAGGACGTCATCCGGTTCGGCAGGACGTTCACCCACTACGAGCAGCGCCCGGACGGCCGGGTCACCGCGTACTTCGCGGACGGCGGCGAGGACACCGGCGACCTGCTGGTGGCGGCGGACGGCGCCGGTTCCCGGGTGCGCAGGCAGTATCTGCCGCACGCCCGGGTCGAGGACGCCGGCATCGTCTCCATCGCCGCGAAGCTCCCGCTCACCGCGGAGTCCCGCGCGCTGCTCCCCGAGACCGTCGCCGACGGCATCGGCCTGGTCCTCGCCCCCCACGGCTACAGCTGCATCCTGCACACCATGGAGTTCCCGTGGGACCGGGACGGCCTGCTCAAGCACGGCATCGGCGGCAACGACGCCGACCTGGTCCAGCAGTGGCCGGGCCTGCTCTTCGACAACACCCGCGACTACGTCAACTGGGGCTTCTGGGCGTCCACCGACAAGTTCCCGCCGGACGTCCTCAAGCGGGACGGACGCCAACTCATCGATCTCGTCCGGCAGATGACGGCCGACTGGCATCCGAACCTGCGGGAGCTGTTCCGGCTCGCCGACCCGAGCACCTGCTTCCCCATCAACATCCGCACCTCGGTGCCCGTGCCCCAGTGGCCCACCACCAACATCACCCTCATCGGCGACGCCATCCACACCATGACGCCCGGCCAGGGCGTCGGCGCCAACACCGCGCTGCGCGACGCCGCACTCCTGACCCGCAGGCTCACCGCCTTCCGGGACGGCCACGGCAGCCTGCACGACGCCGTCCGCGGCTACGAGACCAAGATGATCGACTACGGCTTCCAGGCCGTCCTCGCCTCCAAGGCCCAGACCGGCGGCGACCAGCTGATCCACCGGCCGTACCTCGGCCGGCTCGCCCTCGCCGCCCTGCGCGCCCAGCTCCACGTCGCGTCCCGGATCCCGTCCGTGAAGCAGCGGATGGCCGACGCGATGCACACCCGCCGCGGCGGCGACCGCGACGAGGACTGACCGACCGACGTACCGTCACCCGAGGAGGAACCACCGTGGACATCGGCGTTTGCCTGCCGATCGGCGTGCCCGGCGCCGAGGGCAGCCGGTTGATCGAGTTCGCCCGCCGGGCCGACCGCCTCGGCTTCAGCAGCCTGACCGTCACCGACCGTGTGGTGTACGACAGTTACGACAGCATTGTCGCCCTGGCCGCGGCCGCCGCGGTCACCACCCGGATCAAGCTGGTCACCGCCATCCTGCTGCCCGCCTACCGGCCCAGCGCCGTCGAGCTGGGCAAGCAGCTCGCCAGCCTGGACCGGATCTCCGACGGCCGGCTGGTCGTCGGTGTCTCCGCCGGCATGCGCGAGGACGACTACGCGGCCACCGGCACCGAGTTCCGCACCCGCGGCCGCCGCCTGGACACCACGATCGAGGAGATGCGGCAGATGTGGGCGGGGGAGGGGCCGCACGCCGGCGTCGGACCCCGCCCGGTGCGCGGCGACATCCCGCTGTGGGGCGGCGGCCACTCCCCGGCCGGCCTGCGCCGGGCCGCCCGCCACACCATCGGCTGGATCTCGCCCGGCGGCCCGCCCCAGCGGTACGCCGAGCAGGTCGAGGGCTTCCGCAAGCTCTGGGCGGAGGAGGGCCGCGCGGGAACCCCCCGGATGGGCGCCAACTGCTACGCCGCGCTCGGCCCGAACGGCAAGGAGGACGCCCGCGCGCACATGCTGTCGTACTACGGCTACATGGGGCAGCTCGCCGAGCACCTGGCGAAGGGCGCCATCACCGAGGGCGAAACGCTCCGCGCGGCCGCCGAGGGCTACGCGGCGGCCGGCTGCGACGAGCTGTTCCTGCTCTCGGTCACCGCCGACCCCGGCCACCTGGACCTGCTCGCCGAAGCGGTCCTCAGCTGATGGCGCGGCTGCCCGGCACCGGGCGCAGCGCCGTCGTGGTGGGCGGCGGGATCGGCGGCCTGGCCGCCGCCGTCGGCCTGCACCGGACCGGGTGGCAGGTGACCGTCCTCGAACGCGCCCCCGCACCGCGCGAGGCCGGGGCCGGCATCTCGCTGCTCACCAACGCCCAGCGCGCGCTGGACCTGCTGGGCGTCGGCGACGAGGTACGGCGGCGCGCGGCGGTCATGGCGCCCGGCGGCGAAGGCCTGCGACTCGCCTCCGGGCGCCGCCTGCAACCCCCCGCCGACCCGGGCTTCCTGCGCGCGCACGGCCTCTCCCTGATCGTGCTGACCCGGCCGGAGCTGCACGCCGTGCTCCGCGCGGCCCTGCCGGACCGCGCCCTGCGCACGGGTGCCGAGGTCACCCGTGTCGTCGACCTCCCCGACGGGGTGCGGGCCGTGCACCGTACGGCCGTCGGCGAGCGGACCCTGCACGCCGACCTGGTCGTCGCCGCCGACGGCGCGTTCAGCCGGCTCCGGCGCGCGCGCTGGCCACGGGTGGCGCCGCCGGTGTACAGCGGCCACAGCGTGTGGCGCGGCATCGCCGAGGGCGTGGACGGCGCGGCCGAGCCCGGCGGCAGCAGCTGGGGCCGGGGCCTGGAGTTCGGCCGTATGCCGCTCGGCGGCGACCGCGTCTACTGGTTCGCCGTCGCCAACACCCCGGAGGGGCTGCGCTTCCCCGACGAACACGCGGAGGTGCGGCGGCGGTTCGGCCACTGGCACCACCCGGTGCCCGAGCTGATCGCCGCCACCCCGGCCGGCCGGGTACTGCGCCACGACGTCTACGAGCTGGCCCAGCCGCTGCCCTCGTACGTCTCCGGGCGGGTCGCGCTGCTGGGTGACGCCGCCCACGCCATGACCTCCGACCTCGGCCAGGGCGCCTGCCAGGCCCTGGAGGACGCGGCCGTGCTGTGCGCGGCGCTCGCCGCGGACCCCGACGTCCCGGCGGCTCTCGCCCGCTACGACGAGCAGCGCCGGCCGCGCTCCCAGGAAATCGTCGAAGCCTCCCGGCGGATGGGCGAGTTCAAGCTCACCGAACGCCGCTGGCGCATCCTGCGCCGCAACGCCCGGCTCCGCCGCACCCCGCCCACGGCGTCCCAGCAGGGCCTGGTGGCGGTCGGCGACTGGCAGCCCCCGCCCCTCCTCCCGGCCCCCCTGAGCGAGGCGACGTGACGCACGGACAGGAGTCGACGTGATTGTCGTGATCGGTGCCGGCGGTACCGTCGGGCGCGAGGTGGTCGCCGGACTGCGGGACGGCGGCCGGGCGGTGCGGGCGTTCGTACGGGACGCGAACCGGGTCCGGTTCGGCCCCGGTGTCGAGGTGGCCGTCGGGGACCTGGGGCGGCCGGAGACCGTGCGGGCCGCGCTGGATGGGGCCGAGGCCGTCTTCGTGCTGTCCGCCGGGCCGGACGCCGCCGCCCAGGAGGCGGTGGTCGCCGACGCGGTGCGCCGGTGCCGGGTCGGCCGGGTCGTGAAGCTGTCCTCGGTCGCCGCGGACGAGCCCGCCGCCGGTTCGTACGGCCGTGCCCACGCGGAGTCCGAGCGGGCGTTCGCCCGGACCGGCGCCGAGTTCACCGCGCTGCGCCCGGCCGCCTTCATGTCGAACGTCCTCCAGTGGCGGGCCTCGATCGCCGCCGAGGGGACCGTGTACCAGACGTACGGGGACATCCCGCGCGCGGTGGTCGACCCGGCGGACGTGGCCGCGGTGGCCGTCGTCTGCCTGACCACCGCCGGGCACGGCGGCCGGGTCCACCGGATCACCGGTCCCGAGGCGCTGACCGCGCCCCAGCAGGTTGCCCGCGTCGCCGCCCTGCTGGGCCGCCCGCTGAAGTACGTCGAGGCGCCCCGCGAGGCAGCGGCCGAGGCGATGGCGGCGGGCGGCCTGCCGGCCGCCTTCGCCGCCGGACTGCTCGACGCCCAGGCCGATCCCGACCCGCGCAGGGGCGGGGTGCCGCTGCCCACCGTGCGCAGCCTGACCGGGCGGGAGCCGGCCGGTTTCGACGCCTGGCTGAAGCGCCACGAGCACCTGTTCACAACCGGCTGACGCTCCGGTGGGACTCGAGCCGTTCTCGATCGACGTGGTCGAGTTTCGAGGGGAGCCACACCTGGTAGAACTCGCCCGACGGGGCAGGAGGGGGTTGAGTCCCATGGCATTCCGTCAGCGGTTACGGACCCGTGCCGAACCGCTCCTCGGGCAGGTGCGCACCCATCCCTTCTGGGCGGGCCTGTGCGACGGCACCCTGCCGCCCGAGGCCCTTTGGCACTTCGCCGAGCAGGACTTCCGCTTCACCGTGCCCGCCTACGCGCGCGCCCTCGCCCGTACCGCCGCCGTCGCCGAACTCCCCGCCCAGGGCGCGCTCCTGGCGGGCGCGGCCGGTGCGACGTTCGAGTCGCTCGGCCGGATGGCACGCGAACTCGACGTGCTGGCCGACCGGTTCCCGCATCTGAAGCCGGACGACGGCATCAGCCGGTCGACGCTCGCCCACACCTCCTTCCTCACCGCGGTCTCGGCCACCTCCTTCGCGGCGGCGCTGGGCGGCCTGCTGCCGATGACCTGGTTCCACCAGCAGGTCTGCGTCGAACTGCGGCGGCGCCTGGTGCCGGGCACCCGCTACACGGACTGGATCGCCCAGTACTGCCCGGGAGACGGCTTCGACGACTACGTCGAGGCCTACCTCGCGCTCGTCGACGACTTCGCCGCCACCGCGTCCGAGGCCGAACTCACCCTCCTGGAGGACGGTTTCCTGCACGGGGCGCGCTACGAGCTCGCCTTCTGCGAGGCGGCCTGGCGGTTGCACGACCGGGCCGAAACCACATCGGAAAGGAATGCATGAAAGTGACCCCGTACGACGAGACCGTGCCCGTACTGATCGTCGGCGGCGGCTATGCCGGGCTGGCGACATCGCTCTTCCTCTCGCACCAGGGAGTGAGGTCGCTGCTCGTGGACCGGCACGCCGGTGTGGCGGTCCAGGGGCGCGCCCGCGGCATCAACCCCCGTACGATGGAGATCTACCGGCCGCTCGGCCTGGAAGCGGAGATCAAGGAGGCGGGCCGTCCCTTCGACGCCGACTCGGGCGTCGTCCGCTGCGAGAACCTCAGCTCCGAGTGGCACTGGATCATGGCGCAGGACTCCCCGCGCGCGCTGCCCGAGTTCACCGCCGGCGAGTTCGGCATGGCCGACCAGAGCACCGTGGAGCCGGTGCTGGCCAAGCGCGCCCGCGCGAACGGCGCCGAGCTCCGGCACTACACCCAGTGCGTCTCGGTGGAGCAGGACGCGGACGGCGTCACGGCGGTGATCGAGGACCGCGGCACGGGCGAACGCCGTACCGTGCGGGCCGATTACCTGGTGGCCTGTGACGGCTACCGCGGCACCATCCGCGACGGCCTCGGCATCGCGCGGACCGGCCGCGGCACGATCCGCTCCTACGTCTCCTTCGTGATCAAGGCCGATCTGTCGGACCTGATCGAGAAGACCGCGCTGTTCTGGATCATCGGTGGCAACGGTGTCGCGGGTGGCTTCGTCACCCACGCCCTGCCGAACCACTGGGGTGTCGCGCTCACCTACGACCCCGCCGAGGAGTCCCCGGAGGACTACACCCTGGAGCGGTGCGCCGCCGCGGCCCAGGCCCTGATCGGCCGGGACGTGCCCGTCGAGGTCATCGACAAGGCCTCCTGGGAGGAGGCGGTCGGGGTCGCCGACCGCTACCGCTCCGGCCGGGTCTTCCTCGTCGGCGACGCCGCGCACGTGTGGCCGCCGGCGGGCGCGCTGGGCGCCAACTCGGCGGTGCAGGACGCCCACAACCTGGCCTGGAAGCTCGCCGCGGTGATCAAGGGGCAGGCCGGCGACGGTCTGCTGGACAGCTACGAGGACGAGCGGCGCGCCGTCGCCGTGGAGCTGGCCGACCTCACCGTGCGCAGCCAGGAGTCGCGGTTCGGGCCCACCCCGCAGGAGGACCCGCTGGAGCCGACGCTGTGCATCCTGGCCCAGCGCTACCGCTCCTCGGCGATGATCGGCGCGGAGCACACCGGCGTCATCGGCGAGCAGGTCGACCAGTACGCCAGGCCCGGCACCCGGGCGCCGCACCTGTGGCTCGACCACGAGGGCGGCCGCATCGGCGTGCACGACCTGTTCCATGACGCGTTCGTCCTGCTCACCGGCCCCGCCGGCGACGAGTGGAAGAGCGCGGCGGCAAAGGCCGCCGAGCAGACCTCGGTGCCCGTGCGGGCCTACCAGGTCGGCCCGGCCGCCTCCGGGGCCGAGCTGACCGATGTCGAGTCCGAGTGGGCGACCCGCTACCGCCTCGGTCAGGGCGGCGCGGTCCTGGTCCGCCCCGACGGCTATGTCGCCTGGCGCGGTGAGGAGCTTCCCGCCGATCCGGCGGCGGCGCTCACCGACGCGCTCCGCGAGGTCCTGTCCGTCACCGCCTGACGCACGACGAGGGCGCCGGTCCCGCACGGGACCGGCGCCCTTGGTATTGCCTGCCGGACCTCAGCCGGCGGTCGCGCGGAACAGTGCGACCGCGCCGCGGATCCGTACCCGGTACTCCGGGAAGTACTTCGCCAGCTGGCGCTCCAGACCCTGGGGATCGTCGCCCTGGTTCTGGAAGTTGCCGCGCCGGTGCTGTTCGAGGAGCAGCTTGTGCGTGAGCCGGTTCATCGGCACGCCCTCGGCCAGCACGGTCGTACCGAACAGCACGCCGCCGGGGCGGAGCGTCTGCGCGACGTGCTTGAGGATGACGCCCTTGCCGTCCCAGCCGCCGGGGATGGTGTGGAAGACCAGGTTCATGGCGGCCGAGTCGAAGTGCTGCGGGGGCAGCGGCAGCGGCTCCATCAGGTTGGCCCGGCAGGTCCGCGGCCGGTACCGGGCGATCCGCGCCGCCGACATCTGGAGGCACTCCTCGTTGAGGTCGAGCAGGGTGATCTCCGGATCCGGGTCCGGGAAGCGGCACTTGTCGAGGAAGTAGCCGGTGCCGGGCCCGACGTCCAGGTGGCGCCGGCCGACGGAGGTGTCGTAGAGGCGGCGCATCACGTGTGCCGGGCAGCGCCACACCGCCGAGCAGAACAGTCCCAGCACCCACTTGTCGTAGATGGCCAGCTTCCCGCGGGTGTACACCTCCTGGGCGTGCGCGATGCGGGGGTCGAGCCGTTCGGACGCGAGGTCGGTCATACGGGTCTCCGTTCAGATCGCCAGTTCGATGCCGTAGTGGCGCAGCCAGGTGTTGAACTGGAGGGCCATCTCCAGGTGCATCCGGCTCGGCCAGTCGTGCGCGTCGCCGGGGTGGTCCAGCGTGCGCCGCACCGCCTCGTGGTTGAGGTACGGCTGGATCGGCGCGCTGTCGTCGGCGGCCAGGGCGGCCAGCTCCGCGTGCAGCATCCGGGTGTAGGCCGGGTCCTGGGTGACCGGCCACGGGCTCTTCTTGCGCTCCAGCACGGAGGTCGGCAGCAGGTCCCGGGCGACGGCCCGCAGCAGGGACTTCTCCTGGCCGTCGAAGGTCTTGAGGCTCCACGGGGTGTTGTAGAGGTACTCCACCAGCCGGTGGTCGGCGTACGGCACCCGCAGTTCCAGGCCGTGCGCCATGGACAGCCGGTCGCCGCGGTCCAGCAGCATCGGCAGCCACCGGGTCAGGGTGAGGTGGCCGATGGTGCGCATCCGGGCTTCCTCGGGGCTCTCGCCCGCCTGGTGCGGCACCTGCGCGACCGCCTCGCGGTAGGTGTCGGCGTAGTGGCCGGCCATGTCCAGCTTCTCCAGGAAGCCGACGGCGAACAGGTCGCGCCCCTGGCCGCCCCGGTTGCCCGGGTGCAGACCCTCGTTGACCACCCAGGGGAAGACGTCGGCGGCCACGCACTCCGGCTTGAACATCCAGTTGTAGCCGCCGAAGATCTCGTCGGCCACCTCGCCGACCAGCGCCACGGTCGAGTGCGTCTTGATCTCGCGCGCGGTCAGGTAGTTGGAGGTGTCCATGTCGCCGAGGGTGGACGGGGCGTCCTGGGCGAGCACCACGTTCAGCCGGGTGCCGGGGTCCATCAGGGCGTGCGGGTCGAGCCTGATGTTGACGTGGTCGGAGGAGACGTGCGCCGCGACCTCGGCCGCGTACGGCTCGTCGGGGGAGAACCGCACGTCGTCCTTGCGGAAGTTCTCCACGTAGCCGTCGAAGGTGGTGACGAAGGTCCGGATCCGCTCGCCGTCCTGCTTCCACCGCCGGGCGGCGGCGACCGCGGTGACCGTGCTGGAGTCCAGGCCGCCGGAGAGCGCAGTGCACAGCGGCACGTCGGCGACCAGCTCGCGCTCCACGATGTCGTCCAGCAGATCGCGCACCGTACCCACGGTGGTCCGCAGGTCGTCGGTGTGCTCGCGCGCGGTCAGCGTCCAGTACGTGTGCTGCCGCGCGCCGTCCCGGCCGATGGTCAGCGTATGGCCGGGCAGCAGCTCCCGCATGTCCCGGAAGACGGCCCGGCCCGGCTGTTTGGCCACCGTGAACAGCTCGCGCAGGCCCTCCAGGTCCACCACCGGGCGGACCGCGGGGTGGGTGAGCAGCGCCTTGGGCTCGGAGCCGAACAGCACGCCCCGCGGGAGCGGGGTGTAGAACAGCGGCTTGACGCCCAGCCGGTCGCGCACCAGGACCAGTTCCTCGCGGCGCACGTCCCAGATGGCGAACGCGAAGATGCCCTCGAGGCGGGAGGCGAAGGACGGCCCCCACTCCAGGTACGCCTGGAGCGCCACCTCGGTGTCCGTCCGGGTGCGGAACCGGCGTCCCCGTGCCTGGAGTTCGCTGCGCAGCTGCTTGAAGTTGTAGACCTCGCCGTTGTGGACGATCACGGCCGCCGTACGGCCGTCCTCCTCCACCGCCAGCGGCTGCGCGCCGCCCGCCACGTCGATGACGGCCGTCCGGGTGTGCCCGAGCGCGGCGTGGCCGTCCAGCCACAGCCCCCGGCCGTCGACGCCGCGGGCGGCCAGGGCGTCGGTCATCGCCTCCAGCACCGGCCGTTCCCGCGAGAGGTCCTGTCCGAAGTCCACCCAGCCAGTGATGCCGCACATAGGCGTCCCCTTCGTCGGTTGCGTACCGCCCCGAGCGTCCGGCAGCCGCTTCGAGTACTCCTCGACCGCCGGTCGAACCCGGCCGCCGCGACCGAGCACCGTTCCACCCGGATTCGAGCCGGCGCCGGGACGCTGTCGGCGGCCGGAGCCCCCCGACGAGAGGTGGACGAGGATGAACGCGCAGGACGGCCCTCCGCAGCCCGCGGGCATGGACGGATGGTTCGACCGCAGCCTGCCGCCGCGCCAGCAGGTGCTCGGATTCGTCTACGCGAAGTGGGCGATCGGCGCGCTGCGGGCGATGGTGGAAGTCAAGGTGCCCGACGCGCTGGCCGACGGCCCGCGCACGGTGGCCGAGCTGAGCGCCGCGACCGGCACCGACCCCGACGCCCTCTACCGGGTGCTGCGGGCCGTCGCCGCCGCCGGCGTGCTGCACGAGGGCGAGGACGGCCGGTTCGCGCTGCTGCCGGTCTCCGAGGGCCTGGTCTCGGACGCCGAGGGCGGCATCCGCGACATGTTCCTGTTCGCCACCGACCCGATGCTCTGGCGTCCCTACGAGGACGTCGCGCACACCCTGCGCACCGGCGGATCGGCGTTCACGCACGCCTTCGGGCTGCCGTTCTACGAGTACACGAAGGCCAACCCCGACAAGGCCGCGGTGCTGGACCGGGCGATGCTCCAGAACCGCTACCCCGGCACGGAGCGCATCTTCGACGAGTTCGACTTCGGCAGGTTCGCCAGGATCGCCGACGTGGGCGGCGGCCGCGGCCACTTCCTGGTCGAGCTGCTGCGCCGCAACCCCAACACCACGGGTGTGCTGGCCGACCAGCCGCACACCGTCGCCGAGGCCAAGGCGGTCTTCGACGGCTCCGGCGTGGAGGACCGCGTCACCATCGCCCCGATCGACTTCTTCACCGCGGTGCCGTCCGGGTGCGACGCGTACTTCATCAAGAACACGCTGCACAACTGGGACGACGACAAGGCCGTGCTGATCCTGCGCAGCATCCGCGCGGCGATCGGCGACACCGGCGCCCGGCTGCTGATCGTGGAGAACCTGCTGCGCGGCCCGGGCGAGTGGGACATCGGCAAGCTGATCGACGTCGAGTCGCTCGCCGTGCTCGGCGGCCGGGAGCGCGGCCGCGCGGAGTGGAACCGGCTGGCCGCCGACGCCGGGTTCGCCCCGGCCAACGATCCCGCGCCCGGCGACGTCGCCCTGCTGGAGTACCGGCCGGTGTGACGAGCGGCTCCGCGGCCCCGGCCCGTCGGCGGCCGCGAGCGGACCACCACAGGCTCGAAGGCTCAGAGGTTCAGAGGACAGGTGTGCCCATGTCGATGCCGCTTCCCGACCCGATGACCCTGCCGGCGCGGCGCGGTTGCCCGTTCGACCCGCCCGAGGAGTACGCGCGGCTGCGCGCCGAACGCCCGATGAGCCGGCTGCGGCTGCCCGGCGGCCGGGTCGGCTGGCTGGTCACCCGGTACGAGGACGTGCGGGCCGCGCTGGCGGACCCGCGGACCAGTCCGCCGCTGATCCAGGTCACCCCGGCGACCGAACTCCCGCTCCCCGAGGACGAGCTGGACGTCCCGCCCGGGGTCTTCTCGGCGCTGGACCCGCCGGAGCAGAGCCGCTACCGGCGGCAGGTGAGCCGCTACTTCACCCGCAAACGCTGCCGTGAGATCACGCCCCGGCTGGAGCAGATCATCGACGAGCAGCTGACCGGGATGATCGAGCACGGCTCGCCGGCCGACCTGGTCGAGTGGTTCGCGCAGCCGATCCCGACCCGGGTCATCACCGAGATGCTCGGCATCTCCGAGGCGGACCGCCCGGACTACCAGCGCTGGATCCTCGCGATGCTGTCCCTGGACACCGCGGAGAAGCCGCTGCGCGAGGCCCGGGACGGGCTGTACGGCGGCCTCGCCGAGCTGGTCCGGGACCGCAGGGACCGGCCCCGCGACGACATCCTCAGCGACCTGCTGCACGGGGCCGCCGCGCTGACGGAGGAGGAGGTCGTCGGGATCGGCGCGCTGCTGCTGATCGCCGGCCTGGAGACGACCGCGAACATGCTCGGGCTCGGGGCGTTCGCGCTGCTCCAGCACCCCGGCCAGCTGGCGGCGCTGCGGGCCGACGAGAGCCTGTTCGACACCGCGGTCGAGGAGCTGCTGCGCTATCTGACCATCGTCCAGTTCGGGCTGACCCGGACCGCCCGCGAGGACCTGGAGGTGGCCGGGCAGACGGTGCGGGCGGGCGAGACGCTGATCCTCTCGCTCGCCTCGGCCAACCGCGACGCGGCCGTCTACTCGGCCCCGGACGAGCTGGACCTGACCCGCGACCAGGCGCCGCACCTGGCCTTCGGCCACGGTGTGCACCAGTGTCTGGGGGCCCAGCTGGCCCGGTTCGAGATGAAGCTGGCCTTCGGCGCACTGCTGCGCCGGCTGCCGGGCCTGCGCCTCGCCGTCCCGGCGGAGCTGGTCCCGACGGCCGGCGAGGACAAGGTCTTCCACGGGGTGCACTCGCTCCCCGTCGCCTGGTAGCGGCGGCCTCAGCCGCGCGACGGGTCGTCCACGGTGGTGTGCCGGTGCTCCTTGAACGCGCGCCGGGCGTCGTCCAGGTACTCCCGGGAGAGCATCGCGGACACGATGGCCACGCCACCGCGGTGCACCCGGATCTCGCTGTCGGTTGCGGTGCCGTACAGGTGGATCCGGCGGCCGGTCTTGCCGGAAGGTCCCTGGGCGTCCTTCAGCCGGCCCTTCGCGGGCCAGGTGACGTCGCCGTCGTCCAGGACGTCACCCTCGCCCACCAGCAGCTTCAGCGTGCTGTGCCGCAGGTCCACGGTGATCTGCACGTCCTCGGGAACCTCCGGGGCGCGCAGGTCGAGCACGACGCCCGCGTCCCTGCCGCGGACGTCGAAGGCGTCGGCGGACGTCCACTTGCCCAGCCGCTTGGTCACGGTGCCACGGGCGTGGATGCGCTCGGTGGTGGTCATGTCGGTGGTCCTCTCCCTCGACTGGTCGTGCCTTCCCGATGCCGTCTCGCTGTCTTGCCCGGCACCATGATGGTTGCACAGAAACTAGTTTCAACGCAACTAGTTACGGTGGGACGTACACTGAGCGCATGTCCGCCTCAGCGCCGCGCAGCTCCCCGCTCGCCCTGACCGTCCTGTCGCTGCTGCACTACCAGCCGCTGCACCCGTACGGCATGCAGCGGCTGATCAAGGAGTGGGGCAAGGACCAGGTCGTCAACGTCAGCCAGCGCACGAGCATCCACCGGACCGTCGAGCGGCTGCTCGCCGCCGGGCTGGTCGAGGTGCACGAGGTGGAGCGCGACGAGCAGTACGCCGAGCGCACCGTCTACCGGATCACCGAGGAGGGCCGCCGGGTCGCCCGCGCGTGGCTGCTCGACATGCTCGGCACGCCCAAGCCGGAGTATCCGCAGTTCCCCGTCGCGCTCTCCTTCGCGCTGATGCTCACCCCCGAGGAGGCGCTGACCGTCCTCGACGACCGCGCCGCCGCCCTCGTCCGCACCGTGGACGCCCTGGACGCGGCGCTCGCCGACGCGGACGACGACGGACTCGGCCGCGTCATCTGGCTGGAGACGGAGTACCAGCGCGCCATGGCCGCGGCGGAGCTGCGCTGGCTCACCGCCGTCACCGACGACCTGCGCAGCGCCCGTCTGCGCTGGTCGTGGGAGGAACTGACCGCCCTCGCCGGACCCGGAGCCGCCTGACCGGTCGAGAGCGGCACCAGCCTCCTTCGAGCGCGCGTCACTACCGTCCCGAGCCGACGGACGACGCGGCGAGAGGGAGAGCGATGCGGCAGGAGCTCCGCGAGATCTGCGCACCGGTGCTGCACGAGGTGCTGAACCATCCGTTCTGGACCGGGCTGCGCGACGGCACGCTGCCCGCCGCGGCGCTGGCCCGGTTCGTCCACCAGGACACCGCGTACCTGCTGCCCGCCTACGCCCGCGCGCTGGCCCGCTGCGCCGCCGACGCCCCCGACGACGCCGGGGCCCGCCTGTTCGGCCAGTCCGTGGTCGGCACCCTGGACGCCCGCGACGGCCTGCGCGCGGCCTATGCCGCCCTCGCCCCCGGCCTCGGCCTGCCCGGACCGGACGCGGCCGAGGAGCCCGTCGCGCCGGCGGTGGCGGCCCACGCCGCCTTCTTCACCACCTCCGCGGCCTCCTCGTACCACGCCGGCGTCGGAGCGCTGCTGCCCATGGTCTGGTTCAACGCCGAGGTCTCCGACCACCTGCGCGACCACGCCGTCCCGGGCAGCCGCTACCTGCCCTGGATCACCGCCTACCACCCCGGCGAGTCGTACCGCTTCGCCGTCGAGGCGTTCTCCGAGCTGACCGACCGGCTCGCGGAACGGTCCACCCCCGCGCAACGCCGCGTGCTCACCACTCACTTCGCCCTCGGCATCCGCCATGAACTCGCCTTCGCCGACGCCTGCGCCGCCCCCGCCGCGCAGCCGGCCGGAAGGGGTGCGCGATGATCGTCCACCACCTCGACCTGATGGACCCGAAGTCCTTCGCCGACGGAATCCCCTACGAGTACTTCCGCCACCTGCGCGACGTCGCTCCGGTCAGCCGGGGCACCGACACGGACGGCGAGCCGCTGTGGCACGTGGTGCGGCACCGGGACGTGTCCGCCGTCTCCCGGGACGCGCGGACCTTCTCCTCCAGCCCGACCACGATGACCTCGATCCGCAAGGTCGACCCGAGCCCGCCGATCATCACCTTCCTGGACGCCCCCGAGCACACCCGGGTGCGCAAGCTGACCTTCAAGGTGTTCGCCCCCGCCCGGCTGGCCGCCCTGCGGGACCCGATCCGGGCCATCGTCGACTCCCTCCTCGAAGAGGCCCGGGAGAAGGGCGAGTTCGACCTCGCCGAGGACATCGCCCTGCGCCTGCCCTTCGAGGTGCTGCTCGAACTGCTGGACATCCCGCGCGAGGACCGCGCCACCATGCTCGGCTGGGCCCGCCGGACCGTGAACCTCGGCGACCAGGAGTACGGCGACGACGCCGGGCCCGACCCCTTCCAGCAGATCCACGCCTACCTGCACGACTTCGCCCACCACCGGGCCGCCCACCCCGCCGACGACTGCTTCTCGCTGCTGCTGGGCGCCCGGCTGAACGGCGCCGAACGGCTCGGCCTGCCCGACCGGCTCACCCCGGACGAGGTCGGCCTGTTCGCCTCCACCCTCGTCACCGCGGGCATCGAGACCACCTACTGCTCCGTCACCGGTGGCGTCCTGGCCCTGCTCGACCACCCCGACCAGCTCGCCCGGCTGCGCGCCGACCGGGACCTGCTGCCGAGCGCCGCCACCGAGGTGCTGCGCTGGGTCACCCCGGTCACCCACTTCGCCCGGCGGGCCGTCACCGACACCGAGATCGCCGGGCAGCCGGTGGCGGCGGGGGAGAAGGTCGTCGTCTGGTACAGCTCCGCCAACCGCGACGAGCGGGTGTTCACCGACCCCGACCGGTTCGACCTCGGCCGCACGCCCAACCCCCAGCTCAGCTTCGGCGGCGGCGGACCGCACGTGTGCATCGGCAACGGCCTGGCCGTCCTGGAGCTGCGCGAGTTCCTGGACGGGATCGCCGACCTGCTGCCCCGGCTGGAACTCGTCGAGGCCCCCGCCCGCCCGGAGACCAACTTCATGAACAGCGTCAAACACCTGCGCGTGCGCCTGCACTGACCGGCGCCGGACCCCAGGAGCCTCCATGACCACAGGCACCGCCCTGATCACCGGCGCCAACCGCGGCATCGGCCGCGCCGTCGCCGCCGAACTGCACCGCCGGGGCCTGGACGTCGTACTCACCGCCCGCGACCCCGAGCAGGCCCGCGCCGCCGCACAAGAACTGGGCACCCGCTGGACGGACCTCGACACCACCGACCCGGACAGCGTCGCCCGCGCCGCGAAGACCGTCGGCGCGCCGGACATCCTGCTGTGCAACGCCGGTGTGCTGCTCGACGCGGGCACCGAGCCCCTCGCCGTACCGCTGGAGCTGGTCGAACGGACCCTGCGGGTGAACCTGCTGGGCACCTGGCGGGTGCTCCAGGAGTTCGTCCCGGCCATGATCCGGCGCGGCAGCGGCCACGCCCTGGTCGTCTCCAGCGGCACCACCGCGGAGTTCGGCGGCCGGCTGTTCCCCAAGACCCCCGGCTACTCGCTGTCCAAGAGCGCGCTCAACGGCCTCACCACCATGCTCGCCGCGACCACCGAGGGCACCGGCGTCCGCGTCAACGCCGTCAACCCGGGCCGCGTCCGCACCCGCATGATGCCGGGCCCGCACCAGTCCCCCGAGCAGGCCGCCCGGTACATCGCCGATGTCGCGACGCAGCCGCACGGCGGCCCCACCGGACGCTTCTTCGCCGAACACTCATCCACCTCACGGGAGTAGCCATGCGATTCGACCTGACCGGCAGAACCGCCGTGGTCACCGGAGCCGGCAGCGGAATCGGGCTGGCCTGCGTCCGCGCCCTCGCCGAAGCGGGCGCGCGGGTGCTGGGCGGCTCCCGTACCGTCGGCCCCGAGCTGCGCGCCGCCACCCCGTACACCCGCACCGTCGACCTGGCCACCGAGGACGGCGCGCGGGACCTGGTCGGGCACGCGCTGGGCGAGTTCGGCGGCATCGACATCCTGGTCAACAACGTCGGCGGCGGCGTCAAACTGGCCGCGGGCTTCCTCGACATCGACGACGACACCTGGCGCGAGGCGTTCGGCCTGAACGTCCTCACCGCGGTCCGCACCACCCGGGAGGCGCTGCCCAGCCTGGTCGAGCGGCGCGGCGCCGTCATCAACATCGGCTCGGTCAACGCCACCCTCGCCGACCCGCGGCTCGGCCACTACTCGGCCGCCAAGGCCGCGCTCGCCAGCGTCGGCAAGTCGCTGGCCGCGGAGTTCACCCCGCTGGGCGTCCGCGTCAACACCATCTCGCCCGGCCCGGTCCGCACCCGGGTCTGGACCAACCCGCAGACCGCGCGCAGCGCCGGACTCACCCCCGAGGAGTTCATCGAGGCCGTCCCGAAGATGACCGGCCTGGCCACCGGCCGCATCATCGAACCCGAGGAGGTCGCCACCCTGGTGGTCCTGCTCGCCTCCGGGAAGGTCCCGAGCATCACCGGCTCGGACTACACCATCGACGCCGGGATGAGCCGTCCGGCCCTGCGCTGATCCGCCCTGCCCCGCTCGCCCCGACGCGCCCCCGCCTCCCGCCGGAGCACCGGCGGGAGGCGGGGGCGCGCGGGTGTGGTCCGGAGCCGGACTCACACCCGGCCCTCCGGGACCATGTCCGTCCGGCTCGCCGGGCCGGGCTGGGCCCGCTGGAGGCGGGGGCGCATCCCGAAGGCCGTCACGAAGGCCGCCGCGAGCAGGCCGGCGGCGACCCAGAAGGTGACGCGCAGGGCGCCGTCCGCCCCGTGCGGGGTGTTCGTCAGAGAGCTGAAGAAGACCGTGCCCAGCAGTGCGTAGCCGATGCTGTTGCCCAGCTGCTGGAAGGAGTTGAGCAGGCCCGAGGCGGTGCCGGTCTGCTCCATGGTGACCAGGGCGAGCGAGATGTCGTAGTACGGGGTCAGCACGCCGCCCATGCCGAGGCCGAGCAGCGACAGGGGCACCAGCAGCTGCCAGGCGCCGACGGCGTGGCTGCGCGAGACCACCGCGATCACCCCGACCGCCCCGACGACCAGCAGCGCGAGGCCGCCTTGCAGGGTGCGCCGGCTGCCGAGGCGCCGTACCAGCAGGTGCCCGGCCACGGCCGATCCGACGGCGGAGCCGAGCGTCCACGGCACCATGGCCAGGCCGGCGCCCAGTGCGGTGAAGCCGTGCGCGGTCTGGAGCTGCACCAGAAGCGCGAACATCATGCCGCTCAGCGCCGTGTAGTACAGCACCCCCACCACCAGCGCGGCGACGAACCTGCCGTCGCGGACGAGGCGCGGCTCGATCAACGGCACCCGGCCGGCCCGTGCCCGCCTGCTCTGGTGGACGCCCAGCAGGACCAGCACCGGCAGCGCCGCCGCCATGCTGGCGAAGCACCACGCCGGCCAGCCCGCGGTGCGCCCCTGCATCAGCGGGTAGGCGACCAGGACCATCGCGCCGACGGCCAGCGCGGTGCCGGTCCCGTCCAGCCGGCGCAGCGACGCCCCCTCGGCGGGCGGCTGGTCGGGTACGTACCGCACGGCGCCGAACAGGGCCAGCGCACCGAGCGGCAGGTTGACGAAGAACACCGCGCGCCAGCCGAGACCGAACAGGTTCCCGGTCGCCAGCGCACCGCCCAGCACCGGCGCGACGATCGCGGCGATGCCCACCACCGGGCCCATCATGCCGATCGCCCGGGGCAGTTCGCGCGGCGGGAACAGCTCGCGCATGATGCCGAGCCCCTGCGGCACCATCACCGCCGCACAGGCCCCCTGCGCGATCCGCGCGAGGATGATCATCTCCGGGTTCACCGCCAGCCCCGCCAGCAGCGAGGCGCAGGTGAACCCCGCCGTGCCGATCAGCAGCATCCGCTTGCGCCCGGCGATGTCCCCGAGCCGGCCGCCGGTGATCAGCAGGGAGGCGAACGCCAGGGCGTAGCCGGCGCCCATCCATTGCAGGTCGGTGTAGCTGCCGTGCAGGCCCTTGCCGATCGCGGGGGCGGCCGTGTTCACCATCATGCCGTCGAGCAGGTCCATGCAGTGGGTGGTCAGGATCGCCGCGAGGGCGTACCAGCGCAGTCTGTCCGCGGGAGTGGGATCCATGGCCGAACCTTTCGGGATCGATGACGCGAATCTGGCGCGAACCATGCGGCCGACAGCTCCAGAACCGGTCAAGCCGCGCTCGAGCACCGTTGTCGAAGGTGGGGGCGGGACCGGCTGACGGGGCCGCGTCGCACGAAGTACGAGGGGAAATGCCATGGATCTGGGACTGGCGGACAAACGAGTACTGGTCACCGGCGCCACGAAAGGTATCGGCCGGGCCACCGCGAAGATCTTCGCCGCCGAGGGCGCGCGGGTCGCGGTCACGTACCACCGGTCCGAGCGCGCCGCCAAGGAACTGGTCGAGGAACTCGGCGGCGACGACCGCGCCTGCGCGCTCCACTACGAGCTGGCCGACCCGGAATCGATCGCCGCGACGGTGAGCGCCGTCGAGGAGCGGTGGGGCGGTGTCGACGTGGTGGTCGCCAACGCCCAGACCTGGGTGTGGATGAACCCCGAGGAGATGGTGCCGTACCACCAGTTCCCGATGGACTTCTGGCTGGGCCGCTACCGGGAGAACGTCGAGGGCCACCTGTGGACGGTGCGTCAGGCCCTCGGCGGCATGCGCGAACGCGGCTGGGGCCGGATCGTGCTGCTGTCCTCGGTGACGGCGACGTACGGCAATCCCGGCTCGGAGATCTACAGCGCCGCGAAGGCGTCCCTGCACGGCTTCGTCCGTGGCCTGATGTGGACGGGCGACGGCGTGCTCGCCAACGTGGTCGCGCCCGGCGGCACGCTCACCGAGAGTCTCGACGCGGTCGACCCGGCACTCCTGGAGAAGGCGGTCGCGGACACCCCCAGCGGCCGTCTGAGCACGGCGGACGACGTGGCCAGGCTGATCGTCTTCCTCGGTTCGGGGGCGAACGGGAACATCAACGGCCAGATCATCCACCCCGCCGGTGGACGGTGATCCGCAGGGCGTTCAAGGGCGGTTCGACTGTGGCTCGAGCGGTTCTCGGCCGGGCGACCACACCATCTCAGCCACGCTGAGACAGCGTCACGCACGCAAGCAGAAGGAGCACCAAGCATGCGATCCACCCGGATACCGAGAACAGCGGTGATGAGTGCGGCGACCGTCCTCGCCCTGGGCGCCGCCCCGCTCGCCGCGGCCGCCCCCGCGCACGCCGACGGCCGGCAGTACTACGTCGACTGCTCCGCCGGCGACGACTCCGCGGACGGCGCGTCCCCCAGCACTGCCTGGCGCACGCTCGCCAAGGTCGGCGACACCACCTTCCGCCCGGGCGACTCCATCCTCCTGCGCAGCGGCGTCACCTGCAACGGCGTACTCGCGCCGCACGGCTCCGGCACGGCCGCCGCGCCGATCACGGTCAGCACCTACGGCGGCACCGCGCGCGCGTTCCTCGCCGGCGGCGGCGCCCGCGCCACGGTCTATCTGCACAACGTGCAGGGCTGGGAACTGCGCAACCTCGACGTCTCGGACACCACCACCCCGGACTCCACCGCGCGCACCGGCATCTACGTGCTGCTCAGCGACTACGGCACCGGCAGTCACTACGTCATCGACAACGTGAAGGTGCACGACGTCACCGGCATCGACAGCACGGGTCCGGACAACGAGGACAGCGGCGGCATCGTCCTGAAGGCGGCCGGGTCGGCCACGCCGACCACCTTCGACGGCATCACGGTGTCCGGCAGCACCGTCTCCGGCACCGACGGCTACGGCATCGCCACCGAGTCCCAGTGGTCCAAGCGCGCCCTGTTCCCGGCCGGCGAGAACAGCTATGTGCCGATGACCAACGTCCGCATCACCGGCAACCGGCTGTCGGACCAGGGCGGCGACGGCATCGTGGTGCAGAACGGTACGGCCCCCAGGATCGACCACAACGTCGTCAACGGCTTCGGCCTGCGCGCCACCGTCTACCACGCCGGCGTCTGGGTGTGGAACTCCGACAAGGCCGTGCTGGACCACAACGACGTCTCGCACGGCGCCTCCGCGCCGCCGATGATGGCCTTCGACGCGGACGGCGCCAACTCCGACGTCACCTACCAGTACAACTACAGCCACGACAACGGCGGCGGCTTCCTCGCCTTCTGCACCGCGCCCGGCCAGCTGAGCGACGGTGTCGTCGTCCGGTACAACAAGAGCGTCAACGACCACGACGCCACCTACAACGGCTTCACCTTCCCGGTGATCTTCAACGGCTGTGGCGTCACCATGACCAACCTGGAGTTCTACGGCAACACCGTCCGCACCTCGGTGGCCAAGGCGCTGATCGGCAACAACGGCCAGAGCGTGGTCAATTACCACGACAACACGTTCGTGGGCGCGCCCGGCGGCTCGACGATCAACGACCCCGTCGGCATCTTCAAGAACAACGTCTACCGCAACATCACCCAGGTCCCGGCCGGCGACACCGGCCCGGCGACCAGGCGCTGACACCACGGAGCATCGCCCGGGTACCTCCCGTACCCGGGCGATGCTCTGCCGTCGTCTCAGCCCTGCGCCCGCTTGATCGACCACTCCGCGATCCGCAGGGACAACTCCACCCCCTCGGTCGCGTACTCCACCATCGCCTTCTCGTAGTCGCGCACCGCCTCCGCCAGTTCGCGCTCCCCGCGGTCCACCGCGGCCAGCAGGCCACTGAGCGCCGCAGCGTCCCGCGCGGCGGTGTTCGCCCCCACGCCCCCGGACGGCGGCATCGCGTGCACCGCGTCCCCGAGCGGCACCACCGGGCATACGTCCCACGCCTGCACGGGCGTGGTGGCCCGCAGCGCCACCGCGAACGACGTCGAGGGGTCGGCGAACCGGAAGATCTCCCGCAGGTCGGGGTGCCACGCCCGGGTCCGCTCGACCACCAGCGCGCACAGCGCCTCGCCGCTCAGCGCGAAGAACTCCTCGTCGGTGAGGCCCAGGTCCGCCAGGTGCACGTTGAACACCGACATGTAGTAGTCGTCGCTGTCCTCCAGCCCGGCGTCCGGCCACAGCCGGGCGGCCGCCCGCGACGGGCGCTCGCGGAACAGCATCGGCATCAGGCCCAGGTGGTGGCCGTCGGTGCCGATCACATAGCTGAAGCGGTCCCGCAGTGCCTCCGGCAGCCCGGCCTCGATGGCCTCCCGCCGGGGGATCCGGGAGAAGATCGTCCGGATGCCCAGGTCCTGGGGCACGTCCCAGGGCCGCAGCTGGCCGCGGACCCGCGAGTTGGTGCCGTCCGCAGCGACCAGCACATCACCGACGGCCTCGCTGCCGTCCGCGAAAGAGGCGGTCACCCGCCCGTCGGGCGTCCGCTCCAGCCGCTCGAAGTTCTTCCCGAAGTGGACGACCTCCTCCAGACCGGCCAGCAGGATCCGCCGCAGCGTCACCCGGTCCACGGCATCGATCTTGTCGTCCCGGCCGGCCCGGGGGTCCTCGAAGGCCGGCGCCCACTGCGGCGTCAGATGCTCGTCGTAGGCGGCCAGTCCGCTGTCGTCGCGGGCGTTCGCGGTCGCCGCCAGCAGCTCGGTCAGCCGCTGCGGCAGGCAGGCCCGGAGCGCCGCCTCGCCCTCGGGGCTGATCCGCAGCCGGTAGCCCTGCCGCCGCCCGTCGGCCGACTCGTCGCGCTCGTACACCTGGACGTCGACACCGGCGCGCCGCAGCCCCTGGGCCAGGCAGAGCCCACCGATACCGCCGCCGATGACCAGGACCCGGATGGGTGATCGGCTCGTCGTCACCGCCATGGACACCTCTCTCGTCGCCGTGAAGTCGCCGCGTGGTTGCCGCGTACGCACCCGGGCAGCATGTGCCGTCCCGCTCAGGTCTGGCTGGAGGCGCCCGCTCCGCCACCGCGTCGAGCGGAACTCGAGCCTGCTTGAAGAATTCCCGCCCACCCTGTGCGGACCCAAGCGCCCACGGCCCCGCCGAGCACCCGGAGGAATCGTGTCCCGTCGTCTCTTCACCTCGGAGTCCGTGACCGAAGGTCACCCCGACAAGATCGCGGACCGGATCAGCGACACCGTCCTGGACGCCCTGCTCGCGCAGGACCCCGCATCCCGCGTGGCCGTCGAGACCCTGATCACCACCGGCCAGGTCCACGTGGCCGGCGAGGTCACCACCACGGCCTACGCCGACATCGCCGGCCTGGTCCGGGCGGCCGTCCTCGACATCGGCTACGACTCCTCGGTCAAGGGATTCGACGGCGCCTCCTGCGGCGTCTCCGTCTCGATCGACGCCCAGTCGCCCGACATCGCCCAGGGCGTCGACCAGGCCCACGAGCACCGGGTCGAGGGCCTCCAGGACGAACTCGGCCGGCAGGGCGCCGGCGACCAGGGCCTGATGTTCGGCTACGCGTGCGACGACACCCCCGAACTGATGCCGCTGCCCATCTCGCTGGCGCACCGGCTCGCCCAGCGGCTCACCCAGGTCCGCAAGGACGGCACCATCCCCTACCTGCGCCCCGACGGAAAGACCCAGGTCACCATCGAGTACGACGGCGACCGCGCGGTCCGTCTCGACACCGTGGTCGTCTCCACCCAGCACTGCGCCGACATCGACCTCGACACGATGCTCGCCCCCGACATCCGCGAGTTCGTCGTCGCACCCGTCCTGGCCGACGCGGGGATCGACACCTCCGGCCACCGCCTGCTGGTCAACCCCACCGGCCGGTTCGAGATCGGCGGCCCGATGGGCGACGCCGGCCTGACCGGCCGCAAGATCATCGTGGACACCTACGGGGGCTACTCCCGGCACGGCGGCGGCGCCTTCTCCGGCAAGGACCCCTCCAAGGTCGACCGCTCGGCGGCGTACGCGATGCGCTGGGTCGCCAAGAACATCGTCGCCGCCGGACTCGCCCGCCGCGCCGAGGTACAGGTCGCCTACGCGATCGGCAAGGCGGAGCCGGTCGGTCTGTTCGTGGAGACCTTCGGCACCGAGACCGTCCCCGTGGCGAAGATCCAGGACGCCGTCGACCAGGTCTTCGACCTGCGGCCCGCCGCGATCATCCGCGACCTCGACCTGCTGCGCCCCATCTACGCCCGCACCGCCGCCTACGGCCACTTCGGCCGGGAACTGCCCGAGTTCACCTGGGAGCGCACCGACCGGGCGGACAAGCTCCGCGCCATCGCGCTGGCCTGACCTCCCGCCATGTCGCCGTTGCCCCAAGGAGGCACCGCCGTGCACATCGCCGTCACCGGTTCGATCGCCACCGACCATCTGATGGTCTTTCCCGGGCGCTTCGCGGACCAGCTGATCGAGAGCAGCCTGGACAAGGTGTCCCTGTCGTTCCTCGCCGACGAACTGGAGGTCCGCCGCGGCGGGGTGGCGGCCAACATCGCCTTCGGCCTCGGCCGGCTGGGCCTGCGCCCGGTCCTGGTCGGCGCCGCCGGCCGCGACTTCGCCGAGTACCGGGACTGGCTGGAGGCGGCCGGAGTCGACACCGGTTCCGTCCTGATCAGCCGCACCCGGCACACGGCCCGGTTCGTCTGCACCACCGACGCCGACCAGAACCAGATCGCCACCTTCTACGCCGGGGCGATGTCCGAGGCCCGCGAGCTGCGGCTCGCCGCCGTCGCCGACCGCGTCGGCCGGCTCGACCTGGTCGTCGTCGCCCCCGACGACCCCGAGGCCATGCTGCGCCACACCGACGAGTGCCGCACCCTCGGGCTGCCCTTCGCCGCCGATCCCTCCCAGCAACTCGCCCGCCTCGACCGGCCGCAGATCCGGCGCCTGCTCACCGGCGCCGAGTTCCTCTTCACCAACGAGTACGAGGCCGAACTGCTCAAACACCGCACCGGCTGGACCGAGGCCCAGGTTCTCGGCCAGGTCGGCACCTGGCTCACCACCCGGGGCGCCGACGGCGTCGTCATCGCCCGCGCCGGCGCCGAGCCCGTCGTCGTACCCGCCGTGGCCACCGACCGTGTGGTCGACCCCACCGGCGTCGGTGACGCCTTCCGCGCGGGGTTCCTCGCCGGTCACAGCCGCGGCTGGCCGACGGAGCGCGCCGCCCGGCTGGGCTGCGCCCTCGCCACGGAGGTCCTGGGGACGGTCGGCACCCAGGAGTACCGGGTGAGCGCCGCGGAGCTGATCGGCCGGATCGCCCCCAGCCCGGTGGGTGCCCCATGAGCCCCCTCACCCAGGCGCAGCGCGCCGACGCGCTGCGCGAGGCCCTCGCCACCCGGGTGGTCGTCGCCGACGGCGCGATGGGCACCATGCTCCAGGCCGCCAACCCGACGCCGGACGACTTCCAGCAGCTGGAGGGGTGCAACGAGATCCTCAACGTCACCCGGCCCGACCTCGTCCGCGCCGTCCACCAGGAGTACTTCGCGGCCGGCGTCGACTGCGTCGAGACCAACACCTTCGGCGCCAACCACGCGGCGCTCGGCGAGTACGACATCGCCGACCGGATCTTCGAGCTGTCCGCGGCCGGCGCCGCCGTGGCCCGCGAGGCCGCCGACGCCCACCGGGACGGCCGGGTCCGCTGGGTGCTCGGCTCCATCGGACCGGGCACCAAGCTGCCGACCCTCGGCCACGTGCCGTACGCGACCCTGCGGGACGGCTACCAGCGCAACGCGGCGGGCCTGATCGCCGGCGGCGCCGACGCGCTGCTCGTGGAGACCAGCCAGGACCTGCTCCAGACCAAGGCCGCGGTGCTCGGCTGCAAGCGCGCCCTCGCCGAGGCCGGGCTCGACCTGCCGGTCTTCGCGCAGGTGACCGTGGAGACCACCGGCACGATGCTGCTCGGCTCGGAGATCGGCGCGGCGCTCACCGCGCTGGAGCCGCTCGGCATCGACATGATCGGCCTCAACTGCGCCACCGGCCCCGCCGAGATGGGTGAGCACCTGCGCCATCTGGCCCGGCACGCCCGGGTCGGCCTGTCGTGCATGCCGAACGCGGGCCTGCCCGTGCTCGGCAGGGACGGCGCGCACTACCCCCTCGGCCCCGACGAACTCGCCGACGCACACGACGCGTTCACCCAGGAGTACGGCATCTCGCTCGTCGGCGGCTGCTGCGGCACCACCCCCGAGCACCTGCGCGCCGTCGTCCGGCGGGTGCGGGGGCGCGCCGTCACCCCGCGCCGGCCCCGCCCCGAGCCGGCCGCCTCCTCGCTCTACCAGCCGGTGCCGTTCCGCCAGGACACCTCCTACCTGGCGATCGGTGAGCGCACCAACGCCAACGGTTCCAAGAAGTTCCGCGAGGCGATGCTGGCCGGCGACTGGGAGAGGTGCGTGGAGATCGCCCGGGAACAGATCCGGGACGGCTCGCACCTGCTCGATCTCTGCGTGGACTACGTCGGCCGTGACGGCGTGGCGGACATGAGGGAGATCGCGGGGCGGCTGGCCACCGCGTCCACGCTGCCGGTCGTACTGGACTCCACCGAACCGGAGGTGCTGCGCGCGGGCCTTGAGGTGCTGGGCGGCCGGGCCGTGCTGAACTCGGTGAACTACGAGGACGGCGACGGCCCGGACACCCGGTTCGGGCGCATCGCCGCACTCGCCCGCGAACACGGCGCCGGCCTCATCGCGCTCACGATCGACGAGGAGGGGCAGGCCCGCACCGCGGAGAAGAAGACGGAGATCGCCGAGCGGCTGATCGCGCAGCTCACCACCGAGTACGGCATCGAGGAGTCGTCGATTCTGGTGGACTGCCTGACGTTCACCCTGGCCACCGGGCAGGAGGAGTCCCGCCGCGACGGCATCGAGACCATCGAGGCCATCCGCACGCTCAAGCGCCGCCACCCCGACGTGCAGACCACCCTCGGCCTGTCCAACATCTCCTTCGGCCTGAACCCGGCGGCCCGGCAGGTGCTGAACTCGGTGTTCCTGGACGAGTGCGTGCGGGCCGGCCTGGACTCAGCGATCGTGCACGCTTCCAAGATCCTCCCCGTCGCCCGCATCCCGGAGGACCAGCGCGAGGCCGCGCTCGACCTGATCCACGACCGCCGCAGGGAGGGGTACGACCCGCTGCAACGGCTGCTGGAGCTGTTCGAGGGCGTCTCCGCGTCCTCCGCGGCCGCGTCCAAGGCCGAGGAACTGGCGGCACTGCCGCTCGGGGAACGCCTGGAACGGCGCATCATCGACGGCGAGCGCGCCGGGCTGGAAGCCGACCTGGACGCTGCGCTGGCCGAGCGGCCGGCGCTGGAGATCATCAACGACACGCTGCTGTCCGGGATGAAGACCGTCGGCGAGCTGTTCGGCTCCGGCCGGATGCAGCTGCCGTTCGTGCTCCAGTCCGCCGAGGTGATGAAGACCGCGGTCGCGTACCTGGAGCCGTACATGGAGAAGACGGCCGACGGCGGGAACGCGGCGGGCAAGGGCACGATCGTGCTGGCCACCGTCAAGGGCGATGTCCACGACATCGGCAAGAACCTCGTGGACATCATCCTGTCCAACAACGGCTACGACGTGGTCAACCTCGGTATCAAGCAGTCCGTGTCGGCCATTCTGGACGCCGCCGAGGAGCACGACGCGGACGTGATCGGCATGTCCGGCCTGCTGGTGAAGTCCACGGTGATCATGAAGGAGAACCTGGAGGAGCTGAACCGGCGCGGGCTCGCCGCCCGCTTCCCGGTCATCCTCGGCGGGGCCGCCCTCACCCGCGCCTACGTGGAGCAGGACCTGCACGAGATCTACGACGGCGAGGTCCGCTACGCCCGCGACGCCTTCGAGGGCCTGAAACTGATGGACGCCCTCGTCGCCGTCAAGCGCGGCGTCCCGGGCGCGACCCTGCCCGAACTGCGGCAGCGGCGCCACGCACGGGCCCGGGTCGCCCAGCCGGAGGAGCCCGGTCGCGGACACGTCCGCTCCGATGTGGCGATGGACAACCGGGTGCCCGTACCGCCGTTCTGGGGCGACCGGATCGTCAGAGGCGTCCCGCTCACCGACTACGCCGCATGGCTGGACGAGGACGCGCTGTTCAAGGGCCAGTGGGGGCTGAAGGCCTCGCGCGCCGGGACGGGCCCCTCGTACGAGGAACTGGTCGAGACCGAGGGCCGGCCGCGGCTGCGGATGTGGCTGGACCGGTTGCAGACCTCGGGCTGGCTGGAGCCGGGCATCGTCTACGGCTACTACCCGGTCCACTCCAAGGGCGACGAGCTGATCCTCCTGGACGAGGACGGCTCCGAACGCACCCGCTTCGTCTTCCCCCGCCAGCGCCAGGGCCGGCGGCTGTGCCTGGCCGACTTCTTCCGCCCGGAGGAGTCCGGCGAACAGGACGTGATCGGCCTCCAGATCGTCACCATGGGCAACCGGGTCTCCCAGGCCGCGGGCGAGCTCTTCGAGGCCGGTTCCTACCGCGACTACCTCGAACTGCACGGTCTGTCCGTCCAGTTGACGGAGGCCCTGACCGAGTTCTGGCACGCCCGGGTGCGCCGTGAACTCGGCTTCGGCGACGAGGACCCCGAGGACATCCGCGACATGTTCGCCCTCAAGTACCGCGGCGCCCGCTTCTCCCTCGGCTACGGCGCCTGCCCCGACCTCGAGGACCGGGCCAAGATCACCGGACTGCTCCGCCCCGAGCGGATCGGCGTCGCCCTCTCCGAGGAGTTCCAGCTGCACCCCGAACAGTCCACCGACGCCTTCGTCGTCCACCACCCCGAGGCCACGTACTTCAACGCGAGGTGAGCCGTGGCGCCCTGACCGCCGCGTGACCACCGCCCCGAGCCCCGCCCGACCCGATCCCCAGGAGTGCCGGATGCCGTCCGCCTTTACCGACTTCAAGGTCGCCGACCTCTCCCTGGCCGAGTTCGGCCGCAAGGAGATCACCCTCGCCGAGCACGAGATGCCCGGCCTGATGGCGATCCGCAAGGAATACGCCGAGGCGCAGCCTCTCGCCGGTGCCCGTATCACCGGTTCGCTGCACATGACCGTGCAGACCGCTGTCCTCATCGAGACGCTCGTCGCCCTGGGCGCCGAGGTCCGCTGGGCGTCCTGCAACATCTTCTCCACCCAGGACCACGCGGCCGCGGCCATCGCCGTCGGCCCGAACGGCACGCCCGACAACCCGCAGGGCGTCCCGGTCTTCGCCTGGAAGGGCGAGACCCTCCAGGAGTACTGGTGGTGCACCGAGCAGGCCCTCACCTGGCCCGGCCACGCCGGTCCGAACATGCTCCTGGACGACGGCGGCGACGCCACCCTCCTCGTGCACAAGGGCGTCGACCGACAGAAGACCGGTGCGCTGCCCACCGCCGACAACGAGGAACTGGCCGCTGTGCGCGCGCTGCTGGAGGCCAGCACCCTGGACTGGACCGCCCTGGCCTCCGAGATCCGTGGTGTCACGGAGGAGACCACCACGGGTGTGCACCGGCTGTACGAGATGCAGCGTGACGGTGTGCTGCTGTTCCCGGCGATCAACGTCAACGACGCGGTGACGAAGTCGAAGTTCGACAACAAGTACGGCTGCCGGCACTCCCTGGTGGACGGGATCAACCGTGCCACCGATGTGCTGATCGGCGGCAAGACGGCCGTGGTGTGCGGTTACGGCGATGTCGGCAAGGGCTGTGCGGAGTCGCTGCGCGGTCAGGGTGCCCGGGTGATCATCACGGAGATCGACCCGATCTGCGCGCTTCAGGCGGCGATGGACGGCTACCAGGTCACCACCCTCGACGAGGTCGTGGAGACCGCGGACATCTTCATCACCACGACCGGCAACAAGGACATCATCCTGGCCTCGGACATGGCGAGGATGAAGCACCAGGCGATCGTGGGCAACATCGGTCACTTCGACAACGAGATCGACATGGCCGGGCTGGCGAAGATCCCGGGGATCGTCAAGGACGAGGTGAAGCCGCAGGTCCACACCTGGACGTTCCCCGACGGCAAGGTGATCATCGTGCTGTCCGAGGGGCGCCTGCTGAACCTGGGCAACGCCACCGGCCACCCGTCGTTCGTGATGTCGAACTCGTTCGCGGACCAGACGCTGGCCCAGATCGAGCTGTTCACCAAGCCCGACGCGTACCCGACCGGCGTGTACGTGCTGCCCAAGCACCTCGACGAGAAGGTCGCCCGCCTCCACCTCGACGCCCTCGGCGTCAAGCTGACCAAGCTGCGCCCGGAGCAGGCCGCCTACATCGGCGTCGACGTCGACGGCCCGTACAAGACCGACCACTACCGCTACTGACGGAGCGCGCCATGACATCGTCCGCAACGGTCCGACCCGCGGTCGGACCGTCCGGGACCCCCACGCCCACCCTGCTGGGCAGACCCCGCTGGTTCGTCACCCTGTTCGCCACGGACATGTGGGAACGGTTCAGCTTCTACGGGATGCTGGCCATCCTCTTCCTGTTCGCCTCGGCCCCGGCGGCCGAAGGCGGCCTCGGGCTGTCGAACTCCGACGCCGGCATGCTCTTCGGCGTCTACACGGCCGCCATCTTCCTCGCCTCCCTGCCCGGCGGCTGGCTCGGCGACCGTGTCTTCGGCAGCTACCGGGCGACCCTGTACGGCGCCGTGGTCATCGCCGCCGGACACCTGCTGATGGCACTGCCGACGGTGCCGACGGTCTACGCCGGGCTGCTCCTCATCGCCGTCGGCACCGGCCTGCTCAAGCCCAACATGGCAGGCCTGCTCAGCGCCTTCTACCCGCGCGAGGCGGCCGCCGAGCGGGACGCGGGCTTCGCCGTCTTCTACACCTCCATCCAGATCAGCGGCCTGATCGCGCCCCTGGTCGTCGGCGGTGTCGGCGAGGGCCTCAACTGGCACGCGGGGTTCGGCGTCGCGGCGGTCGGCATGGGGCTCGGGGTCTGGCAGTACGTCCGCGGCTCGGCCTCCTTCGGCGAGGTCGGCCGCGCCGCCACCCGCCCGCTCCGGCCGGCCGAGCGCCGCCGCGTCCTCCGCCTCTCCACGGCCGCGACCGCCGTACCGGCCGCGCTCCTCACCGCGGACGCGCTGGCCGGCACCTTCACCCTCCGGCACGTCCTCACCCTGGTCGCGGTCCTCAGCCTCGCCGTGCCCGTCGGCTGCTTCTGGACCCTCCTGCGCCACCGGGACATCTCCGCACCCGAACGGACACGCCTGCGCGCCTACATCGCGCTCTTCCTCGCCTCCGCCCTCTTCTGGGCCCTGCACGTCCAAGGGGGCTCGCTGCTCAGCCTGTTCGCCCGGGACGCCACCGACCGCGACATCCTCGGCCTGCGCCTCCCGGCCAGCTGGTTCCAGTCGGCCACCCCCTTGGCGATCCTGCTGTGCGCGCCCTTCTTCGCGTGGCTCTGGCTGCGTCTCGGCGCGCGCATCAGCGCCACCGCGAAGTTCGCGCTCGGCATGTTCGCCATGGGCGCCTCCATGCTCCTGATGTCCCTGGCCGCCTGGCACGCCCACTCCGCCGGCCGGGTCTCCCCCCTCTGGCTCATCGGTACGTACCTCCTCACCGGCGCCGCCGAGGCGGCGCTCGCCCCGGTGGGCATGAGCGTCGCCACAGCCATCGCGCCGGCGCCCTTCCTCAGCCAGGTGGTCGGCGTCTTCTGGCTCTCCGCGGCCCTGGGCGCGGGGCTCGGCGGCAACGCGATGAAGCTCGCGGGAACGTCGACTCCGGGCGCCGGGCTGTTTGTGGTGCTGGGTGGGGTGGCCGTGGCAGCCGGGGTGGCGCTGCTTCTCGGGGCGCGGCCTCTGGCGCGGCGGTTGGGGGTCTGACAGCGCTCCCGTCGGGTGCGACGCGAGACAGCCGGGGCAGCGGGACGTCGCCCCGCTGCCCCGGCTGTCCGGTCTCACATCTGGTTTCAGTTCTTGCGGCGCCGTGCGACGACGAACAGCGTGCCGCCCGTGACCAGGGCGACGGCGGCCGCCGCGGCCGCGTACCAGGGCAGCGCGCCGGTGCCGGTGTCGGCCATGGAGCCCTGACCGGTGCCGCCCGAGGCCGCGGTGCCGGAGCCGGTCGTGCCGGAGCCGGTCGTGGCGGAGCCGGAGGTGCCTCCGGAGGCCGCGGTGCCGCCGGAGGCGGAGCTGCCGCCGGTGGTGGAGCTGCCACCGGAGGAGGAAGCGGAGCCGTGGCCCTTGGTGCCGTCGGCGGTCACCTTGATCGGTGCGGTGTTGTTCTTGGTGTTGCTGTCCGCGGACGACATCGTCACCTTGATCGAGCCGGGGGCGAGGTCGGCCGGCTTGTCGATGCGCAGGCCGAAGACGAACGGGGTGACCTGCCCGGCGTCGAAGTACGAGTCGTTCACGTCCTGGAAGCAGCTGTAGTGCCGGGCGCCGGGCTTGCCCCGCTGCCGGTCGTCGTCCGAGCGGCAGAGCAGCGGGACCTTCACCGCCGTCGTACCGCGCGGGACCGTCACGTGCGTCACGGAGGACGGGCCGTCGGCGGGGCCGTCGCCGCGGTCGTACTGGTCGATGGAGGCGGGCCCGTTGTTCCGGACGCCCAGCTTCGCCTGCACCACCTGGCCGGCCTTGCCGTGCACGGTGGCGCCCAGCGCCTGGAGGTCGAAGGTGTTCTCCACGACGACCCTGCCGGTCCCGTTGTCCATGTCGAACGTCCCGGGGCCGCCGGCCCGCGCGGCGAGACGCATCGCGCGTCCGGTGCCGTGGTGCACGCCGGTCAGTTTCTGGTCCTTGTACAGGTAGCCGTCGGCCGTCTCGTACACGCCCACCTTCCACCACTCGTCCGCCCCGGTGCTGCCCACCTTGAGCGCGAGTTCGTCGAGGTCGTAGGAGCCGCCCGCGGTGACCGGAGTCTCGATGTAGCAGCGGATCCCCGTGTCACGGTTGGCGAAGTGGCCGTACTCGCAGTTGCTGAACTCCTCGGGGACGGAGAGCCCCTGGGTGAGGTGGATGCCGACGTAGACGCCCTTCAGGGACCGGCGGCTGTAGTTGGTGAAGCCGAGCGAGGGGTGCAGCGACTTGCCGGGCTTCGACCAGGTGCTGGAGGGGCTGCTCCGGTCGATGAGCGGACCCGCGTCCGCCACGGCGGCCTGGAACGTCGCATCGCCGAGTGAGGTGCTCCCCGCCGCACCGGAGGCCCGGACCTCGCCCGTGAAACCGGGCTGGGAGGTCGCGAGCGTCCTGAACGTCAGGTCGGGGCTCAGGCTCTGGCCCGGCTGGAGCGGCCTGTTCCCGTTCAGCTTCTCGCCGTCGCAGACGAAGACCAGATCCTGCTTCTCGACACAGGGCGAGTTGGCCGACACGGTCAGCTGCCCCTTGAGGGCCGTGGCGTCGAACGTCAGGGTGAAGTCCGACAGCGGCTGCGAGCCGGTGTTGCGGACGTTGATGAAGTCGTAGGCGGGGTCGTCGTACGGCTTCACCTGGAGCGGCTTGCCGTACTGGGAGTCGGTGAACTCCAGTGTCTGCGCGGTCTCCGTGGCCTGGCCGACGGAGGGCGCGCCCAGAGTCAGCAGGCCCGCCGCGAGGGCGGTGGCGCCGGCCCGGAGGGCGTTGCGGGGCAGAGGTCTCGGCACGGTGCTCCTTCGGCAGGTCCGCGATCACAGGTGATCCGATCGCCCACTCAGATCACCAACTCTGGGCAAAGGTTGTACGAACGCGATGGGTGGCCCGGCAATGGCCCCGCCCTTCCCGGTGCCTCGGGCGAAGCATCGCAAAAGAGGTGCAAAGTGGATCGGTGCCGGGGCAACCGCCGTAGCCGAGGCAACATCTTGGTGAACGACGGGCACCGCGCGGTCAGGGCGGGGTGCCGTCGTCGGCCGGATGGGATGAGGGACGTGGTGGAGCCGAGGATCGCCGTCGCCGTGGTGACCATGGGCAACCGGCCCGCCGAGGTGGACGCCCTGCTGGAGTCCGTGGCGAAGCAGGATCTCGCCCCGGCCCGCATCGTGATCGTCGGCAACGGCTGCCGGCTGCCCGAGTTCGCCCGCCGCCTCTCGCTGCCCGGCGAGGTCACCACCATCGACGTGGACGAGAACCTCGGCTGTCCCGGCGGGCGCAATGTCGCCCTCGCCCGGCTGGGGGAGTACGGCGACGTCGACGTCGTCGTGGAACTGGACGACGACGGACTGCTCGTCGACGCCGATGTCCTGCGCCGCGTCCGCGACCTGTACGCCGCCGACCCCCGCCTCGGCATCGTCGGCTTCCGCATCGCCGACGAGCACGGCGAGACCCAGCAGCGGCATGTGCCGAGGGTCGGCAGGTCGGACCCGATGCGCGGCGGGTACGTCACCGGGTTCCTCGGCGGCGGGCACGCGCTGCGCATGTCGATGCTGGCCGAGACCGGGGACTGGCCCGCCGAGTTCTTCTTCGCGCACGAGGAGACCGACCTCGCATGGCGCGCCGCCGACGCCGGGTGGAAGATCCTTTACGCCCCCGAGCTGCTGCTCCAGCACCCCAAGACCTCGCCGGCCCGGCACGCCATCTACTACCGGGTCAACGCCCGCAACCGGGTCTGGCTCGTCCGGCGCCGGCTGCCGCTGCCGCTCGTCCCGGTGCACCTCGGGGTGTGGACGCTGCTCACGCTCGCCCGCACCCGGTCGGCGGCGGGGCTGAAGGCGTGGTTCGCGGGGTTCCTGGAGGGGCTGCGGGAGCCGGCCGGTGAGCGGCGGCCGATGCGCTGGCGGACGGTGTGGCGGCTGAGCCGGCTGGGGCGTCCGCCGGTGATCTGACCGGGGGCCTCTTGGGGCCAGGGCAGGGAAGCGGGACGGGGCCCCGGTCGTTCACCTCCGCCGACCGGGGCCCTGCACATCCCCGGACCAGGCCTGCGGCGACACTCCCCCGAGTTACGCGACATACGCGCGCGCCGTAGCGCCGGATCCGATGCGATGATCAGATCAGGGTTCGCCAACGGATCGCTAACATGTGGCCAACGGTTCGTCGGCGGGTCGCGGACCGGCCGGCCGGAAGTCGCCGACGGCAGCGGAGACGGGTCGCCGGACCGGCGGTTCCGGGACGGGCCGGCAGGCGGAAGGTGGCGGGAAACCGTTGTGGACAAGGCGGATCCCCGTCAGGGAACGGCGGGCACGCGCCCGCCGCGGAGCGCGGTCGGGGACGACCGGGCGGGAAGGCAGTGGAGCGGCGTGATGCGGCGGCGGTGCACGCTCCGGTTCGGACTGCTGGGGCCGCCGGTCCTGTACGACGTACGGCCGTACGGCGAGTCGTCCGAGAAGCCGTCCGAGAAGCCGTCCGAGAAGTCGCACGGGGACGCGCAGGAGGGCTCTTACGAGCGCTCATACGAGGGCTCTTACGGCGGGTCCTACGAGGCGTCACCCCACAGCGCCGACGAGCCCATCCGGTCCATCGGCAGCCCCAAGGTGCGGGCCCTGCTCGCGGCCCTGCTGCTGGAGCCGGGCCGGGTCGTGTCGGTCGACTCCCTGAAGGACGCCCTGTGGGGCGGGGCGCCCCCCGTCTCCGCGCAGGCCTCCCTGCACAACCACGTCGCCCGGCTGCGCCGGCTCCTGGACGACCCCGAGCGGCTGCGGGCCGTACCGCCCGGCTATCTGCTCCGCGTCGACCACGGCGAGCTGGACATCCATGTGTTCGACGCCCGGGTCGCCGAGGCCCGCGCCGCGCACGCCCGCTGCGACTGGCCCGGTGTCGTACGCGCCTGCGTGGCCGCGCTCGGGCTGTGGCGCGGCACCCCGCTCAGCGGGCTCCCCACCGACCTCGGCGGCTATGCCCTCGTACAGCGCCTGGAAGAGGCCCGGCTGCTCCTGCTGGAGTGGCGTTACGAGGCCGAACTCGCCCTCGGCGGCGCCCGGCTGGCGGCGCTCGTCCCGGAGCTGGCGGCGCTCGTCACCGAGCATCCGCTGCGTGAGGCGTACCACCGCCAGCTGATGCTCGCCCTGCACCGCACCGGACGCCAGGCCGAGGCGCTCGCCGTCCACCGCGACCTGCGCACCCGCCTGGTCGAGGAACTCGGCATCGAGCCCGGCCCGGCCGTCCGCGACGCCCATGTCGAGGTGCTGCGGGGCGAGGAGGCCGCGTCGGCCGGCGAGCCGCGGCACCCGGAGGAGTACCCCGCCGACCTGCGGCGCCCGGCTGCCGAGGCGCAGGAGACGGACGCGCCCGCCGGTGCCTCGGCGTCCGCCGGCGAAGCGGTGCCGCCGTCCGCCGCCCCCGCGCAGGCGGCCGTCCGGCAGACCCCGCGGCCCGCCCAGCTCCCCGCCCCGCCGGCGCACTTCACCGGCCGGGTCGAGGTGAGCCGCCGGTTGTGCCATGCGCTGACCGAGCCGCCCGCCCCGGCACCCGCCGTCGCGGTGATCAGCGGGATGGCGGGCGTCGGCAAGAGCGCGCTCGCCCTGCATGTCGCCCACGCCCTGCGGGAACGCTTTCCCGACGGCCAGCTCTACGTCAACCTGCACGGCGCCACTCCCGGCATGACCCCGCTCAGCCCGGTCCAGGCGCTGGCCGCGCTGCTGCGGGACCTCGGCGCCGAGCCCCGGAACATTCCCGAACACCCCGACGCGGCGGCCGCCCTGCTCCGCTCCCTGCTCGCCCCGGCGCGCATCCTGCTGGTGCTGGACGACGCGGCGAACGCGGCCCAGGTACGGCCCCTGCTGCCGGCCGGGCCGGGCTGTGCGGTGATCGTCACCAGCCGCTCCCCGCTGACCGCCCTCGACGGCGCCCGGCGCTTCCCGCTCTCCCCGCTGACCGGCGAGGACAGCGCGGCCCTGCTGCGCGCGGTGAGCGGACGCGAGGGGCTGGACGCCGGGCACGCCCTGGTCGAGCTGACCGGCCGGCTGCCGCTGGCGCTGCGCGTCGTCGCCGCCCGGCTCGCCGCCCGCCGCGCGCTCACCCCGGAGGTGCTGGCGGGCCAACTGGCCGCGACCGGCGGCCGGCTGCACCACCTGGAGTACGACGACCTGAGCGTCCGGCGCTCCCTGGCCGTGGCCCATGACGCGCTCGCCGCCGCCGGGCGCGAGGCCGACCACGACGCCGCCCGGGCGCTGCGCCGCATCGGCGCGCTCGATCTGCCGACCTACGGCGCCCCGCTGATCGCCCGGCTCACCGGCACCGACGAGCGCCGCGCCGAGGCCGCCCTGGACCGCCTGGTCGACGTGGCCCTCCTGGAGGAGACGGCGTACGGCCGTTACACCCCGCACGACCTGGTCCGCGACTTCGCCCGCGAACTGGCGGAGACGACCGCGGCCACGCCCCCGGAGACCGCTCCCGACCTCGCCGCCCTGCGCTGGTACGCCGCCGTCGCCGAACGGGTGCTGACGGCCGTCGTGGAGCCGGGGCTCGATCTGGAGGACCGGCGGCAGCCGACCTCCGCGCAGCCGCCGGAGCACGCCGCGGACGTGGCCGCGGTGCCGCTCTTCGAGTCCGCCGAGGACGCCTTCGCCTGGGGCGAGGGGGAGCTGGAGAACGTCGTCGCCCTGGTGGAGCGGAACGCGGACACCGACGACCTGCGCCGGGCCGCGCATCTCTCGGCGCTGGTGCGGCTGCTCTTCCCCTATGTGCAGCGCGGCGGCCGGGTCGCCGAGATGGAGGTGCTCGGGCGGGCGGCGCTCGGTACGGCGCGCCGGCTCGGGGACGAGGCGGCCGAGGCGTACGCCCTCGGCGACCTCGCCGGCCTGTACTTCCTGACCGGCCGGCAGAACGACGCCCTCACCCTCACCGACCAGTCCCTGGACATCTGGCGGCGGCTCGGCCGGGCCTCCAGGATCCGGCGCTGTCTGAACAACCGGGGGCTGCTGCTGGAGGGCCTCGGACGGTTCGAGGAGTCGGGGGAGGCGCTGCGGCAGAGCCTCGCCTACTCGCGGCAGCTCAACGACCCGTACGGCGAGGCCGTCACCCGCAGCCACCTCGGCAACCTCTACGAGCACACCGACCCGCGCGCCGCCATCGAGCAGCACCGGCGCTCGCTGGCGATCGGGGACGAGATCGGCGCGGTCATCGTGCAGCACTCGGCGCACTGCAACATCGGGTACGCCCAGCTCACCCTCGGGGAACCCGCCGCCGCGGCACGGCACTTCGAGGAGAGTCTGCGCATCCTCGGCGGCCACGGCGACTGGCACGGCGAGTCCCAGACCCGGCTCGGCCTGGTCCGCGCGCTGCGGGGGCTGGGGGAGACCGAGCGGGCGGCCGCCGAGTGCGCGGAGCTGCTGCACCGGGCGGACGCCCGCGCCGACCGCTACATGGGCGGCCTGGCCCGCCACCAGCACGGGCTGCTGCTGAGCGAGCAGGGGCGGCGGGCGGAGGCGGACGACGCCTGGCGCGGGGCGCTCACGGCGCTGGTCGGCACGGACGCGCAGGCGGTGGTGGCGGAGCTGCGCGAACTCCTGGACCACTGAGAACTCCTGGACCACTGAGTACTCCTGGACCACTGAGGGCTCCTGAAGCGCTGAGGACTGCTGGAGCACCGAAGACACCCGCCTGGCCTCTCACTTGGCGTCCGCATAGCACTCCACCACCGCTGTGGTGAACGGAAACCGCACCGGGGTCTCGCCGAAGGTCAGCCGGCCGGCGAGGTCGGCGGCGTCGCGGATGGCCCGGACGACGGTGTCGGCCTCCTCGGCGGGGCAGTGCACGATCACCTCGTCGTGCTGGAAGAAGACCAGCTCGGCCGCCATGTCCCACAGCGTCCGGCGCAGCGCGGCGAGCAGCAGCAGGGCCCAGTCGGCGGCGCTGCCCTGGACGACGAAGTTGCGGGTGAAGCGGCCCCGCGCGCGGGAGCTGGAGGAGCTCCGGCCGGTGGACCAGGGCGGGACTCCGGTGTCGTCGTCCCCGGCCGGGATGCCCGCCTCCTCCGCGGTGTCCTCGCCGGACCCGGCCGCGGGCGGGCAGGTCCGGCCCAGCCAGGTGCGGACCAGCCGGCCCTCCTCGCCCGCGCGGGCGGCCTCGTCGACATAGGCGACCGCCTTCGGGAAGCGGCGGCGCAGCGCGGCGAGGTTCTTCAGGCCGTCGCCGGACGTCTGGCCGTAGACCGCGCCGAGGACGGCGATCTTGGCCTGGTCGCGGTCGCCGGAGAAGGCGCGGTCGGAGACGGACTGGTAGAGGTCGCTCGCGCGGCCGGCGACCTCCATCAGACCGGGGTCGCGGGAGATCGCGGCCAGCACCCGCGGCTCCATCTGGTCGGCGTCGGCCACCACCAGCCGCCAGCCGGGGTCGGCGACCACGGCGCGGCGGATCACCTTCGGGATCTGGAGACCGCCCCCGCCGTTGGTCACCCAGCGCCCGCTGACCGTGCCGCCGGCCAGGAACTCGGGACGGAAACGGCCGTCACGCACCCAGTCCTGGAGCCAGGACCAGCCGTGCGCCACCCAGATGCGGTACAGCTTCTTGTACTCAAGGAGCGGTGCCACGGCCGGGTGATCCACGGACTGGATCTCCCAGCGGCGGGTGGACCCGACCTTGATCCCGGCCTGGGCGAAGGCCTTGATCACGTCGGCGGGCAGATCGGGCCGGACCCGGCGGCCGAAGGCGGCGGACACCTGGTCCGCCAGTTCGGCGAGGCGGCGCGGCTCGCCGCCGCCCGGATACCGCTCGCCGAGCAGCCGGTGCAGCAGCTCGCGGTGGACCTCGGCGCTCCAGGGCAGGCCCGCGTGGTTCATCTCGGCGGCCACCAGCATCCCGGCGGACTCGGCGGCGGTCAGCAGCCGCATCCGGTCGGGGTGGGCGGTCCGGTCGTGCCGCCGCTGCTGGTCGGCGTAGACCGTGAGCAGGTCGGTCAGCGGCAGCCGGCTGCCGGCCGGCTCGAACAGCGGGGACTGGGCCCCCGGTTCGGCTGCGCGCTGCGGCGGGTCGGGCGGTACGGGGCCGCCGCGGAGGCGGGCCAGGGCGGCGGCGGCCGAGCGTGGCTCGCCGTGCCGCCCCTCGTGGCCCAGCAGGAGGGTCTCGGCGTCCTCGATGTCGTAGCACCGCTCCACTCGCACCCCCGTGGCGAGCAGACGCGGGTAGACCTCGGGGGTCGACCGCCACACCCAGCGCGTGACCTCCGGGCGGCTCCGCACCGCCGCGGCGAGATCGCTCTCCCGCCGCACCGGCCCGGCGGGCAGCCCGTCCGGGCCGAGGGGGGCGAGCTCCACGCCACCGTCCTCGGCCGGTGCGAGCGCCCACCGGTCGGTCATGACTGCGAGTGTGGCAGGCGGCTCTGACAATCGCCCTGACCTGCGAGTTTCCCGCTCGGCGGGTCAGGATCCGGCGCCGTCGGCGGGGGCTCGCCGGGTCAGGAGCCGGCGCCGTCGGCCGGGGGCTCGGCAGCCTCGGAGGCGGCCGTCTGGGACTCCCGGAGCATCGCCAGCACCCTGCCGACGTACTCCTCGGTCGCGGACTTGGTGATGCCGAGTCCGCTGAGCACGCCCTGGCCGTTCTCGTGCTCCAGGAGCGCCAGCAGGATGTGCTCGGTGCCGATGTAGTTGTGGCCGAGCCGGAGCGCCTCGCGGAAGGTGAGTTCCAGGACCTTCTTGGCCTCGGGGCCGTAGGGGATCAGGTCGGGGACCTCGTCCGCGGCCGGCGGCAGCGCGGCGGTCGCCGCCTGCCGTACGGCGTCCAGCGGTACGCCCTGTGCGGTGACCGCCTTCCCGGCCAGGCCGTCCGGCTCGCTCAGCAGGCCCAGGACCAGGTGCTCGGGGCGGCCCTCGGGGTTGCGGGCGGCCACCGCCTCGTTGTGCGCGGCCATGACCACGTTCGCCGCGCGGGGGGTGTACCGGCTGAACCCCTGGCTGGGGTCGAGGTCGACGGACTCCTTCGGCACGAACCGCTTCTGCGCCGCCTGCCGGGTCACGCCCATGCTCTTGCCGATCTCGGTCCAGGACGCGCCCGAGCGGCGGGCCTGGTCGACGAAGTGGCCGATCAGGTGGTCCGCCACGTCGCCGAGGTGATCGGCGGCGAGCACCGCGTCCTGGAGCTGTTCGAGGGGTTCGGCGTGGACCTTCTTGATGGCCTCGATGAGGTCGTCGAGGCGTACGGATGCCGTGATGTTCGGATGGGTCGCCATGTGTCAACCGTAGGTTGCGCCCCTAGGGGTGTCAACCAGTGGTTGACAGTCGGTTTCGCTCCCGAGCGCCGCACTCGGACAATGGGACGCCGCCCCGGGGGCTCGGTTCCGGCGCGCCCCCGCTGTCCACAGGCTGTGGACAGCGATCCGGCACTGTCGGCGGGCCGTGGCACGATCGACAGCGTGACCAGCCCCGCCGCCATCGTCGAGCGCGCCTTCCGCGCCGCCCTCTACGACGACACCGACACCGGCCTCGACACCGGTGCCTCCCTGCTCGCCGCCGACCCCGCCGCCGATGCCGAACTCGCCCGGCGCGGCGAGGAGTTCGTCGCCAGGGCCTGGCAGCGCGGCTGGCAGCCCGCCGACGTCGTACGGCTGGTGCGCCGCGAGCTGGACGACCCGCATGTGCGGCTGGCCGCCGCGCTGATCCGGGCGCAGTCCGGCCGGGACCGGCCGCGCGGCCACCGCTGGGCCGGACAACTGGCGGCCCTGCCCGAGGACCCGGCGCGCACGGGCGACCGCTTCACGCACGCCACGGCCGTCCTGGAGCTGTACCGCCTGCTGCTCCGCCTGCCCGCGCTGGAGCCCCTGGAGGAGGAGCGCCCCCGCCCCCACGCCACGGCCCCGGCGGCCTCCCGCATGCTCGCCCGGATCCGCGCCCTGCTCGCCAAGGCCGAGGCGACCGGGTATCCGGAGGAGGCGGAGGCGCTCAGCGCCAAGGCCCAGGAGCTGATGGCCCGGCACAGCATCGACGAGGCGCTGCTCGCCGCCGAGGCGCCCGCTCCGGACGCCCCCGGCGCCTGCCGGATCGGCGTCGAGCCGCCGTACGAACAGGCGAAGGCGGTCCTGCTGGACGCCGTGGCGACGGCCAACCACTGCCGCGCGGTGTGGAACGAACCGTTCGGCTTCTCCACGGTCGTCGGCTTCGAGGCGGACCTGGAGGCGGTCGAGCTGCTCTACACCTCCCTGCTGGTGCAGGCCACGCACGCGATGACCAGGGCGGAGGCCGCCCAGCGCGCCGGCGGGCGCAAGCGGACCAAGACCTTCAGACAGTCGTTCCTCGCGGCCTACGCCCACCGCGTGGGCGACCGGCTCGCGGCCGCGGCCGAGACCCAGGTCACCCAGGACCTGCTGCCGGTGCTGGCCACGCGCGCGATAGCCGTCACCGGCCGCCTGGAGCGCATGTTCCCGGAGACCACCACGACCCGGCTGCGCGGGGTGAGCGACGCCGCGGGCTGGACGGAGGGTGCACGGGCGGCGGAGCAGGCCCAGGTCAGAGCCCGTCGCCGGCTCGAATGAGGCGCACGAAGGGCCCTCGGCGCTCGGGCACGGAGGGCCACCGGCGCCCGCCGGGTGTCAGTCGCCGACCTGCTGGAAGGCGCTGACGGAGGCGTTCGGGTGGCTCTGGCCGCCCTGGCCGGCGACCGGACCGTACTTCCAGGGGAAGCTCTGCACGGTGTCGGAGCCCGGCAGGGAGACCTTCATCGCCGTGGCCGCGAGGCTGCCCGGGTCGCCCTCCTTGCCGCGCACATAGGTGATCGTGAAGGTCGCGGAGTCGCCCTTGGCGAGCTTCAGCTTCTGCGCCTTCGCGCCCTTCTGGGCGGACAGCTTCGCGGAGACGCCCTGCTGCTCCAGGGTGACGCCGGGGAAGTGGTCCAGGGTGCAGGGCGCGCTCTGGTTGGTGATGCTCACCGGGATCTCGCCCGTGTCACCCGCGCTGGGGGCCACGCTCGCCGCTCCCACCTGGACGGAGACGGTGCCAATCGCGCAGGCCGAGCTGTTCTTGCTCCCGCTCGTGCCACCGCCGCCGTTGCAGGCGGTCAGCAGGACGGCGGCGGCGAGAACGGAGACGGTGAGCGGCATGGCGCGCATGAGGCAGGTCCCATCGAGGTCGTGACGGTGCCCTTGCATCATGGCGCCTGCGCCCGGCCCCCGTGCGCGCGCCCCTGCCGAATCACCGTTTCAGGTGGTCTCCCGGGGCGCGGCGGCGGAGCTGTCAGCCCTTCAGCCGGGCCGGCGGCGCGGTCGGCAGCTTGCCGCCCTCCGCCTTGGTGTACGTCTCCTGGCCGGTCTTGCCCGACCAGGTCACCTTCATCGCCGTACCGCTCACCGAGTCGACCATGCCGGTGACCCGCTCCTTGTCGCCGTCGGGGCAGGTCAGATGGATCATCTGCATCCCCGACTCCTCGCCCGCCGTGCCCTGGCACCAGCTCTTTCGGCCGGTCACGAAGAGCCCGGCCTTCCGGTCGGTGATCACCAGGGCCACGATCTTGCCGCCGTTCGTGGTGATCCAGCTGCCCTGGAGCTTGCCGGAGGCGCCGGTCACCGAGCCGGAGGCCGAGGTGCCGGTGGGGGAGGCGGTGGCGCTCGGCGTGGCCGGGGAGCCGCTCGTCGAGCCGCCGCCCCCGCACCCGGTCAGCGCGGCCAGCGCACCCACCAGACCTGCGGCGACGGCCGCGGTCCGCACCCGGGCGGTCGCGGAAGCAGTGTCAGAACCCACCGGAAGCTCCCAAGCTGTCGTGCGGAATGTCGTCGGCCGGACGGCCCGCAGCAAGCTATCGCACGGCACCGGGAGGGCTCGCGTACCCCGGGCAGGAATCCGATGTGAGGCAGAAGACAGGTAGGCATTTCCCTACGCTTGACCGGTAGGGGAATTCCTACCTATGGTCGTCCGCATGACCATCACGCACGCCTCCTTCGTCACCCTTCCCGTCGCCGACCAGGACCGCGCCCTGGCCTTCTACCGGGACGTCCTCGGCTTCGAGGTGACCGCCGAGCTGCACCTGCCGCAGGGCCGCTGGCTCCAGGTCGCGCCCGCGGGGGCGCAGACCGTCTTCACGCTCGCCGGGCCGGGGATGGGGGATTTCGAGCCCGGTTCGGCGCGGGGGATCATGTTGGTGACGACCGATGTCGACGCCGACTGCGCGCGGCTCGCCGCGGCGGGCACCGAGGTACAGGGCCCGGACGAGCTTCCCTGGGGCCGGATGGCCTCCTTCCGGGACCCGGACGGCAACGGTCTGATGCTGCTGACGGAGAAGGAAGGCCGCTGACCACGCCATGAGCACCGGGACCGGGACGGGCACCACCGCGGAGGACCGCATCTTCGCCGCGCTCGCCAACGCCACCCGCCGCGAGGTGCTGCGGCTGCTGCGCGAGCGCGGTCCACAGCCCGTCCAGGCCCTGGCCGACCACTTCGACATGCGCCGCCCGAGCCTGTCGGAACACCTCAAGGTGCTCCGGGAGGCCGGCCTCGTCGCCGAGCAGCGCTCCGGCCGGCAGCGCATCTACCGCCTCCGGGCCGCCCCGCTCGCCGAGGTGCAGGACTGGCTCCATCCGTACGAGCGGTTCTGGCGCGCACAGCTGAAGGGCCTCGGCGATCTGCTCGACCGGATGCCCGACGATCACCCCTCATGAGCACCGAACCCGGCGCCGCCGCGCCCGACGACGATCTGACGACCCTCCGCGTCGACCAGTTCTTCCCGCACCCGCCCGCCAAGGTCTGGCGCGCCCTGACCGACCCGGAACTGCTCGCCCGGTGGCAGATGCCCGGCGCCGAGGACTTCCGGCTGGAGGTCGGGCACCGGTACCGGATGACCTCCGTCCCGCGTCCCCACACGGCGTTCTCGGGCGTCGTAGAGGCGCAGGTCCTGGCCTACGACACCGAGCGGATGCTGTGCGTCCGGTGGACGGATGCCGATCCCGCCAATCCCGCCGACTGGACGATCACCTGGACCCTGGAACAGGAAGGGCGCGGTACGCGTCTCTTCCTTGTGCACGAGGGGTTCGATCCGGACGACCCGGCGCAGCTGATGGCCCGCACCATCATGGGCGGCGGCTGGCGCGGGCGTGTCCTGCCCGCTCTGGGGCAGGTGCTGGAGCGGCTCCGGTGAGGATGCCGGTCCGGTTTCGGTAAAGCGGACGTCAAAGCTGTAACCGGAGGAACACCCCGCGTGCACGTGCATCTGCTCATGCGGCTGCACGTGAACACAGCTATGATCCGGAACAGTTGACTACAGCATCCATGGCCACACCAGCCAGTGCACCAGCGGGGAGCGACCTGTGGACCGCGACGTTGACGGCGTGTACGGGGGGTACGACGTGTACAACGGCATGGCTGCCACGCAGCTGGACGGAGTGGCCTGGCAGAAGAGCAGGCACAGCAACTCACAGGGATCCTGTGTGGAGTTCGCGCGACTGCCCGGCGGCGATGTCGCCGTACGCAACTCGCGCTTCCCGGACGGACCGGCGCTCGTCTACACGCGCGCGGAGATCGAGGCCATGCTTCTCGGCGTCAAGGACGGGGAGTTCGACCACCTGGTCGGGTCGTAGCGTCCGGACGGTCCGTGGGGGCGCCGGTGTCTCCGGGTGGCAACGATGTCGGAACGGCCGCCCGGGCTGCCGGCGGCGGTGCGGCGCGCGCTCTCAGGCCGCCGTGTCCAGCCGGAACATCGCCCAGACGACCTTGCCGTCGAGCGTGCCGGCGAGCGGGTGCCAGCCCCAGCTGTCGGCGAAGGAGTCGACCAGGAACAGGCCGCGGCCCGACTCGGCCGAGAAATCGTCCGAGTCGCCCGGCACCGGCGTCTCGTGGCTCGGGTCGCGCACCGCGCACACCAGCCGCTCCGCCCAGCGCATCAGGTGCAGCCGTACCGAGGAATGCTGCTCGGCACACGCCGCGTCGGGCAGCGCATGGCGCAGGGCGTTGGTGACGAGTTCGGAGACGACCAGGCATATGTCGTCGAAGCGGTCGCCGACGTCCCACTGGTCGAGCGTGCCGCGGGTGAAGTGCCGCGCCTCGCGCACCGCTTCGTAGCGGGCGGGGAGGGAACAGGAGGCGGCATCCGACACGGCCGCGGGATCCAGCGGCGGAAGGCCCTGCCGTAACGGCTTGAGCATGGTCGATCCATTCGTCCCCATGCGAGGCACTCCCGGTAATTCGCGGTCGTAGCGATGCGGCGGTGGTGCGGGACCATGGTTTCGGATGCGAAGAGCAGATGCAAGGGCAGATGCACGTGCACGTGACCGAAATGGGTTTGCCCGTACCGCTTCTTGGCCATTTTTTCCGCCATGTTGACGGCCGGTTCCGCCAGAGGTCACGACCTCTGCCCCGCCATGACCGAGCGGAAACGGCCGACCTCTTTCCGTTTCCGTAACCGTACGAGTACTGCTCGGAGTGTTTTAGTGGCAGACTGCGGGCCCTGAGGACGGTTGGGGAGGCTGGCGAAGGTGAGCGCGGGAGAGCCCGGATCGGTGGTGCGGCGGATGCTGCTCGGCTCGCAACTCAGGCGGCTGCGGGAAGCGCGCGGGATCACGCGTGAGGCGGCGGGGTACTCGATCCGCGCCTCCGAGTCGAAGATCAGCCGGATGGAGCTGGGCCGGGTGAGCTTCAAGACCAGAGACGTCGAAGACCTGCTGACGCTCTACGGCATCACCGAAGAGGCCGAGCGCGAGTCCCTTCTCTCCCTCGCCCGGGAGGCCAACGTGGCGGGCTGGTGGCACAGTTACACGGACGTCCTGCCGAGCTGGTTCCCCACCTATGTGGGCCTGGAGGGCGCGGCCTCGCTGATCCGGGTGTACGAGGTGCAGTTCGTGCACGGCCTGCTCCAGACCGAGGAGTACGCCCGCGCGGTCGTCCGGCGCGGCATGAAGGGCGCGAGCGCCGACGACATCGAACGGCGGGTCGCGCTGCGCCTGGAGCGGCAGAAGCACCTGCTCGGCGACAACGCCCCCGAGTTGCACATCGTCCTGGACGAGGCCGCCCTGCGCCGGCCGTACGGCGACCGCGAGGTGATGCGCGGCCAGCTCCAGCACCTGATCAGCGTCTCCGAGCGCCCCAACGTGCGGCTCCAGGTCATGCCGTTCAGCTTCGGCGGGCACTCCGGTGAGAGCGGCGCGTTCACCATCCTCAGCTTCCCCGAGTCCGACCTGTCGGACGTGGTCTACATGGAGCAGCTGACCAGCGCCCTCTACCTCGACAAGCGCGAGGACGTCACCCAGTACGAGCAGGCTCTGAAGGAGCTCCAGCAGGACAGCCCGGGCCCCGACGAGAGCCGGGATCTTCTCCGGGGACTGCTCCAACTCTCTTGATACATAAGTACGATGACGTGTGATCAGGCCCGGCGCAGCCCTGGTGTCCGCTAGCGATTGAGGGATCACATGTCGTCCTACTTCACCGACCTGGCCCAGCAGTACATCGGCGGCGAGTGGCGCCCGGGTACCGGCTCCTGGGACGTGATCGACTTCGATCCGTACGACGGCGAGAAGCTCGCCTCGATCACCGTGGCCACGGTCGACGAGGTGGACCAGGCCTACCGGGCGGCCGCCCGCGCCCAGCAGCAGTGGGCCTCCACCAACCCCTACGCCCGCCGCGCGGTCTTCGAGCGGGCGCTCAGGCTGATCGAGGACCGCGAGCAGGAGATAGCCGACCTGATCATCGCGGAACTGGGCGGCACACGCGTGAAGGCCGGTTTCGAGCTGCACCTCGCCAAGGAGTTCCTGCGCGAGTCGATCCACCTCGCGCTGCGCCCCGAGGGCAAGATCCTGCCCTCGCCGGAGGACGGCAAGGAGAACCGCGTCTACCGGGTGCCGGTGGGTGTCGTGGGCGTGATCAGCCCGTTCAACTTCCCGTTCCTGCTGTCGCTGAAGTCGGTGGCCCCGGCGCTCGCGCTCGGCAACGGCGTGGTCCTCAAGCCGCACCAGAACACCCCGATCGCGGGCGGCACCCTGATCGCCAGGATCTTCGAGGAGGCCGGGCTGCCCGGCGGCCTGCTCAACGTGGTCGTCACCGACATCGCCGAGATCGGCGACGCGTTCATCGAGCACCCCATCCCGAAGGTCATCTCCTTCACCGGCTCCGACAAGGTCGGCCGGCACGTCGCCACGGTCTGCGCCGCGAACTTCAAGCGCTCGGTCCTCGAACTGGGCGGCAACAGCGCGCTGGTGGTGCTGGACGACGCCGACATCGACTACGCGGTGGACGCGGCGGTCTTCAGCCGGTTCGTCCACCAGGGCCAGGTCTGCATGGCCGCCAACCGGGTCCTGGTGGACGCGTCCGTCGCCGAGGAGTTCACCGAGAAGTTCGTCGCCAAGGTCCGCACCCTCAAGGTCGGCGACCCGCGCGACCCGGAGACCGTCATCGGCCCGGTGATCAACAGCACCCAGGCGAACGCCGTCTCGGGCGCGGTCGAGCAGGCGCTCGCCGAGGGCGCCACGGCCCTGGTGCGCGGCCGCACCGACAACAACCTGGTCGAGCCGACCGTGCTCACCGACGTGCCCGCCGGCTCCTCCCTGCTCCAGCAGGAGATCTTCGGCCCGGTCGTCTTCCTCGTCCCCTTCGACGGCGAGGAGGAGGCGGTCCGGATCGTCAACGACACCCCGTACGGCCTCAGCGGTGCCGTCCACACGGGGGACATCGAGCGGGGTGTCGCCTTCGCCAAGCGGATCGAGACCGGCATGTTCCATGTGAACGACGGCACGGTCCACGACGAACCGCTCGTCCCCTTCGGCGGCGAGAAGCACTCCGGCATCGGCCGGCTGAACGGCGAGACGACGCTGGAGGCCTTCACCACCGTCAAGTGGATCTCCGTGCAGCACGGCCGCAGCCGGTTTCCGTTCTGATCCCGACAGCGGACAGGATCTGACCTAAAGGGCCCGTAGCGTCGTTCTTGTCAGGCGGAAGAACCCCATGAAGGGCGGCAGGCCATGGTCATGCACGTACCGGCGGAGGCGAAGGGCGACGAGCGAGGGGCGCTGCTGGCGTTCCTGGAGGAGCAGCGGGGCGGGATCCGCCGTTCCCTGCTCGGGCTCACCGAGGAGCAGGCCCGCATCCGCCCCAGCGCCAGCGAACTGTCCCTCGGCGGCCTGCTCAAGCATGTCGCCGAGGTCGAGCAGAGCTGGATCGCCCGGGCCCGCCAGGAACCCCCGGCCGTCCACCGCGACCAGTCGAACTGGCACGAGTGCTTCCAGCTGGGCGACGACGAGACGGTCGCCGGGCAGCTGGCGTACTGGGAGCAGGTCGCCGCCGAGACGGAGAAGCTCATCCGCTCGGCGCCGAGTCTGGACGACACCTTCCCGCTGCCGCCCGACCCCTGGTTCCCGCCGGAGGGCCGGGTCTCCCTGCGCTGGCTGTGTCTGCACCTCATCCGCGAGACCGCCCGGCACGCCGGCCACGCCGACATCATCCGGGAGTCCCTCGACGGCAAGACCGCCTTCGAGCTGGTGGCCGAGGCCCAGGCCCAGGCCGGGCGGCCATAACCTGGGGGCATGTCAGCGATCCGTCTGCTCGTGCTCGGCGCGGTCCGCGGGCACGGGCGGGCCCACGGCTACCAGGTCCGCAACGACCTGGAGTACTGGGGCGCGCACGAGTGGTCCAACGCCAAGCCGGGCTCGATCTACCACGCGCTGAAGCAGATGGCCAAGCAGGGGCTGCTGCACGCGCACGAGACCGCGCCGTCCACGGCGGGCGGGCCGCCGCGCACGGAGTACGAGATCACCGAGCGGGGCACCGAGGAGTACTTCACCCTCCTCAGACAGGCGCTGGTGACCCACGACCGCGGCATCGACCTCCTCTCCGCGGCACTCGGCTTCATGGTCGACCTGGACCGCGCGGAGGTCCTGGACCTGCTCCGCGAACGCCTGCGCCGCCTCGCCGAGTGGCGGGCCTCCGTCACCGGGCACTACCTGCCCGCCGACGGCCCGGAGCAGCTCGGCCACATCGGCGAGATCATGAACATGTGGCTCCACACGGCCGACGGCGAGGTCGCCTGGACCCAGGGCCTGATCGAGCGCGTCGAAGGCGGCGCCTACACCTTCGCCGGTGAGGGCGAGCCGTTCGTCGGCGTCCTCACCGAGGGCCAGGACAACCCGTACGCGACGGGCGAGCGACACCCGGAGGACGACCGCTGACGCACAGGGTGCGCGGATGCCGGGAAACCGGTCCGGCCGCCGCCTAATGGTGGAAGCCGGTGGCCGCCGATCTGTCCCGGGTCAGGGGATGCTGCTGTCGGCGCAGCTCCGGCAGCAGTCTGGTCAGGTCCTCCACGAACAGCTCGGCCAGGTCGTGCGAGAAGCCGTTGCGGCACACGATCCGCAGCACCGACAGGTCCTCCCGGTTCGCCGGGAAGGTGTACGCGGGCACCAGCCAGCCGCTCTCGCGCAGCCGCCGGGAGACGTCGAAGACGTCGTACGCCGAGACGTCGCCGTCCGTGGTGAACGCGAACACCGGCAGCTCGTCGCCGCGCGTCAGCAGCCGGAAGTCGCCGAGAGCCTCGATCCGGTCCGCGAGCGAGCGTGCCACGTCCCGGGTGGACTGCTGCACCGCGCGGTAGCCCTCGCGGCCCAGCCGCAGGAACGTGTAGTACTGCGCCACCACCTGCGCGCCGGGCCGGGAGAAGTTCAGCGCGAAGGTCGGCATGTCGCCGCCCAGGTAGTTGACCCGGAAGACCAGCTCCTCGGGCAGCGCCTCCGCGTCCCGCCACAGCGCCCAGCCGACGCCCGGGTACACCAGTCCGTACTTGTGCCCGGAGGTGTTGATGGAGGCCACGCGAGGCAGGCGGAAGTCCCACACCAGGTCCTCGTCCAGGAACGGCGCCACCATGCCGCCCGACGCCCCGTCCACGTGCACCGGGATGTCCAGGCCGGTGCGCTCCTGAAGCGCGTCCAGGGCCGCGCACAACTCGGCGATCGGCTCGTAGGAACCGTCGAAGGTCGAGCCGAGGACGCCGACGACCCCGATGGTGTTCTCGTCGCACAGCTCGGCCGCCGCCTGCGGGTCCAGATGGAAGCGGTCGCCCTCCATCGGCACCTGCCGGGCCTCCACCTCCCAGAAGTTGCAGAACTTGTCCCAGCACACCTGCACGTTGACGCCCATGACCAGGTTCGGGCGGGCGCCCGGATACCGGTCGGCGTTCCTCATGGCCCAGCGCCGCTTGAGCGCCATCCCGGCGAGCATGCAGGCCTCGCTCGACCCGGTGGTCGAACAGCCCACCGCGGCCGCCGGGTCCGGTGCGTTCCACAGCTCGGCGAGCATCGCCACGCAGCGCCGCTCCAGTTCGGCGGTGCGCGGGTACTCGTCCTTGTCGATCATGTTCTTGTCGCGGCACTCCGCCATCAGCACCCCGGCCTGCGGCTCCATCCAGGTGGTGACGAAGGTGGCCAGGTTCAGCCGGGAGTTGCCGTCCAGCATCAGTTCGTCGTGGACCAGCTGGTACGCCGTGGACGGGGTCAGCGGAGCGTCCGGGAGCCGGTGCGTGGGCGGGGCTTCGATCATGCCGCCGACCGGGTTGGCCTCCCCGAAGAACGGGTTGACCGACAGCGTTCGCTGCTGGTGCTTCTCGGGACCTTTGTGCAGGGCCATCAGCGCCTCCTCTCGGCCACCATAGGCGGACGGCGCGAACCCGGACATCCGGAATGACCCGGACCGGTGCCCGGTGACGACCCCGGACCGAGGATCAGGGACGCCCCGGACTTGCACCTCACGCGGCGTGAGGACGCAGGGTGGAGCGCGTACCGACGACAAGGAGCGGAAAGTGAGCTACTCCGTGGGACAGGTCGCGGGGTTCGCCGGGATCACGGTGCGCACCCTGCACCACTACGACGAGATCGGCCTGCTCGCACCGGGCGAGCGCACCCACGCCGGCCACCGGCGCTACACCGACGCCGACCTCGACCGGCTCCAGCAGATCCTGTTCTACCGCGAGCTGGGCTTTCCGCTCGACGAGGTCGCGGTCCTGCTCGACGACCCGGACGCGGACCCGCGGGAGCACCTGCGCCGCCAGTACGACGTGCTGACCGCCCGGATCGAGAAGCTCCAGAAGATGACCGAGGCCGTGGAACACGCCATGGAGGCACGCAAGATGGGCATCAACCTCACCCCCGAGGAGCGGTTCGAGGTCTTCGGGGACAAGGACCCCGGGCAGTACGCCGAGGAGGCCGAGGCACGCTGGGGCGGCACCGAGGCGTACGCCGAGTCGCAGCGCCGGGCCGCCCGCTACACCAAGGAGGACTGGAAACGCGTCCAGGCGGAGATGGACGACTGGCAGGAGCGGTACACCGCGCTGGTGGCCGCCGGCGAGCAGCCCGGTGGCGAGGCGGCCATGGACCTCGCCGAGGAACACCGGCAGCACATCACCCGGTGGTACTTCGAGGTCCCGTACGAGATGCACCGCTGCCTCGGCGAGATGTACGTCACCGACGAGCGCTTCAAGGCGTACTACGACGCCATGCGCCCCGGCCTGGCCGAGCACCTGCGCGACGCGATCCTCGCCAACGCCGACCGGCACACCGCCTGACCGGTCCGGGCCCGGGTGCGTTCACCTGGGGTCTTCATCCCTGGGGCTTCACTCCCGGGCCACGACCACAGCGGTGCCGTAGGCGCACACCTCGGTGCCCGTGTCCGCGGCCTCCGTCACATCGAACCGGAAGGCGAGCACCGCGTTGGCCCCCCGCGCGCGTGCCTGCTCCACCAGGCGCTCCATGGCCTGGTTGCGGGTCTGCACGAGCGTCTTGGTGAGCCCCCTCAGCTCGCCGCCGATCATCGACTTGAGGCCGGCGCCGATCTGGCTGCCCAGGTGCCGGGAGCGGACGGTGAGTCCGAAGACCTCACCGATCACCTTCTGCACCCGGAATCCGGGCATGTCGTTCGTCGTCACGACCAGTACGTCCGGCTGGGGCTCCTGCCCGCCGCCGTAGTCCTCGAGTCCCATGACTCACAGGTTCGGCCCAGTCGTCCCACAGTGCATCCTGGAGACACCGGTGGAACCCGGGGCGGTCACCTCACGTTGATAGTTTTAGCGGCCGTACCTGGACGCCGCAGCCGCCTTTCACCCCCTTCAGGAGCCCGGACCCGTGATGACACTCGCCCTCGGCCCCGCGTGGCTCACGCCGGACTATCTGATCTCGACATTCGGCCTCGTCGGCATCCTGGTGATCGTCTTCGCCGAGTCGGGCCTGTTCGCCTTCCTGCCCGGCGACTCCCTGCTGTTCACGGCGGGTCTGCTGGTCGCCGACGGCAAGTGGATCCACCAGCCCCTGTGGCTGGTGTGCACCCTGATCGTGGCGGCGGCGGTCCTCGGTGACCAGGTCGGCTTCCTGATCGGCAAGTTCTTCGGGCCCAAGTTGTTCAAGCGGCCCAAGTCCAAGATCTTCAAGCAGGAGAACCTGGAGAAGGCGCACGAGTTCGTCGAGAAGCACGGCCCCAAGGCCATCGTCCTGGCCCGGTTCGTGCCGATCGTGCGCACCTTCGCCCCGATCATCGCCGGCGCCGGCCGCATGAAGTACCGCACGTTCTTCACGTACAACGTGATCGGCGGCGCCATGTGGGGCACCGGCGTCACGGTCGCGGGCTACTTCCTGGGCCAGATCGACTTCATCAAGAACAACGTCGAGGGCATCCTCGTCCTGATCGTCCTGATCTCGGTCATCCCGGTGATCTTCGAGGTCATGCGCGCCCGCAAGGAACAGCGCAACGCCCCGGCCGAACCCGAGTCCGCCCAGCAGCCGCCCGCCCCGCAGTACCAGCAGGCCCCGGCCATGGACTCCGCCACCACCCAGCTCCGCCGCATCGAGCCGGAGCAGCCCTACGAGCAGCCGTACGAGCAGCAGTACGGCTACCAGTACGAGCAGCAGCAGTCGCCGCAGCAGTCGCAGCCGCAGCAGCAGGACTGGGACCAGCAGTACTACGACCAGCAGCAGTACCCGCAGCACCCGCAGCAGCAGTACGGCCAGAACCAGCACGGCCAGAACCAGCACGGTCAGGATCAGTACGGGCAGCAGCAGTACGGCCAGCAGCAGTACGCGCAGAACCAGTACCAGCAGAACCAGTACCAGCCGAATCCCTACGAGCAGGATCAGTACGAGCAGGATCAGTACGAGCAGGGCCAGTACGAGCAGGGTCAGCAGCCCTACGGCTACCGCCAGCAGTAGACGCCGGGCGCCGGACCGCGCCTAGAAGCCGCGCGTGCGCTTGGCGGCCCGCCGCTTGCCGGCGGAGCCGACCCGCAGGAACAGCCGGAACACCTCCGAGCCCAGGTTCACGCCGATCGCGATGGCCATCGCCAGGGACGCCGCGTTGGCCAGCGACACCAGCCCCTTGTCCACCTGGTTCTGGGCCATGTTCAGCAGCCCGAAATAGGTGGCCGAGCCGGGCAGCAGCGGACCGATCGCCGCCGTCGTGAACGGCAGCGCCGAGGCGAACCGGTAGCGCGACAGCAGCTGCCCGAACAGCCCCACCAGACCGGCCGCCACCGCCGTCGACGCCACCGGCGAGATGTCGGCGACATAGTGCATCGCGCCGTACACCGACCAGGCGACCCCACCGTTCAGGGTCACCCACAGCACGGTGGACCGTTCCTGCTGGAGCAGCACCGCGAAGGTCAGCGACAGCACCATCGAGGCCGCGATCTGGATCAGCGGCCGCTGGGTGGGGTTCAGCGCCGCGTCCGGGTTGAGCTGGCCGCCGAGCTTCACCCCGAAGTACAGGACGATCAGCACCCCGGTGACGATGCCCACGAAGAAGTACAGGACTTCCAGCAGGCGGGCGGAGGCGGTGATGTAAAAGCCCGTCAGGCCGTCCTGGACGCCCGCCACCAGCGCCCGCCCGGGCAGCAGCGCGAACAGCCCACCGGTGACCACGGCGGACGCCTTCACGTCCACGCTCGCCACCGCGAACGCCACCCCGATCGCGGCGGGCGGCATCGCGGCCACCGTGAACTGGTAGAACTCCGGCAGCCCGCGCCCGGCGCACAGCCACGCCAGCCGGTCGCCGAGCATCGCGCCGACCGCCGCCGCGACGAACACCAGCAGGTCACCGCCGACCAGCACCGAGGCGGCACCGGCCAGCAGGCCGCTCGCCAGGGTCAGCGCCCAGCCCGGGTAGGGGTGCCGGTTGCGGCGGATCTCCGCCAGGCGCCGGTACGCCTCCTCCAGGGATACATGGGTCTCCGTGTCGGTCAGGTCGTCCACGAGCCGGAACACGGCCGCCAGCCGCGTGTAGTCGGTGCCCCGCCGCCGTACCGTGCGGGACGCCGTCACCGGGTCCTCCACCAGGGACGGCTGGTGCGAGATCGACAGCAGCGTGAAGGTGACGTTGGGCTCGCAGCGGTCCAGGCCGTAGGAGCGGCACACCGCGAACATCGCGGCCTCCACGTCCTCCGCGCCCTCGCCGCCCGCCAGCAGCAGCTCCCCGATACGCAGCGTCAGGTCGAGCACGCGCGGGACCGCCGGGCCGCCCTCCTCCTCCCGCTGCACCGGCTCCGGCGCCGGCCGCTCGGCCACCGGCATGCGCAGCATGGTGCGCATCCGGTCCTGCCAGGGGGCGTCCTTGACCAGGCTGACCAGCGGCACCCCGGCGGCCGGGGTGAAGGCGGCCGGCGCGTTCCTGCTGCTGTAGGTGCTCGGCAGGGTGAACGCCGACCCCTCCGGCTCGGCCCCCGGCGGCTGCGGCGGCTCCAGACCCTTCGGCACGGCGAACTCGGAGGTCGTCTCCGGCTCCGTGACCGCCTTGGGGACGTCCAGGCCCTTGGGGAGGGCGAACTCGGACGTGATCTCCGGGTCGTACCGCGCCTCGTCGGACCGGGGTTTGCGGTCCTCCGCCTCCGTCACCTCGCACCGCTCCCTGAACGACACATTCCGCCTGCCCCAGTATGCGCACGGACAAGCGAACGGGCCGCACGCGTGCGCGTACGGCCCGTCTCCTTACGCGAGCGGGGGCTCAGTGGCCGCCCTGCTCCTTGAAGCGCTTGTACGACCGCTCGATCTCCACCTCGGCGTCCGCGCGGCCCACCCAGTTGGCACCCTCGACCGACTTGCCGGGCTCCAGGTCCTTGTAGACCTCGAAGAAGTGCTGGATCTCCAGGCGGTCGAACTCCGACACGTGGTGGATGTCCCGCAGGTGCTCCACGCGCGGGTCGGTGGACGGCACGCACAGCAGCTTGTCGTCGCCGCCGGCCTCGTCCGTCATCCGGAACATGCCGATGGCGCGGCAGCGGATGAGGCAGCCCGGGAAGGTCGGCTCGTCCAGGATGACCAGCGCGTCCAGCGGGTCACCGTCCTCGCCGAGGGTGTTCTCGACGAACCCGTAGTCGGTCGGGTATGCGGTCGAGGTGAAGAGGCGACGGTCCAGGCGGATCCGACCGGTCTCGTGGTCCACCTCGTACTTGTTGCGCGAACCCTTCGGGATCTCGATCGTGACGTCGAACTCCACCGGTGGCTCCTCCATGATCAGCACATCGTTCTGGTGGTTAAGTGTCCCTCACGCAGGTGTGTGATCGCGAAAGGGGCTGGTGGTCGTGCCAGAGCTGAGGCCGTGGCGGGCCGCGAGACCGCAGATGGCGCGGGTCGCGAACGCCGTACGACCACGTCTGGTACGCGCCGTCACGGCCACGAAACCGCGGCTCGCGCGGTTGACGCGGTCGGTACGGCCGCTGCTCGCCGGCCTCCCCCGGACACGCACCCTCAGGACCTGGCAGTACACCGCGGGCGCCGCCACCGCCGGCCTGGCACTGGCCGCCGGTGTGGTGACCGCAGCGGGCCCCTGGGAGGCCAACGGTCAGCGTACGGCCGAGCGGGACCGGGCGGTCGCCCTGGAGCGGGCAGGTGGCGCAGATCACGGCGCCGGTACGGCCGTGGGCGCGCCCCGGCCCGCCCCGAGCGCCCCACCCGTCCTGGTGGCCCTGGACGGCCCCACGAGCGCCGTGGACACCCGGGAGGCCCCTCCGGGCGGCAAGGCCCTCCCGGACGTCCTGAGGCCCCTTCTGGGCGTCTCCGCGCTCGGCGACAGCCACGCGGCCGCCGTCCTCGACATGACGACCGGCAAGCTGCTCTACGGCAGCGACCCCGGCAAGGCCCTCACCCCCGCCTCCACCACCAAGATCGCCACCGCCGTCGCCGCCCTGTCCGCCCTCGGCCCCGACCACCGCTTCACCACGCGCGCGGCCCTCGAACCCGACACCGGGGAACTCGTCCTGGTCGGCGGCGGCGACCCCACCCTCACCGCGCACCGCAACGCCGACGGCTGGGCCAGCCTGCGGACCCTGGCGGCGGACACCGCCACGGCCCTGCACAAGCGCGGCATCCGCAAGGTCACGCTGTCCTACGACACCACCCTCTACAGCGGCCCGGCCCTGCACCCCATCGGCGTCAACGACAACCTCGCTCCCGTCACCGCCCTCGCCGCCGACGAGGGCCGCACCGACGACTCCACCAGCGGCCCGGCGGCCCGCGTCGCCGACCCGGCCGCGGACGCGACCTCCCGGTTCGCCGGCTTCCTCAAGGACGCCGGCATCGCGACCACCCCGCCCGGCCCCTCCAAGGCCAGCACGCGCGCGGAGACCCTCGCCGCGGTCGCCTCGCCCCCGCTGTCCGCCGTGGTCGAGCGCATGCTCACCAACAGCGACAACGACATCGCCGAGGCGCTGGCCCGCCAGACGGCCCTCACCAGCGGGCAGCCCGGCAGCTTCACCGGCGGCGCGAAGGCGATCGCCGCCCGGCTGACCAAGCTGGGCCTGCCCATGGCCGGCGCGTCCTTCCACGACGGCAGCGGCCTCGACCGCGCCGACCGGCTGACCCCCGAGCTGCTCACCGGCCTGCTGGCCACGGCCGGCGACCCCGACCGCCCCGGCCTGCGCCCCGTCCTCACCGGCCTGCCCGTGGCCGCCTTCACCGGCACCCTCGCCGACCGCTACACCGAGGGCGCGGCCGGTCTCGTACACGCCAAGACCGGCACTCTGACCGGCGTGAACACCCTGGCCGGCACGGTCGTGGACGCCGACGGCCGGCTTCTGGCCTTCGCCTTCATGGCCTCGGGCACGACCGACCCCCAGGCGGCCCAGGCGGCCCTGGACCGAGCGGCGACGGCGCTGGCCGGGTGCGGCTGCCGGTAGCCCCCCGGGATGGAGGGCAGGCGGGCGCGGCCGGCGGCACCCGGCGCCCGCCGACACCGCCTGCGCGTGCCGATGTCGCCGACGTCGCCGATGTCACGGCCTGCCCCCGACGGCGGGCCTCCCGTACGGTTGACACCATGACTGGCTTCGGTGGCACCGCATCTCCCGGGATGGTCGACTGGAACCTCGCGGTCGCGACCGCGACACGGCTCGTACGACCGGGCCCCGACGTCAGCCGCGACGAGGCCAGGGCCGTCGTCGCGGAACTGCGCCGGCACGCGAAGGCCTCGGAGGAACACGTCCGGGGCTTCACTCGTCTGGGCACCGAGGACACCCACGGCACCCCGGTCCTCGTCGTCGACCGCCCCGGCTGGGTCCGGGCCAACGTGGCCGGCTTCCGCGAGATCCTCCGGCCGCTGCTGGAGAAGATGCAGGAACGCCGCTCCGGCAGCCCGGGCAGCGCCGTCCTCGGCACCGTCGGCGGCAAGGTCACCGGGGTCGAACTCGGCATGCTGCTGTCGTTCCTGTCCTCCCGGGTCCTCGGCCAGTACGAGACCTTCGCCCCCGCCACCCGCGACCTCCCGGCCGGCGAGAACGGCGGCGGCCGGCTCCTGCTCGTCGCGCCCAACATCGTCCACGTGGAGCGCGAACTCGACGTCGAGCCGCACGACTTCCGGCTGTGGGTGTGCCTGCACGAGGAGACCCACCGCACCCAGTTCACGGCCGTGCCCTGGCTGCGCGACCACCTCGAGGGCGAAATCCAGTCGTTCTTGGCGGAGACCGACGTCGACCCGATGACCTTCCTGGAGCGCATCCGGGAGGCCGCGCAGTCCCTCGCCGGCGGCCGTCCCGAGGCCGAGGAGGACGACGGCGGCCGTTCCTTCGTCGAGCTGGTGCAGACCCCCGCCCAGCGGGAGGTCCTCAGCCGCCTCACGGCCGTGATGTCCCTGCTCGAAGGCCATGCCGACTACGTCATGGACGGCGTCGGACCCAGCGTCGTACCGACCGTCGCGGAGATCCGCGAGAAGTTCCAGCAGCGTCGCGCGAAGGGCGCCTCCCGGCTCGACATGGCCCTGCGCAAGCTGCTGGGTCTGGATGCCAAACTGAGGCAGTACCGGGACGGCGAACGCTTCGTCCGGGCCGTCGTGGACCAGGTCGGCGTCGACGGCTTCAACCGCGTGTGGACCTCGCCCAACACCCTTCCCACCAAGGCGGAGATCGCCAAACCGGCGGACTGGGTCGCGCGGGTGCACCGCAAGGCCGAGTCGTGAACCTCCGTGTGCGGGGTGACACGAATCCGGCCGACGGCAGGCGAACGCCCCTTCAATCACCCGTCCGAGGGACCGTGGGGCTTGCGTAGGCGTGCGATGCTCAGGGAACGCCCCGGTTCTGTCACCATCTACACACTCTGAGTGACGGCCTCGGGCTCACCCCCCGAAAAAACCATGAAGGGAACCGGACATGGGTCCCCATCCTGCGGTCGCGGCGATACGCCTGGCGGTTCGCCGCGTGCTCCACGACATCCTGAACGACCACCAGACCTCCGGCGCGCTTTCCCGCCCGCACGCCCCCGGCGCACACCCGGACCGGACGGCCGAGCGGCCCCCCTCCCCGCTCGTCCTCGTCGCGTGCTCCGGCGGCGCCGACTCCATGGCCCTCGCCTCCGCCCTCGCCTTCGAGGCCCCCCGGCTCGGCATCCGCGCGGGTGGCGTCACCGTCGACCACGGCCTTCAGCCGGGCTCCGACCTGCGGGCCGACGAGGTCGCCCTGCGACTGCGCGGCCTCGGCCTCGACCCCGTCGAGTCCGTCGCCGTCACCGTGGGCCGCGAAGGCGGACCCGAAGCCGCCGCCCGCGACGCCCGCTACGCCGCCCTCGACACGATCGCCGAACGCCACGGCGCCGCCGCCGTCCTGCTCGGCCACACCCGCGACGACCAGGCCGAAACCGTCCTGCTGGGCCTCGCCCGCGGCTCCGGCATCCGCTCCCTGTCCGGGATGGCCGCGGTCTCGGGGGCCGGCGGCCGTTACCGGCGCCCCTTTCTGGAACTGGACCGGCAGACCGCCCGCAAGGCCTGCATGGTCCAGTCCCTGCCGGTCTGGGACGACCCGCACAACGCCGACCCCGCCTACACCCGGTCCCGGTTGCGCCACGAAGGCCTGCCCGCCCTGGAGAAGGCCCTCGGCAAGGGCGTCGTCGAGGCGCTCGCCCGCACCGCCCAGCTCTCCCGCGACGACGCCGACGCCCTCGACGCCTGGGCCAGCCAGGCCGAGTCCGCCGTACGCGACGCCACCGGCCTGCTGGAGTGCGCCAAGCTCTACGCCCTGCCGCCCGCCGTACGCCGCCGCATCCTGCGCCGGGCCGCCATCGAGGCCGGTGCCCCGGCCGGGTCGCTGTTCGCCCGCCACATCGAGGAGGTCGACCGGCTGATCACCGGTTGGCGCGGCCAGGGGGCCATCAATCTCCCGGGCAAAGTCGTGGCTCAGCGACAGGGTGGCAGACTGGTGATTCGGCAAGGCTGAATCCCGACCCCGCGGAGCGATCCTCCGGCGGCCGGTCCGGGGCAGCCGGGCGGCCGCACACGCGGCCGGAGCCAAAGGCCGTGCGTACGGCCGTAAGTGCGGGACGACCGAAAGTGATGCGGGTGGACGCGAAAGACATGGGTGCCGACCTCCAGCAGGTACTCATCACCAAGGAAGAGATCGACGCCAAGCTGGCCGAGCTGGCCGCGAAGATCGACGCGGAGTACGCGGGCAAGGACCTGCTGATCGTCGGCGTCCTCAAGGGCGCGGTGATGGTCATGGCCGACCTCGCCCGAGCGCTGTCCACCCCCGTCACCATGGACTGGATGGCCGTGTCCTCGTACGGCGCGGGCACCCAGTCCTCCGGTGTGGTGCGCATCCTCAAGGACCTCGACACCGACATCAAGGGCAAGCACGTCCTGATCGTCGAGGACATCATCGACTCCGGCCTGACCCTGTCCTGGCTGATCAACAACCTCGGCTCGCGCGAGCCCGCCTCCCTGAAGGTGTGCACGCTGCTGCGCAAGCCCGACGCCGCCAAGGTCGCCATCGACGTCGAGTGGGTCGGCTTCGACATCCCGAACGAGTTCGTCGTCGGCTACGGACTCGACTACGCGGAGAAGTACCGCAACCTGCCGTTCGTGGGGACGCTCGCGCCCCACGTCTACGGCGGCTGAAGCCCGGCCGGGGCACGGTAGGGACTGGTTCGGCCGCGCGCTGAGCCAGTCGGCCCAAACCCGGTAGGACGATCGGGAACCCCGGCGGGTTCCGTCCCGTTGAAGCATGCAGGGACGGGAATTCCAGGCCGTTCGAAACGCTTTCGTGCAGCTTCGGACCGCCACGCTGGGGTACCGTCAGAAGAACTGTCTTATCAAACTCACTATGGCAGGAGGGACGGGGCGGCACCGCTCCGTATGGATGGACGTGAAGCGATACTTCCGTGGGCCGGTCATGTGGATCGTGCTGGCCGTCCTTGCCGTGGTCGTGTTGATGCAGGTCGTCGGCGGGACCGGCGGCTACAAGACGGTGGACACCGGCCAGGTCGTGGCGGCGATCAGCGACAACAAGGTCCAGTCGGCCAAGATCACCACTGGTGACGAGCAGAACATCAAGGTGACGCTCAAGGACGGCGTCAAGGTCGACGGCAGCTCGAAGATCCAGGCGAGCTACATCGGCGACCAGGGCGTGACCATCGCCGGCATGCTCCAGGACAAGTTCCAGCACAAGCAGGTCCCGGACGGGTACACCGTCTCGCCGACCAAGCAGAACCAGTTCGTCAGCGTCCTGCTCTCCCTGCTGCCGTTCGTCCTGATCGTCGTCGTCTTCCTGTTCCTGATGAACCAGATGCAGGGCGGCGGCTCCCGGGTGATGAACTTCGGGAAGTCCAAGGCCAAGCTCATCACCAAGGACACCCCGAAGACGACCTTCGCCGACGTCGCCGGCTGCGACGAGGCCGTCGAGGAGCTCCACGAGATCAAGGAGTTCCTCCAGGAGCCGGCCAAGTTCCAGGCCGTCGGCGCCAAGATCCCCAAGGGCGTGCTGCTCTACGGCCGCCCGGGTACCGGCAAGACCCTGCTCGCCCGCGCGGTCGCCGGCGAGGCGGGCGTCCCCTTCTACTCGATCTCCGGTTCCGACTTCGTCGAGATGTTCGTCGGTGTCGGTGCCTCCCGAGTGCGCGACCTGTTCGAGCAGGCCAAGGCGAACGCCCCGGCCATCGTCTTCGTCGACGAGATCGACGCGGTCGGCCGTCACCGCGGCGCCGGCCTCGGCGGTGGTCACGACGAGCGCGAGCAGACGCTGAACCAGCTGCTGGTCGAGATGGACGGCTTCGACGTCAAGGGCGGCGTCATCCTGATCGCCGCCACCAACCGGCCCGACATCCTCGACCCGGCGCTGCTGCGTCCCGGCCGCTTCGACCGGCAGATCGCGGTCGACCCGCCGGACCTCCAGGGCCGTCTGGAGATCCTCAAGGTCCACCAGAAGGGCAAGCCGGTCGCGCCCGACGTCGACCTGGCCGCCGTCGCCCGCCGCACCCCCGGTATGACCGGTGCCGACCTGGCGAACGTCCTCAACGAGGCGGCTCTGCTGACCGCCCGCAGCGACCAGAAGCTGATCGACAACAAGGCGCTGGACGAGGCGATCGACCGCGTGGTCGCCGGCCCGCAGAAGCGGACCCGGATCATGTCGGACAAGGAGAAGAAGATCACCGCGTACCACGAGGGCGGTCACGCCCTGGTCGCGGCGGCCTCGCCGAACTCCGACCCGGTCCACAAGATCACGATCCTGTCCCGGGGCCGCGCCCTCGGTTACACGATGGTCCTGCCGGACGAGGACAAGTACTCCACCACGCGCAACGAGATGCTCGACCAGCTCGGCTACATGCTGGGCGGCCGCGCGGCGGAGGAGCTGGTCTTCCACGACCCGACCACCGGTGCCGCGAACGACATCGAGAAGGCCACCAACCTGGCCCGCGCGATGGTCACGCAGTACGGCATGACCGAGCGGCTCGGCGCGATCAAGTTCGGCGGCGACAACAGCGAGCCGTTCCTGGGCCGTGAGATGGCGCACCAGCGCGACTACTCGGAAGAGGTCGCCGCCCTGGTGGACGAAGAGGTCAAGAAGCTCATCGAGAACGCGCACAACGAGGCCTGGGAGATCCTGGTCGAGAACCGCGACGTGCTCGACAACCTGGTCCTGGCCCTCCTGGAGAAGGAGACGCTGGGCAAGGAGGAGATCGCCGAGATCTTCGCCCCCGTCGTCAAGCGCCCGCCGCGGCCCGCGTGGACCGGCTCCTCGCGCCGTACCCCGTCCACCCGCCCGCCGGTGCTCTCCCCCAAGGAGCTGGCACTGACCAACGGTGCGAACGGCTCGACGGCCTCGATCAGCACGGTCAAGTCCACCGCCACGGAGTCCGCTCCGCTGACGGACCAGACCCCGGAGGACCGCCCCGAAAGCTGACGGCTTTCGGCCAAACCGGCCTGGAATGACTGCCGCGCCCATCAGGTTCTAGCCTGGTGGGCGCGGCGTCGTATGTCCGCAGACGCACGCATGGCCGCCGCCATGCGCGACAGCACAGGAGCGAGGAACCAGATGACCGACCCGGTGACGCTGGACGGTGAGGGCCCCATCGGCGAGTTCGACGAGAAGCGCGCCGAGAACGCCGTACGGGAGTTGCTGATCGCGGTCGGCGAGGACCCGGACCGGGAGGGCCTCAGGGAGACGCCGGCGCGCGTGGCGCGGGCGTACAAGGAGATCTTCGCGGGCCTGTGGCAGAAGCCCGAGGACGTGCTGACGACCACGTTCGACCTGGGCCACGACGAGATGGTCCTGGTGAAGGACATCGAGGTGTACAGCACCTGTGAGCACCATCTGGTGCCCTTCAGGGGAGTGGCCCACGTCGGGTACATCCCGTCCGGCACCGGAAAGATCACCGGCCTGTCCAAGCTGGCCCGGCTCGTGGACGTCTACGCCCGCCGGCCGCAGGTGCAGGAACGACTCACCACCCAGATCGCCGACTCCCTGATGGAGATCCTGGAGCCGCGCGGGGTGATCGTGGTCGTCGAGTGCGAGCACATGTGCATGTCCATGCGCGGCATCCGCAAGCCGGGCGCGAAGACCATAACCTCGGCGGTGCGCGGTCAGCTCAGGGACGCGGCGACGCGGAACGAGGCCATGAGCCTCATCATGGCGCGCTGAACGCCCCGCGAGGGGACCGGCGGCTCAGGCCGCCGGTTCGGCGCCGGGGCGGTCCTGGTCCTCGTCCTCCGGGAGCTTGCAGACGCGCTCCAGGAAGAGGGCGGCCGCTATCACGCCGATGCCGGCCAGGACCGAGAAGCCGGCGTAGAAGGCCTGGTCGCGGCGGGCAGGGATGTCCAGCAGCTCCAGCAGGAAGACCCCGATGCCGCCGTACATACCGGCGATGAGCGCGGCGACCAGGGCGCTGGACTGGCCGAAGACGACCGCGCGGGCGGCCATCAGCGGGTCGACGGCCTTGGCGCCGGGGCGGCGCTCGCGCTGGGCCTTCAGCCGGCTGCGCAGCGAGAGGGCCGTCGCCAGCAGCACCACCGCGATCAGGGCGAGGACGATGGGGGCGGCCAGCGGGACACTGGGCAGGGTCCCGATCGAGTTCCAGAGGCGGGCGCCCGCCCAGGACAGGACTCCGGCCACGACGAACACGCCGACCAGCACCCTGATGCGCAGCTCTCTCACGGTGTCCCTTCAGTTCCCCCGGACCGCCCCGGACCGCGGCCTTCCCGACCTTGCCGTCTTGACCTTAACGACTATTCGGGCAGTCGGAGTTCCAGGTCCTCGCGGGGTGCCACGCCCTCGCGGGTGACGGCCGTCAGCAGGGCGGCCACCGCGCCGCGGCCGGGCAGCTGGGCCTCGGGGTCCACGTCGTGCCACGGGGCGAGCACGAAGGCGCGCTCGTGGGCGCGCGGGTGGGGCAGGGTGAGGTGCGGGTCGTCGGAGGTGACATCGGCGTAGGCGACGATGTCGACGTCCAGGGTGCGCGGGCCCCAGCGCTCGTCGCGGACCCGGTTGAAGGCCTCCTCGATGGCGTGCGCCCGCTCCAGCAGCGAGGCGGGGGGCAGGGTCGTCTTCAGGGACACGACCGCGTTGAAGTACGAGGGCTGGCTGCCGGGCGCCACGCCCCAGGGCTCCGTCTCGTACACCGGGGAGACGGCCTTCACGCGCACGCCCGGGGTGTCCTCCAGCGCGTCCACGGCGCCCTGGAGGGTCTCCAGGCGGTTGCCGAGGTTGGAGCCGATGGAGATGACGGCCCACTGGGGGTTGTGCAGGGTGGTGTCGGCGGCGTCCACCTTCTCGACGACCGAGGCGGGCACCGGCTGGACGGTCGGGTCACTGTGACCCTGGACGAAAGGTCGGGTCATACTCGGCTCCGGGTGATGGTGACGGTCACGTCGTCGAAGGGCACGGTGATCGGCGCGTCCGGCTTGTGGACGCAGACCTCGACCTCCTGGACCCCTTCGTGCTTCAGGCAGGTCTGGGCGATCCGCTCGGCGAGCGTCTCGATGAGGTTCACCGGCTCGCCCTCGACCACGGCCACGACCTCCTCGGCCACGATGCCGTAGTGCGCGGTCTTCGCCAGGTCGTCGTCGGCCGCGGCCGGCCGGGTGTCCAGGCCGAGGACGAGGTCGACGATGAAGGTCTGGCCCTCCTCGCGCTCCTTGGGGAACACACCGTGGTGCCCGCGGGCCTTGAGGCCGCGCAGCGCGACACGATCCACGCGAATCACTCCTGCAATCGTCGGGAACGGCCGGGCCGTACCACGTGCGGGCGGTACGCCGGCCACGGACGAATCTACCTGCGGGCACCGACACAGCCGGGCGACGGGGGGACGGGCCCGTGTCCGACCACGAGCGTTCATCTCGTGTTTCCCCCGGGAAACCCGGCCGTGCCAGGGCTGGTAGCCGCTCCTACCCCGGGGTAGGTGATTCCAACCACTTCCCCGTCCGTCTACCCGCCCGGCCCGCGCTCAGGCGAGGGTGCCGTCGTCCGGGTTCACGCCGTTCACGCCGTCGCTCTCGTCCTCGTCGTCGCTCTCCGCGAGGACCGGTGAGGCGTGGTGCGACCAGAGTTTCCAGCCGGAGGGCGTGCGCCGGAACACGTTCGTGGCGACGACGAGCTGGCCGACGAGCGGGCCCAGCTCCGAGCCGTCCTCGGGGGCGGGGCCGCCGCTGAGGATGTTCTCGGTGCAGGTGACGAGCGCGGTGTCGCCGGTGACGGAGACATGCACATCGGTGAGGAAGAACTGGATGTAGTCGGTGTTGGCCATGATCAGGGCGTACGACCTGAGGACCTCGCCGCGGCCGGTGAGCACCGGCCAGCCGGGGTGTACGCAGGAGATCACGCCGGTGTCCGCCGGATCGTGGTACTCCTCGTCCACGCCCAGGTCGGCCGGGGTCAGCCAGAGGGAGGTGACCTCCTCGAAGTCGCCGCGCTCGAGTGCCTCGTAGAAGGCGGTGTTGGCGGCCTCCACCTGTTCGACGTCGGTGTGGGGGGCGCTCACCGCTTTCCTTCCGCCCCACGCTCGTCCTCTGCGCTCGGCGCGGGTCCCGTCGTACGCGCCCCTTCCACGGCCCGTGCGACCCGTACCGCGTCCGCGGTGGCGCGTACCTCGTGGACGCGGACGGCCCAGGCGCCGGCGTGCGCCGCGAGTGCGGAGACGGCGGCCGTGGCCGCGTCCCGCTCCCGGGCGGGCGGTGGCGCTCCGTCGGGGCCGGCCAGGACACGGCCGAGGAACCGCTTGCGGGAGGCGGCGACCAGCAGGGGGTGGCCGAGCGCCCGCAGCCGGTCGAGGTGGGCGAGGAGGACGAGGTCGTGGTCGGCCTCCTTGGAGAAGCCGAGACCGGGGTCGACGACGATGCGGTCGGGGGCGACACCGCCCGCGAGAACGGCCTCCACGCGCGCGTGCAGTTCGTCGACGACCTCGGTGACGACGTCCTCGTACGCGCCGCGGACGTTGCCGCCCTGGAGGAAGCCGCGCCAGTGCATGACGACGAAGGGGGCGCCGGCGTCGGCGACCACCGGGATCATCGCGGGGTCGGCCAGGCCGCCGCTGACGTCGTTGACGAGGGCGGCGCCGGCCGCGAGGGCCTGTTCGGCGACGGAGGCGCGCATGGTGTCGACGGAGACGGCGACGCCTTCGGAGGCGAGGCCGCGGACGACCGGGACGACCCGCCGCAGTTCCTCGGCCTCGTCCACGCGCGTGGCGCCCGGACGGGTGGACTCGCCGCCGACGTCGACCAGGTCCGCGCCCTCGGCGACCAGGTCGAGGCCGTGCTTGACGGCCATGGTCGTGTCGAACCAGCGGCCGCCGTCGGAGAAGGAATCGGGGGTCACGTTCACGACACCCATGACCGCGCACCGGTCCCATGCCGGAAGGCCCGCCACTCGGCCGCGCCCGCTGAGGTTGTTCATACGTTCAGCGTAGGCCCAGGCGGCCGCCGCAACGCGCGGCGGCCCGGGCGGAGACCCCCCGGTGCCGTGGGGGGTGGGGTCTCCGTCCGGGCCGGTCCCGGGGGTGGCGGTCACGGTCCGGGGCCGTGGCTCAGGCCGCTCGTACGTCGCGTTCGGCCAGGGCGTGCGAGCAGGGGCGCGCGGCGGCCTTCCGGCGCCGGCGCAGGAAGCGCGGCAGCGGCACGGCGAAGTCGACGAAGCCCTCGGCCTGCATGGTGGCGAAGCCGATGCGGGGCAGGTCGGCGGTGGCGCGGTAGACGATGAACCGCGGTTCCCAGCGCGGCTGGAACTTGGCGTTGAACTTGTACAGCGACTCGATCTGGAACCAGCGCGAGAGGAAGACCAGCAGTCCGCGCCAGGCGCGCAGCACCGGTCCGGCGCCGATCTTCTCGCCGCGCGCGAGGGCGGAGCGGAACATGGCGAAGTTCAGCGAGACGCGGGCGATGCCGAACTTCGGGGCGGCCTGGAGGGCGGCGACGATCAGCAGCTCGTTCATGCCGGGGTCGGCGCTGCGGTCGCGGCGCATCAGGTCCAGCGAGACGCCGTCCGTGCCCCAGGGCACGAAGTGCAGGATCGCCTTGAGGTCGCCGTACTCGCCGGGCTCGTCGTCCTGCTTGTGCGCGGTGGCGATCAGGCAGTCGCCGTCGGCAGCGTCGCCGATGCGGCCGAGCGCCATGGAGAAGCCGCGTTCGGTGTCGGTGCCGCGCCAGTCCTCGGCCGCCCTGCGGACCCGCTCCAGTTCCGTCTCGCCGAGGTCACGGACACGCCGTACCCGGGTTTCGTAGCCGGCCCGCTCGATGCGCTTGACCATCTGGCGCACATTGCGCATCGCGCGTCCGGCGAGCGAGAAATCCGCTACGTCCACCACCGCCTCGTCGCCCAGCTCCAGGGCGTCCAGGCCGGTCTCGCGGGTCCACACCTCGCCGCCCGTCTCCGAGCAGCCGACCACGGCGGGGGTCCAGGAGTGGGCCTTGGCCTCGTCCATGAAGCGCTCGATGGCGCCCGGCCAGGCCTCGACGTCGCCGATCGGGTCGCCGCTGGCGAGCATCACGCCGGAGACGACGCGGTAGGTGACGGCGGCCTTGCCGCTGGGCGAGAAGACGACGGCCTTGTCGCGGCGCAGCGCGAAGTGGCCGAGGGAGTCGCGGCCGCCGTGCTTCTCCAGCAGGGCACGGAGTTTGGCCTCGTCCTCCTCGGTCAGCCGGGCGGCCGGGTGCTCGGGGCGGAAGGCCAGGTAGATGGTGGTGACCGCGGTCAGCCAGCCGAGGGCGCCGAGGGACATGGCGACGGTCCAGGAGGTGTTGCCCTGGTAGTCGACCGGGCCCTCGAAGCCGAACAGGCCGTAGACGACGTGCGTCAGCCGATCGGCCAGGCTCGGGTCGCCGATCGTCCGGTGCGGGTGGACGCTGACGATGATGAGTCCGAGCACGAGGGAACCGGCGCTCATGAGGATGAAGTTCGCGAGTGCGCGCCACCGGCTGCGCGGGTCGGGCAGGGCCGAGAACTCGCTCCGGTGGACCAGCAGCGGCACCAGCAGCGCCAGCGCGATGAGGGCGCCGACGACCGAGTGCCGGTACGCGAACTGCGCCACCGCGCCGGCGGGGAGCAGGACCACCGCCGCGCGCCAGGCCCGGCGCTTGCGCCGCTTGAGTCCGTGCGCGAGCAGCAGCAGAAGGATGCCGGAGCTGAGCGAGAGCGCCGCGGCGAAGGGGCCGAAGGAGCCGGGGAGCACCTCGGCCATGGCGTGCATACGACTGTGACGGAAACGCGGGAACACTCCGCCCGCGATGTCCAGGACGCCCACGAGAGTGGCGGCCCTGCCGACCAGAGCGGGTACGGCCTCGGGACGCGGGCCGCGCAGTATGCGCCGCGCCCGGCTTGATCGGCTCGGAACCCCGCCCGACATTTCCCCATCTATCCTGACAGACATCGCATCCCGTAGTTCTGCGAGAGACCTTGAACCCGGGCCCGAGCGGGCATCCGGCGACATTGCGCCCTCTAGGACGGTGTCTCGGGGAGAGAGGTTCACTCCCCTCCGGAAAGTCGGGTCAAAGGCCGAGGAAAGCCCCGGGCAAGCCCGCGCGACGAGGCGCGGGCGGCAACGGGCGGAAAGCGCAGGCAGGAAGAGCCATGGGACTCACGAGCAACAATGTGCTGCTGCTGGCGGTTCTCTTCGCCATTGTGCTGTTCGTCGGCACGGTGTGGCAGTGGCCGCGGCTGGCCCGGCAGAGCTGGCGGACCGTCACCGGGCGTGTCGGCCTGCTGCTTGCCACCCAGCTGGCCCTCTTCGCTTGCCTGGGCCTCGCGGTCAACCAGGCCTTCGGCTTCTACGCGAGCTGGGGGGACCTGCTGGGCACGGAGACCGACCAGGGGGTGGTGGTCGACCACTCGGCCAACGGCAGCACCGGCGGTCCCGTCCAGGTGGTCTCCACGGCGTCCGTGCCGGGCCAGAGCGGCTCGCGCCCGGAGGCGGGCGGGGAGATCCAGAAGGTGGACATCGTCGGCCGCAAGAGCCACATCGTGACACCGGCGTACGTCTACCTGCCGCCGGAGTACTTCCAGCCGCAGTACCGCACGCGTACGTTCCCGGCGGCCGTCGTGCTGACCGGCTACCCGGGGACGGCCCAGGCGCTGGTGGACAAGCTGCGCTATCCGCACACCGCGCAGCAGCTGGCCAAGGACGGCAAGATGCAGCCGATGATCCTGGTGATGCTGCGGCCGACCGTGGCGCCGCCGCGGGACACCGAGTGCGTCGACATCCCGGGCGGGCCGCAGACGGAAACGTTTTTTGCGAACGATCTTCCGGAGGCGGTGCTCGCCCACTACCGGGTCGGCAAGCGGCCCGGCAGCTGGGGTCTCATCGGCGACTCCACGGGCGGCTACTGCGCGCTCAAGATCGCCATGCACCACCCGGGCGTGTACGCGGCGGCCGCGGGCCTGTCGCCGTACTACAAGGCGCCGATCGACCCGACCACCGGTGACCTCTTCCACGGCGACAAGACCCTGGAGAGCCGCGCCAACCTGTTCTGGCTCCTCAAGCACGAGGCCGCCCCGGACACCTCGCTGCTCGTGACCAGCAGCAAGGTCGGCGAGCACAACTACAAGTCCACGCTGAAGTTCATAGAGCGGGTGCAGGCCACCCATCTGACCCGGATCTCGTCGATCATCCTCGACAGCGGCGGGCACAACTTCAACACCTGGCGGCGCGAGATCCCGGCGACGCTGCAATGGATGAGCAGCCGGCTCGCCGACCGCTGAGCCGCCGTACGGCTGACACGCTGTGAACCCCGCTGCGTGGCCGGGTTTTTACGGGGCGGGGGCCCGCGATTCGCCTACGCGCGGTAAGTTTCTGGCCATGCCACGTGGACGCCACCGCCATTCCCCTCCTCTGCACCGGCTGTTGCCTCCGTCGGCGATCGCCGGTGTCTCCATCGTCTGCGCGCTGGGTCCCTGGGTGGTCTCCGAGGCCGCGGCGGTGCGTGCGCTGGCCGCCGTCGCCGCGGTGACGGCCGTCACCGGCGCGTTCGTGATGCGCCGCTGGGACATCTACGCGGGCAAGCAGGTCGCCGACCTCACGCGCGCGCGTGCCGGTGACGAGTGGCGGTTCGAGGAACGGGTCGCCGAGCTGGAGGCCGATCTCGAGGAGTCCCGCGAGCTGCGCGCGAAGCTGGAGCAGCGGCTGCGCGCCAAGCGTGCCGAGCTGGCGGGCCTGCGCAACGAGCACGCGGCCCTGCTGCGCCGGTACGCCACTGCGGAGACCGAGCGCGCGAGCGCCCTGGAAGGGCGCCGGCTGCTGGAGATAGAGGCCGCGGTGCCCGGGGCGGCGCCCGCGCTGCCGCCTGCGCGAAGCGGCGAGAAGTCCGCCGAGAGCGCCGCGGACGAGGCGCAGCCGGAGTCGTACGCGGTGTTCTCGCCCGAGGGCTCCCGGCTCTACCTGCGGGCCCTGACGGCGCTGGCGCGCTTCGGAGGGCAGGAGAGCGCCGAGGCGGACGCCGGCGCGCCCGGCCCGGACGCCGACGCGCCGGACGAGGACGGCCCCGACGAGGACGGCCCGGCCGGGGACCGTCCGGCCGGGGACCGTCCGGCCGGGGACACACCGGTCGAGGACGGCCCGGCGGCCCAGGAGGACGGTCCGGCCGCCCAAGGGGCCGCCAAAGGGGAACAGGCCGCCGCAGGCGTGACGCCGGCCGCTGCGCAGGAGCACACCGCGGCACAGGACGGGCACCCGCGCGTGACCGCTGCCGTCGCTCTCCCGGCGCTTCCCCCGGCCGAGCCCGCCGACGCCGCTGCGCCTGCCGAGGGTGACAAGCCTGCCGGGCAGGCCCCCGCCGGGCACCTCGCCGTGCCGACCGCGGTGGCCGTCGTACCGGCCACGCCCGCGCGGCGCCCGGTCGCCGAGGGCGGCTTCGACTTCTTCGGCACCCAGAAGAGCACCCCGAAGGCGGCGCTGGACTCCGTGCAGAACGAGGACCTCGCCGACGTCGTCGGCCAGGAGGCGCTCGCCGTGCACAAGGCGGAGGCGGAGGCCGCCTACAAGTCGGCCGGGGCGCAGTCGCCGGCCGTCGGCCAGGTCATCGACCTGACGGCGCACGACGAGACCGAGCAGATCGACGTACAGAGGCTGCGCACCGCGGCTTCCTGAGGCTCACCGGACCGTCCGGCCGCCCACGGGTCTCATCCGGTCATCCAGCGGTCCGGGCGGGCGTCCCGGCGGCCGGTGCGGGACCGCTCCGCCTGCTCCCGCAGCAGGCGGACGGCGTCCTCGGCGTCCCGCAGGCGGGCGGTGACGGTCTTGTCGGCTCCGGTGTCCACATGGACGTCGGCGAGCCCCCACAGCCGCCCCCAGGGTCCCTGGGTGAGCCGTACGCTCTGCACCTTGGCGTGCGGGACCAGCGCGAGCCGGCGGCGCAGCAGGCCGTGGCGGGCGGCGAACACCGTGCCGGTGACGGCGAGGCGGTGCCCGCGCCACCACACCGGCACGCACCACCGGGCCCGCCGCGGCGGCCGCGCCAGCTCCTGAGGCACCGTCACCCCGGGCAGTATGCGCGCGAGGACCGACTCGGCCACGGCGCGCGGAGCGACCGGTATCAGCACCGAGTTCTTGGATCCGGCCACGTCCAGCTCCACCCGTACCCAGCCTCCCCCACGCTCGGCTTCGCTCGCGCGGGGGGACCCCCATCGCCGCCACAGCAGCGGCTCGACGAGCCGCACGGTCTGCACCCGGCCGGGCGGCACGGTCTCGTGCGTACGGTCGAGCAGCCCGTGGTCGATGCGCAGCCCGTCCGGGGACTCGCTCACCGTCCAGTCGAACTCGGTGACGAACCGCCCCGCGCTGCTCGCGCCGGCCGCGCCGAGCAGCGGCAGGGCGCTGGCGAGGACGGTCCACAGGTTGTGGGTGGTGAGCCACAGCACGGTCGGGACGACGAGGGCGGCGCACAGCGTGCCCCAGGTGGCGCCCGTCAGCAGAAGCGAGAACACCAGCACGCGCGGGGGCACGCGCAGCAGCTCGTAGGCGGGCGCCTCGCCGACCTCGCGCGCCGTCTCCGGTCCGAAGCCCGCCGCGCGCGCGAGCAGCTCCGCGCGCAGGGCGCGCGCCTCCCGCTCGCCCAGGAAGGCCAGCTCGTCCTTGTTCTCGGTGCCGACGACGTCGATCCGCAGCTTCGCCACGCCGGCCACGCGTGCGAGGAGCGGACGGGACACGTCCACCGCCTGGATGCGTTCCAGCCGGATGTGCGCGGTGCGCCGGAACAGCAGTCCCGTGCGGATGCGCAGCTCGGTGTCGGTGACCGCGAAGTGGGTGAACCACCAGGACAGGAAGCCGTAGAGGCCGGCCACCGGCACCAGCACCGCGAGCCCCAGCGCCAGCATGGTGCCCGTCAGCTGTCTCAGCTGCTCCTGGGCGCTGGTCGGGTCGTGCACGGCCCAGCCGATGACGACGGCGACCGGCGCCCACGCCCGCCGGAACGGCGTGACCGGGTGCAGCCGGCGCTCGGCCGCCGGCGCGCGCTCCTCCGCTATGCCCGCACCGGGGTCCGGGGCGGTCACAGGCCGGCCGATCGGGCCTCGCCCAGCTCGGTCAGGCGGTCGCGCAGCCGTTCCGCCTCGGCCGGGTCCAGGCCGGGGATGGTCGCGTCGGTGGCGGCGGCCGCGGTGTGCAGCTGCACGGTGGCCAGCCCGAAGCGCCGTTCCACCGGCCCGGAGGTGACCTCCACCAGCTGCATCCGGCCGTACGGCACCACGGTCTCCTCGCGCCACAGGACCCCGCGGCTGATCAGCAGGTCGTCGGCGCGCTCCGCGTACCGCCACGACCGCCAGTTGCGCTCCAGCAGCCGCCAGCACCACGCGGCGAACGCCGCCGGCAGCAGCGCCCAGGCCGCCCACCCGGGCCCCACCAGGAGGCCCAGCAGCAGCCCCGTGGCCAGCGCGAGCACTCCCGTCCACACCACCAGCAGCAGTCGGCGTACGCGCAGCAGGCCCGGCGGCAGCCCCCGCCACAGCGGCTCGTCAGCGGCCGCCGCCCCCTCTTCCAGGCTCCCCGTTTCCATGGGCCAAGCGTACGTAAGGGAAACTGGGGCCATGACTCCTACGACGGAGACCACGGTCGGGATCGGTGGCGCGGCCGAGAGCACCGACATGGTGCTCAACATCGGCCCTCAGCACCCGTCCACGCACGGCGTGCTGCGGCTCAAGCTGGTGCTGGACGGGGAGCGCATCGTGCGCGCGGAACCGGTGATCGGCTATATGCACCGGGGCGCCGAGAAGCTCTTCGAGGCACGCGACTACCGGCAGATCATCATGCTCGCCAACCGCCACGACTGGCTGTCGGCGTTCTCGAACGAGCTGGGCGTGGTCCTCGCCGTGGAGCGGATGCTCGGCATGGAGGTGCCCGAGCGGGCGGTGTGGACGCGCACGCTGCTCGCCGAGCTGAACCGGGTGCTGAACCACCTGATGTTCCTCGGCTCCTATCCGCTGGAGCTCGGCGGGATCACGCCGATGTTCTACGCGTTCCGGGAGCGCGAGGTCCTCCAGAACGTCATGGAGGAGGTCTCCGGCGGCCGCATGCACTACATGTTCAACCGCGTCGGCGGCCTCAAGGAGGACCTGCCGGCCGGCTGGGCCACCCGCGCGCGCGGCGCCGTGGCCGCAGTGCGCTCGCGCATGGACGTCTTCGACGACCTGGTGCTCGGCAACGAGATCTTCCGGGGGCGCACCCGCGGGGTGGGGGAGCTGACGCCCGAGATCGTGCACGCCTACGGCGTGAGCGGGCCCATCGCGCGCGCCTCGGGCGTCGACTTCGACCTGCGCCGCGACGAGCCCTACCTGGCGTACGGCGACCTCCAGGACGTGCTGAAGGTCGTCACCCGCGACGAGGGCGACTGCCTGGCCCGCTTCGAGTGCCTGCTGGCGCAGACCCACAACGCGCTGGACCTCGCCGACGCCTGTCTGGACCGGCTCGCCGAGCTGCCGCCCGGGCCGATCAACCAGCGGCTGCCGAAGGTGCTGAAGGCGCCCGAGGGGCACACCTACGCGTGGACCGAGAACCCGCTCGGCATCAACGGCTACTACCTGGTCAGCAAGGGCGAGAAGACCCCGTACCGGCTGAAGCTGCGCTCGGCGTCCTACAACAACATCCAGGCGCTGACCGAGCTGCTGCCCGGCACGCTGGTGGCGGACATGGTGGCCATCCTGGGCTCGATGTTCTTCGTGGTCGGGGACATCGACAAGTAACCCGCAGCGGGGCCGGTCTCAGGCGAGCGGGTCCGGGATGCCGACCGGCTGGAGCAGCCAGCCGAAGTCGCCCAGGCCGCCCGCGGCGGTCAGCTCGGCGGCCTCCCCGGCGCTCGCGAGGGCGCGCACATAGGCCGCGGGGTCGGTGGAGGCCAGCGCGAGCGGGGGGCGTGCGCCGGTCAGGCCGAGGGCGTGCAGGGCGGCGCGCTGGGGGAGAAGGCGCGCGCCGGGGCGTGTATCCGCTCCGGGCGCCGTGGGTGCCGCCGCGCACGCGTCCAGCGCCACATGTGCCGTGATGTCGCACGACCCGTCCGGCACGGGAGCCGTCTCGCGCCCCTCCCGGAAGCCGGTGAGCGTGCCGAACGGGGGGCGCGTGTCCCGGGTGTGCGCGTAGTCCACGGCCACCGCGAGCCCGCGCACCATCCGGCGCACGGCCGCCGCCCACGCCTCGTCGCGGGGCAGGCCGATCTCCGCGCGGAGCCCCTCCTCGGTCGGCAGCGGCCACCAGCGGGCGAGCCAGTCCGCGTCCGGCCCGGTCACCGGCTCGCCGAGCCGTTCGGAGCCGTCGGCGGCGACCAGGACCCGCCGGGGCACGCCCGCGGAGTCCACCTCGGCGACGTCCACCGGCACGTTGTCCAGCCACTCGTTGGCGAACAGCAGCCCGGTCACGGCGGCCGGGGGCTCGCTCAGCCAGGCGATGCGCGCGTCCAGGCCGGGCGGGCGGTCGGCGATCTCCACCGCGTACCCGCGCGCGCGGGCCGCCACCTCGGCCGGCAGGGCGGCGAGCACCCCGGAGACCAGCTCGCCCCGGCCGGCTCCCAGATCGACGAAGTCCAGCACCGGGGGCCGCCCCAGCGCCTCGTCGACCCGGCACAGCAGCCGGGCCACGGCCTGCGCGAACAGCGCGGACGCGTGCACCGAGGTACGGAAGTGGCCGGCCGGGCCCTCCGGGCGCCGGTAGAAACCGCCGGGCCCGTACAGCGCCGCCTCGGTCGCCGACCGCCAGCCGTGTTCCGCGTGGAAGGCCTCCGCCCTCGTCTCGTCCGCCACGCGAACAGACTAGGTGTGCTGTTCGGACAGGTTGGTGACGCGGCTGGCTGGTGTTTGGCCGCTGATTCCGGTGTGGGGTCGGTGGTAGTTGTACCAGTCCAGCC